>JANTGJ010000096.1 GCA_024762975.1 Candidatus Krumholzibacteriia bacterium
GGACGAATTCGAAGAGATCGAGTCGCCCGCCCCGACCGACGGCGGAGCATCCGGTCAAGAGCCGAGCTTCACGCCTCAGGCCCGGCGAATCTGGGAATCCCTGGATACCACGAAGCAGGTACTGGTGCTCAACACCGTCTACTGTGGCCATTGTCCCCGGCTGGTTTCGATGCAACTGCAGTCGGGGCGTGTCGAGAAAGGCGACCTGATTCTCCAGGGGCAATGTCTGGAATGCGGCGGCGCGGTGGCGCGGGTGGTGGAGATGGGGTGAGACGGGCTGGTGTGGCTGGGGGGTGTTTGATTGGTATTTCCTCAGTGCAATTTCCGGTATGGCGACTATGTCGTATGGCCATAACTCTTTGAAATAATGCTGATTGCCTGACAAATGGGGCGACAGCCCGAATCCCTCCACAGCTTTGGTGCGGTCCTGGTGCGCAAAACTCACTCAAAAACAGGCGTTGCCGAGCTTCGATTGATCCTCAGCTGTGACCGGGTCAAGCAGAAGCCAAAGTGGTTTTAAACCCGCAATTGGTGCATTCATGAGTGGCACCAACAAGTTCTTTGAAGTCAGGCGGCACGGGGCTCATCCGAAACACTGTTCCGCCCCGGGTGCAGTTAGGGCAAGCCAATGGATCTTCATCCTCTGTAGGTTTTCTCGTGGCTATTTGAGCTATCGCTAAAGTGAGGACAACAAACGCAACCACGGCCAGGATGACTTTAAGTAGGTCCCAGTTCCCGTCCTTGAGTTCAGCCAACGCTCCGGTGAACTGCTCGATTGCTGCTGACGGGTCTTTCCCTCGTAAGTCCACAGCATGAGATTGGTTCACCCAGCCAGGAAGATTCGAAGGCGACATGTCCCAAACCACAGGGATGATCTTCTTCTTGTCGTACCTCGCCCCTCCAAGCTCTTGAAGAACAAAGGGAGACCGGCAAGATGCTTCGCTTGCCAGGAATACGACGTATTGGGAGCCGCGTAAATTGGACCAGATTTCATCAGACCAGTCATCTCCGCCCCTCAAAGATATCTCCGCCAAGAATGCAGAGATTCCCAAATCTGTTAGTGACTGGTGGATCTTCTTGGCCATCGAAGAATCCGTGTGGCTGTAGCTGATGAAGCAATCCATAGTTGTCTCAGTCTTGTTGGTTGAGATGTGTTCTTTCAATCTACTCGGTAGTACTTGCGTTTCGGATCCTTTGGCCCCGTCCCTACTTCTCTAACTAGGCCGCGCTCCACCAGCTTCGCCAATCGAGTTCGTGTAGCTCGGGTCGATAGGCCAATCTGCTTGGCAACCTCGCTCGTCATGTGGCCCTCATCGCTCGACAGAGCGTCGAGAATGGCTTGGTCCTTTTCATCCACGGTAGGCTCGGTGTATGGCACCGTGGAGACGGTGACACGGAAATGCGTGCCGATCTCCTCGAGAACCGGGTCGGCCAATCCCGCTTCGCGACAAGCGTCGGTCATTCGTCCGATTCCACTACCCCATTGCTCGATTAGCCCGAGGGAATGGAAGACCCGGCCGAGGACTCGATTGCGGAGCTTGGACACGCCTTGCTGTAGATCTTCGACGGTCAGGCCGAAGGGCAACAATCCCGGACTCTCCACTTCCATACGATCGTCGTAGAGGGAGAGGCGAATTGGTGCCCCGCGCTGGGAATAATCGGCATGGACGACGGCATTGATCAGTGCCTCACGCACGGCAATGGGTGGAATGCTCCAGCGATCCTTGCGTTTGACCTTCCCGATGTCCGCAGCCATGAGCGAGTGCTTCTGGACGAAGTCGATGGCCTCGGAGATGGCATCGACGGGATAGCCGCGCAGCTCCCTCTGGTCGATGATCTTACTGCGAGTCTTT
Source organism: Candidatus Krumholzibacteriia bacterium (assembly GCA_024762975.1). Lineage (GTDB taxonomy): Bacteria > Krumholzibacteriota > Krumholzibacteriia > LZORAL124-64-63 > LZORAL124-64-63 > JANTGJ01. The sequence continues at coordinate 1,854 of JANTGJ010000096.1, forward strand.
CCCTTGAAACGCCCTACGTGTATCCAGGCGTCCGGGAAATGCTTCTCTCTGTCTTTGCCAAACAGGAGGATTCCGCCAATGGTGGGAACCTTGCGTCCCTGGTGAGAAGTCAGCAGGTTCAGATTGACGAGATCGGCTCGCTTAAGCTTGCGAATCTGCGCAAACGACTCGGAAGCTACTCTGAAGTCGAGAGCTTCCGAGTTCAATTCCGGCATTGCTTCCTCATCGAATCCGGTGCTTCGGACAGTCCTTCCCATTTCATCGATTATGGCCTGGTCCGCCACTCGGTTTGTCGAGCCGACTCGGACGTAGACACGCTCCTCACCGCCTTTGAATCGGAGAGAATGGGGGCGTACAGAACTGGGGTGGATCTGCACGGCCAGAATATGGGTCTTGCGCCAAGGGAGGATCTCCAGCTCAGGAACGAGGCGAGGCTGAATCCGGTCGCTGATGAGATTTGCCAGCCGCTCCTCCATGCTAAGGGGCTTCGATACACCCAGGACATTCTTGGTCTTGTCCTCGACGCCGATCAGCAGGACCCCGCCTGCAGTGTTCGTAAAAGCTGTGATCGTGCGCAGGACGCCATCCGGCGATGACAGGTCGCGTTTGAATTCGAGGGTCTTGCCCTCAGATCGTTTCAAGTATTCGAGAAGCTCCATAGCTCGGAATTCTGCTCTGAACTGCCCAACTTGTCAACGCTTCCGAGTTGGATATGATCGACACTCAGTGCCACCAGCCCGACCCGCCCGGCACGAGACGCTGGCAAGTAGCCCAAAAATGCCGCGGTGCAAAACATTCCTTTGAATCGACCGCATTCACCGACTCCAGCGGTAGCTAGGCCCTGTTGACCTTGATCCGCGCTTCCTCCAGAAACCGGCTCTCCCTCCCCAAAGTACAGACGATCTCCAACCTCTCCATCGCCCGAGTCAGCGCCACATAGAACAACCGCCGCTCCGCCTCGATCTCGCCCTCTTTGAGCGAAGCCGCATGCGGCGCTTGCCCCTCGTCGACGCCGTAAAGAATGACCCTGGGCCACTCGCAGCCCTTGGCCCCGTGGATCGTGCTCAGTTCGATCCCCTCCAGCGAAACTCCGTCCCGCTCGCACGCGTCACGCACCTCCTGTAGCAGTCGGTCCGTCCGCGCCAGCACCGCCACCGATCCGGGCTCGGCGTCACTCAACGCCCAAGCCACCAGTGCGGCGCCGGCCGGCCGGTCGGGGGTGCTCACAGCCGTGATGTGCCCGCGCAGGGACGCCCCTGACAGCAGCGGTTTTCGGAACCGCACCCGGTTGTGCTCCACCAACCGCCGCGAAGCCGTCGTGATCCGCCGCCCACACCGGTAGTTACGAATCAGCGCATACCGCTCCAGCCCGGGGTAGACTTGGTCCAGTTCGATGATCCGCTCGACGGTGGCCCGCCGCCACGCATAGATGCACTGGTCCTCGTCGCCGACGCAGAAGAGCGAGTCCTGCGGCGCGGCCAGGATGCCGACCAGCAGGGCCTGCGCAGGCTCGATGTCCTGGTACTCGTCGACCAGGACGCGGTCGAAGCGCTGCTGCCAGCGGTGGCGCGCCGCGGCGTCGGTCTGCAACAGGCGGACGCTGCGGGCGATCAGGTCGTCGAAATCCAGTTGATCGCGGTGGCGCAGGTCGTCTTCGTAGGCGGTGTACAGCGGATGGCAAGCTCGCTCGGGCGGGATCATCTGCGCCAGCTTGAATTCGCTGATCAGGGTGCGCGCGTCGGCGCAGTTCAACCTGTCGCCGGGCGTGCGGGGGAGACCGTCCAGCAGTCCCTGGAGGTCTGCGTCCGGCAACTCGCCCAGCTGCTTTCTCAGCCTCCCCTCCTGCTGCAGGATCTCGCGCCCCATCCCATGGAAGCTGCGCACCACGACCCCGGCCAGGCCGGCCCGCTCCAGACGCTCGGACATCTCCACCTTCGCATTCCGGTTGAACGACATGCAGAGGATGTGCTCGGGCGCGGTGCCCCGGTCCCGCAATTCCTGTACGCGCCGAATCAGCACCGTGGTTTTGCCGCTGCCCGCCGGAGCGATGATCTGCACCACGCCATCGCCGGCGCGCACGGCGGCCATCTGCTGCGCATCCAGGCGCTCGCCCTCTTCGATGCGGTCGCCCGAACGCGACAGTCGGTTCCACCAGCGACGCCAGAAGGGGACAGTGTCGGGGATCTCCACCGACACCGGTGTTCGGCCCAGGTCCAGCAGGTGCAGCAACCGCTCGCGGGACCAGGCGTACCCCCAGAAAGGTTCGGTAGCGGATGCCGTGGTGGCGATCTGATCTTCGCTGATCTGGGCGCCGATCAACAGCGTGCAGCCGTGGCGGTAGGCCGGCTCGACGACGTAGGCATAGAGCAGGTGGAAATCGGTTCCCCGATCCAGCCTCACCTCGAGGACCGCCACGCGAGGATGGCGGCGGAAGTGGTCGACGATCCTGTGGGCCGGATTCTTGAGGCTCGAGCGCCGGCTCCCGGCGGAGCGGCATGTACGGATCTGCTGAGCGAGCCGGTCCTGGTGCAGTATGTGATACCCCTCGCGGCGCAACTGGCGGGCCGGGGGCGGATCGGTGGTCCAGAGGATCTGAAGGGTTCGTTGCGCCATGACGCCGGGCGAGCAATTCATACGCCAGCGCGGCTGTTGCGGGGCGCCGGCACGGAACGCTCCGCTGCCGGGGCACGGACGCCGCTACCGGATCGCCACGAATTCCCGCAGATCGGAATGGAGAATCCACTCCAGTTCGTCCCGCGTTTCCTCATCCGTCTCCAGAAAGACAAACCCGAATAGCCGGAATCGCCGATGATCGATCGGCCGCAGATCCAGCACCTTCGTGAACCGTGCTCGCAGCGCCTCGTAGTCGAACGATTCGATCTCCTCGACCGCATGGCCCGTCGAGTTGTTCAGCACGATCAGCGCGTACGTCTTTCCCTCGCGTCCGGCGAAGATCGTCTCCCAGTCCGGCCGCTCTCCCTCGAGATAGTACAGGTAGGGATTGAAGCCGTACGCATGCGCGGTCAGGTCGGCCGTCGTGCAGAAGCCACCGAAACGCAGCGGGTTCACTTCGATCGGGAAGATCCGCCCCTCGGGCGTGATGCGCACCTCGACATGAACCGGAATATGCCGCGCGCCGACCAGCTCACCCATGCGCTTCAGGAAGTTCGTGAACTCATCCAGATACGTGCGGATCAGATCGGGTGAGGTGGTATAGACGCGGTCCCCGACATCGTCGTCGGAACTGAAGTCGTGCTCCAGCAGGCCCAACAGCACGGGGGTGCCCCGGGCGTCGTAGTAGGCGTCGAAAGCATATTCGATACCCTCGACGTAGGGCTCGACAACGAAGGTCTGCGTGTTCAGGACCTGCTGCGGGTAGACGTTCGCGAAGCCATCCAGTTCGGTGCGCAGCGCTTCGAGAGCGGCCGGCCAGTCGGCGGCCGAAGCGACACGCCGGACGCCCACGCTGAAGAATCCGACCGCCGGCTTGAAGATCAAAGGATACGTCAACGTATCAGCGGCGAGCGAATCCAGATCGCCGTAGGGTACTTCCAGACACTCGTAGCCGGGGTAGAGCGGCGCCGTCAGCCGACGGAAAAGCGCCTTGTCCTTGAATCCGTCCATCATCTCGGGCAGGCCGGTGCCGGCCAGGTTCCGTGCCACCCAGCCCAAAGCGTTTTCCGAGTTCGTGTACAGTTTCAGCCGGTCCCTCGACAACGCGGCGCGCAGGAGGGTCGCCGCCTTCGGCTCGTCCAGGACATGGGGACCCAACTTCAGGCCCATCTCCAGGGACGCCTCGGTGGTCACGGTCGTCGTACGGCCTGAGTTGACGAAATCGAGCAGGTAATCCGATACGTAGGGACGGTCGAGCAGGATCATCGATGCACTTTCGATCTGGAGACAAGCTCAGTCGGGATCGCCGGCCAAAAGTAGTACCCGCAGGGGGATCCGCGCCAACCGGCAGGCCGTTTCGATGACGGCATGGTAGGGAGCTACCGCCAGGGCGTGCTCCGGATCGGCGGTGTGGTACTCGACGGTATCGGGACGCAGGTGGGCCAGCAGATCCGCCGTGGTCTCGGCCAACCCGGGGACCTCGTTCGCCTGCAACAGGTGATCATACCAGGGCAATGGTTGTTGGAGGTCAATCAGGCCGTAGCGCCCCGAGAGGATGCGGAACTCGTCGCCCTGCTCGACGGCACGTTCGGCGAGGTCCCGGATCCGAGCGCTGAGATAGCGATCGACGGCCGGCAGGAGCCCGCCGTCGTCGCGTTTCGGTCCGCTGCAGTAGGTGCAGACCATTTTCATCGAGCTATCCGTTCTGTTGGTGCCATGCCTTGAGGACCTCAGCCTCGCGTTCGGAGCTCAGTCCCGACCGGGTCGGCGCATCGCGGCGTTCCGGGTCCAGAGTTGCCCACCAGGCCAGCGTGTCGGCCGCCGTGGTCTCGACGGTGCGATACTTCAGGCCGGCTTTCACGGCGCGATCCACATTCACGAAGGGGTGGCCGGCGTTCTCGCCGTCCAACGGCAGCCACACCGGCAGGTCGCTCCATGGCGCGACTTCCTGTGCCTCGAGGAACTTTGCGTCGGCCCAGGTGAATGTCGCGTCCGAACCGGAGGCCTTCCGGCAACCCTCGAGCAGGCTCCCCATCGTAACTGCATAGGGCCTGGAGGTCGCGTTGAAGACTCCGTTCGTATCACGTTCGGCGCAGCGCACGATCCACTCGCCCAGGTCACGCACGTCGATGATCTGCGTCGGCGTATCGGGACCCTCGGGCGCCAACACCTCGCCGCCCTTGGCGATGCGTACCGGCCAGTAGGTGTATCGATCGCTGCGATCCATCGGGCCGACGATCAGGCCGGGGCGGATGTTGCACGCTGCGCCCGGGAAGGCTTTCTGTGCCTCCTGCTCGCACAGCGCCTTCAGCGGCCCGTAATTCTCGCCGGTGATGTCGCGCATGGTTCGTGCGGCAGCGATCTGCTCGGCGGTCAGCGTACCGACCGGGAAATTTTCATCGATGCCCTTCTGGACGAAGTCGCCGTAAACCGAAATCGTCGACACGAAGATGTACTGGCCCACGTGCCCCTTCAACAGTTCGGCCGAATCGCGAACCATGTGCGGGATGTAGCCGCTCGTATCGATGCACACATCCCAGTCGCGACCCTTCAACGCCTCGAGGTTGCCGTCGCGATCCCCGACCAGCTTTTCCAACTCGGGAAAGAGATCGGCATTGGTGCGACCTCGATTGAAGAGCGTTACCTCGTGGCCGTTGGCCCGGGCCCGGTTCACGATGGCCGGGCCCAGGAAAGCGGTTCCGCCGAGGATCAGGATCCTTTTCTGCTTGATGCTTCCGAACATGTTTCCCAACGTGGCGCAACCCGGATGTGCGGCCAGTCCCAGCGCAGCGCCGCCGATGGCGGTCGTCTTCACGAAATCACGTCTCGTCTGGCTCATTCCGAATTCCTTCCGTATCAGGGGACAGGGCCTGTACGGCCAGCTGTTTCTGCTTGCGGCCCAGATGAACTCCCATGATCCCCCACAGGAGCGCCGGCGCCGCGGCGATAAAAGCGATCGGCGCCAATCCCAGCCCCAGGCTGGTCAGTGCCCGGAAGGCCGAAGCCCCCAGCAGGTCGCCACCGCGATAGATGAAGGTGTCGATGAAACTCTTGGCCTTGTACTTCTGGTCGCGATCCAGAATCGTGTACAGCGTTTCGCGTGCAGGCCGCATGAAGGCGTAGTTCGAGGCGCGGCGCAGAACCTGGAAGACCGCGAGCACCGGCAGGATCGGCGACAGCCCCAGTGCGACGAATCCCAGCAATGAAATCGACGGCAGGATCAGCAGTACGCGCCCCGTGCCCCAGGCCTTCAACAATCGCCCGGTAATGAAGATCTGCCCGGCCAGCGTCAGGAGATTGGTCCACAGATCGATGTTGGCAAAGATCTGGGCCTTGTCCGCGCGGGTGACCCCCGCCGCATCGACGATCTCGGCCTGTGCGAAGTACAGGAAAGTGGACGAGAGCGTGAACAGGAACAGGTACAGCCCGATGGCCAGCAGGTAGGGCGTGGTGATGAACTCCCGGATGCCGCTCCAGGCGTTCCCGCGGGACTCGGCCGGTTCGCCGACCTCCACTGCGGGACGCTGGTCGAATCCGAACGCATCGGCAAGGCGGCGGACAATGAATGCGGCCAACCCCATGAACCCGGCCGAAACCAGGATGATGTTTGTGCGTCCGACGACGTCGATCATCAAGGCCGTAAACCCCGAGCCGAGAATGGCGCCGAGTGTGCCGCCGACGGCGATGAACCCGAACAATCGCTTGCCCTTTTCCAACCCCAGTCCATCGGCCAGGAAGGCCCAGAACAGCGACACCGCCCACATGTTGTACACGCTGATCCAGATATAGAACACGCGCCCGAGCATCACGTCCGCCGACTTGGGCAAGGTGTGCATCAACACGAAGAAAACGATCATGTTCGACAGGAAAAACAGATAGACGCCCGGCACGAAGGTACGTCGCGCCCAGCGCGTGGCTACCGCGCCGAAGACGGGAGCCAGAGCCAGCATCGTGCCCAGATTCGCCAGGTACAGCCACGGTAGATTGCGCACACCGCCGGCCAGGCCCATCTCCTCGCGCAACGCACGGACCATGTAGTAGCCACACAGGATCACGAAGAAAAGGAGGGCCGAGAGTCCCGCGACACGGATCTCGTCATCCCGGACGCCGGTGAATCTGCGGATGAAGGTTCTCAGCATCTAGCGATCCTAGGGGATAAACGGGGAGCGGGAAAGCGATTCCCGCCGCAATGCGATTCGGTAGCTACGCCGGAACACGATCCGGGTTGCGCAAAATTCGTTTGGGGATTTCCGCGCAGCCTCCGTCTTACGTTGTTTCGTTGACCTTATATGTCATGGTTTGTTACCATGGAATTTGATTTTCAATCCGAGGGAGACCGCATGAGAGCCTTGATTCCGATCCTGCTGATCCTGCTGATCCTGCTGCCGGCCACGACCGCGATCGCCGACTCTGCTGTGCAGATCCGCCGCATTGACGAGTCCGCGCTGCCCGCCGGCGCCACGACCCTGAAAGCGCAGGATTGCTTCGTCGGCAACCTCACCACCCCGGCATTCATGGTTTCGGACCGGATCGGCGGCGTCGAATCGTACCGCTACTCCTTCTGGGCGGCTCCGGATCTGTGCAATTGCGCCGAAGGCTTCACGGTCGATGCCGTGCACATGTACATGAAGTTCGGAGTCGACGACGTCCCGGTTTCCTTCGACGTGCGTGGAGTCTTCGACCAGGCCGACTGGGATGAGGCGCGCGGCGCGTGGGTGCCGGGTGCCGAGATCTGCAGCTCGCCCGTCACGACCGTCGAGATCTCCGGTGCCGGCATGTACGACATCTTCGTCGAGATGGCCGGTGGCGGTTGTGCCTGCGCTGCGTGGGATTACCACTACGCGGTGGGTTTTGATCTCCTGACGAATTTCAACTCGAGTCCGGACCTGGTCGTCAACGGACAACCGCTCGGAGGCCAGAGCTGGATTTCGAGCGGCGGCGCCTGGAGCGATCTGCTGGACGGCGGGCTGCCGGGTGAGATCTGCATCTACGCCAACGCAATCTGTTGCGAGAATCCAACGAGTACGCGGCACAGCACCTTCGGCGCGGTGAAATCGATGTACCGATAGGGGGCGGCCTGTGCTGTCGCGGCCCGGAATGCCTTGTGGAAAATCCTCTTGGCAAGGCTAGCAGATCCGCGGCAACTGCAATCCCACCGGCCGATCCACGATCCTCTCGGCGCCCAGCGCACCGCGCATCGCAACGATCCCCGGATGTTCGGCCACGACCTCGCCGATGACCACCGCATCGGCGCCGAATTCATGCGCCTGCATCGCGGCCAGCACCGCGTCGGCCTCGCCGGCCGGCACTGCGCAGATCAGCTTGCCCTCGTTCGCCACGTACAGCGGGTCGATGCCCAGGATCTCGCAGGCGCCGCGCACGTCGGGCCGCACCGGGATCACGGTTTCGTCCAGCTTGATGCCCACTTTGCTCGACTGCGCGAACTCGTTCAGGGTGGTCGCCGCGCCGCCGCGCGTCGGGTCGCGGAAGGTGCGCACGTTCGGGCAGGCCTCGAGAACCGCTTTCACCAATCCGTTCAACGGCGCCGAATCCGACTCCACCGCACTTTGGAAACTCAGCCCCTCGCGCACCGTCATCACGGCCATGCCGTGGTCGGCCAGGGTGCCGCTCAGGATGATCCTGTCGCCCGGTTGTAGCGCGCTCGCCGTGAGATTCAGTCCCTCCGGCACTACGCCGATGCCCGAGGTGTTGATGTAGATCCCGTCGCCCTGGCCCTTGCCCACGACCTTCGTATCCCCGGTGACGATCTTCACGCCGGCCTTCTTCGCCGCCGCCTCCATCGAGCACAGCACGCGGTGCAGGTCGGCCATCGGCAGGCCCTCTTCGAGCACCAGGCCCACGCTCAGGGCGATCACCTCGGCGCCGCTCATCGCCACGTCGTTCACCGTGCCGTTGATCGCCAGGTCGCCGATGTCGCCGCCGGGAAAGAACAGCGGCGAGACGACGAACGTATCGGTGGAGAACGCCACGCGTCCGGCCGGCAGCGTGAGCACGGCCTGGTCTTCCAAAGCATCCAGCACCGTGTTCGAGAACCGCGGCACGATCATCTTGTCGATCAGGTCGGCCGACAGACTGCCGCCCGCGCCGTGCGCCAACTGCACGGTGTCGTGCTCGAGGATGGGAAGGGGACAGGAGAATCCGTCCATGTTGGCGGCGTCGCTCACGACAGACCTTTCCGTGAATAGCGGAAGTACGCGGCGCAGGCCCCCTCGCTGGAGACCATCGTTGCGCCCAGCGGATGCGTCGGCGTGCACTCTTTGCCAAAGGCGGGGCACTCGTCGGGCTTCTTCAGCCCCTGCAGGATCTCGCCGGCGATGCAGACGGCCGGCTCTTCGGTACTGATGCCGCCTACATCGAACTTCTTCTCGGCGTCGAAAGCCGCCAACTCGTCGCGGATGCGCAGGCCGCTCCCGGGGATCGTGCCGATGCCGCGCCACTTCCGGTCGCAGACTTCGTAAATCGCATCGACCACGGTCCGGGCCGCAGGGTTGCCCTGCTCTTTTACGGCGCGCAGATAGGCGTTGTGCACGGTGGCATCGCCGGCTTCCAGTGCCTGCACGGTCTTGAGGATTCCGTCCAGGATGTCGATCGGCTCGAATCCCGTCGGCACGATCGGTACGCCGTACTTCGCGGCGATCGGCTCGTATTCCTTCCAACCCATGATCGCGCACACGTGGCCCGCGGCCAGAAAGCCCTGCACGCGGTTCGTGGGAGAGGACAGGATCGCTTCCATCGCCGGCGGTACCAGCACATGGCTGACGATCTCGCTGAAGTTCTCCAGTCCTTCGGCCCGGGCCTGCTGGATGGCCATCGCGTTGCCCGGCGCCGTGGTCTCGAAGCCGACCGCCAGGAATACCACTTCGCGTTGGGGATTCTCTCTCGCGAGATGGACGGCCTCCAGGGGCGAGTACACCATGCGCACATCGCCGCCGCGCGACTTTACGCGGAACAGGTCGTCCCGGGTGCCGGGCACGCGCAGCATGTCCCCGAAGCTGGTGAATATCACCTCGGGGCGCGCGGCGATGGCCAGTGCGCGGTCGATGGTTTCCAGCGGCGTGACGCAGACGGGGCAACCCGGACCGTGGACCAACTCAATCGTCTCGGGCAGCAGTTGGTCGATGCCGTTGCGCAGGATCGAGTGGGTCTGACCGCCGCAGATCTCCATGATCACCCAGGGCTGGGTGGCGGTGCGCTGGATCTCGTCCAGCAGCCGTCGGGCGAGTGCGGGATCGCGGTATTCGTCGAGGTACTTCACGACTTCGGTCCGCCCTCTTCCTGCACCGCGTCGGCTTCCATGAAAGCAGCCAACCGCGTCAGCTCTTTCAGCGAGGCTTGCGCCTCCTCTTCGTTCAGGATCTGCAATGCGAAGCCGGCGTGCACGATGACCCACGAACCGACCTCGGCCTCGGGCGTGTACGACAGGCAGGCGGTGTTCTGGGCACCCGAGAAATCGATGCGGCCCATGGGCAGACCGTTCTCTTCGTAGGTCTCGAGAACCTTGCCCGGAATGGCGAGGCACATGGCGGCTCCTTTGCGGTGCGATGAGCGGATGGCTCTGCCCCAAAGATAAGCCCTGGCGGGTGGTTGTAAACCGGACTTACGGTTTCAGATCTTCCAGGATCTCGGGCAGATCCTCGGGCTGGATACCCATGATCAAATCACCGCTGGGATGGGCGATCGCGGCGGGTCCCTGGGCGCAAACCCCCAGGCAGCCGCTCTTGAAGATGCGAACCTGGCCCTCAAGACCCTGCTCCGCGACCATCTCCTTCAGCCGGAGGCGTAGCGCATCGCCACCACGGGTGCGGCAGCATCCCTTCGGGTTGTCCGGGGCGCGCTTCTTGTCGCAAATGAAGATGGTGGCCTGGAATGGTGCAGGAAACTTGATCATGAAATACTCCCGAATGGATGAACGGGTACGGACCCGCCGCAAATGAATCGGGCGGAAATTAACACAAACCATGCAAGTGTCGCCACTGAATGCGCTCCGCTCAATCGAGCCGGGCCCGTGCGACGACCGCCTGACCCAGGGCGATCGCGCCATCACCAGCCGGAGTCTGCACCGGCCGCAGGGTGCGCAGCCCGGCCGCCTGTAGCGCGTCGATCAGTCCCCGCAACAGCAACTCGTTCTGCAAGGAGCCACCGCCCAGGGCGACGGTGTCCATTCCTCTCTCGTTCGCCGTCCGAACCACCGCTTCGGTCAGTCGATGGATCAAGGTGGCATGAAACCGGGCGCTCAGGGAGCCCCACCGTTCACCGGCTGCGATTCCTTCGCCGACTCCGCGCACCACTTCATCGAACGCCAGTGCGAAGGGGCCGGCTTTCGTTGCGCGGGTCGCCATGGGCCAGGGTTCGGCCCGGGCGACTTCCGTGAATGAGGTCAGCGACATCCACTCGATCGCCGCCTGTGCCTCGTAGTGCACCTCGCCCCAGCGGCCGGTCAGCGCGGCGATCGCATCAAATAGCCGACCACAGCTGGAGGACACCGGGCAGTTCAGGTCGCGTTCGAGGATTTGCAGTACCGGGCCGACATCGCGACGGTCCAACCAGGGCAGATCGGGCCAGTTTCCTCGATCCGGTCCATAGACATCGCACAGCACGGCGACTGCCAGCCGCCATGGTTGCCGAATCGCAGTTTCGGCTCCCGGCAGGCGCAGCGTCTGCAGGTGGCCGGCGCGCTCGACCCCGGATGCGTCGCCCACCAGGATCTCGCCGCCCCAAATCGTGCCGTCCAGGCCGTAGCCGGTGCCATCGAGGATCAGACCGACGGCAGGCCCGCTTTCGTCGTGTTCGGCCAGCACGGCCGCCAGGTGTGCGTGGTGATGCTGTACGCCGATCAACTGCTTGCCCTGTTTTTCGGCCTCGCGAGCCCAGCTCGTCGAGAGGTAGCCGGGATGCAGGTCGTGGGCGATCACATCGGGCTCGCATTCGAGGAGCGTCTGCAGTTGTTCCGTCGTTTCGGTGAAGAATTCGTAGGTCTTCAGGTTTTCCAGGTCTCCGACATGGGGGCTGAGAAAGGCTCGATTCTCTTTCAGCAGACAAATTGTGTTCTTCAATTCGGGCCCGACGGCCAATACGGGAGCGCCTTCCGATTTTCCCAGTAGTATCGGAACCGGCGCCCAGCCGCGGCTGCGCCGAAAAAACAGCGGTTCATCGTCCAGCAACTGCGCCACCGAATCATCGGCCCGGCGGAGGATCCCACGGTCGTGAAGCAGCCAGTTGTCGGCGATCCCCGCCAGTCGCTCGAGCGCCTCGGCATTGTCCAGACAGATCGGCTCGTCACTGGCGTTGCCGCTGGTCATGACCAGGGCCGGGATACCCCGCAAAATCGCCTCATCCAGTAGGAGATGATGCAGCGGTGTGTAGGGGAGCATCACACCGAGGCGCCGGTGTTCGGGGGCCACTGCGGGAGCGATCGCCTCGTTCAGCGCCGCCGGCAACTCGTCTCGGCGCAGCAGTCCGATCGGCGCCTGGGGCGTGCGCAGGAAATCGTCGAACGCGGGGTTGTCACGAACCATCACGGCCAACGGCTTTGCTTCGCGGTGCTTTCTCTCGCGCAATCTGCGTACGGCATCGTCATCGTCGGCGCGCACGGCCAGATGGAATCCGCCGAGGCCCTTGATCGCAACGATACGTCCGGCAACCAGACGCTCGACAGCGGCGCCGATGGCATCGCCCGACTCGATCTTGTGGCCTTCGCCATCGGCCAGCCACAGTTGCGGACCACATTCGGCGCACGCGTTCGGTTGCGCGTGAAACCGGCGATCGTCCGGGTCGTCGTACTCCGCTTGGCAGGCCGCGCACATGGTGAATTCGGCCATCGAAGTGTAGGGGCGGTCATAGGGAATGCGATCGATGATCGTCCAGCGCGGTCCGCAGTTCGTGCAGTTGGTGAATGCGTAGCCGTGGCGCCGGTTATCCGGGTCGCGCATCTCGCGCAGGCAGTCGGCACAGGTGGCGACGTCGGGCGGAATCAGGGTCGACGTGCCGGGAGTGTCCCGGGAAATCCGGATCGTGAATTCATCGTCGCCGACCGGATCGATCACCATGGATTCCACGGCCACGATCCGCGCCAGCGGAGGCAATTCATCCTGCAGGCGTTGCTCGAAACGATCCAGCGCCGGATCATCGCCCTCGATCTCGAGGAAGACTCCGGCGCTGGTATTGGTCACAAAACCCGTCAGATTCCCGCTGCGGGCGAGGTTGTAGACAAAGGGGCGGAATCCCACGCCCTGGACGATGCCGTCGACATGAAGTCGGCGTCTAGCCATCTCGCCCGGAACGCTTCTTCAGCCACTCGTACCAGCCTTCCATACCTTCACCGGTGCGCACCGAAACGCGCAGGATCTCCAGACGCGGGTTGACCTCGCGGGCGGCCTTCTCACAGGCATCCACGTCGAAGTCCAGGTAGG
>JANTGJ010000097.1 GCA_024762975.1 Candidatus Krumholzibacteriia bacterium
TTCTTGTAGTCTCCCTCGCGCAGCCGCTTGTAGAAGTAGCGACTGTACATCTGCCCCGCGTCGATGTAACTGACGATCTTGTCCCGGACCTTGTAGATCGAAGAGAAGAACCGATTGCTGCGGGTCTTGCTCTGGATATTATAGCATGAATAGCCTTGGTATTCGGTCATACCCGCAATCTCGAGTGTCGCCTTGCCGGCCACGACAATACCGTAGGTCACATCGAAGGTCATTTTCTCGCCGGGACCGAAGTGGACCGGGTGAACCTCGGCCGTGGCCGGAGTGGCCTCCTGGGCCGCCGCCCAGGTCGCGGGAATCATCAGCATTCCGTATACCAGAATGGCCCACAACAGCGGACACGGGGGCATTCTGAATCGATCGGTTTTCATCATCGGTTCCTTCCCTCCCGCCGCCGTTCCAGGATCCGTTGCGCGGCGTCGCGTACGCTTTCCGGCGCAAGCTCCGTCATGCAGGGATGATTCGGCAAAGGGCAAATTGTAAGGTCACAGGGTGAGCAATCCACGCCCACCCTCACTGCAACATGATCGGGGCTGGCCGGGTTCCAGCCACCGGAATCCGTGGGACCGAATATCGTCACCGTGGGGATCGCGAGTGCCGCGGCCAAGTGGCGCGCTCCGCAATCCGTCCCCACGAACAGATCCGAGGCGTCGAGCAGGTCTGCCAACTCGGCCAGGTTGGTCGGCGGGGCGAACCGGTCCGCCGCTACGTGGTCCCGTAGTCGCTTCATCATCGAATCGTCGCCCGGCCCGGGAACCAGCAGGGGATCATACCCTGCATCGATCAACATCTGCACCAGAACCGCGATCTTCGACACGGGCCAGGCCTTGGCACTCCAGGTCGCGCTCATGACCAGAGCCAGGCGGGGTCCCGGACGCGCGGTCCACGTTTCCAGCCACTCGCCAAACCCGGTGTCCCGCGGGCCGGTTACTCGATGGCAGGCGACCCCATCCCGCCACGGGTCCGGCACCAGGCCCATTTCCCGCAGCGGATCCAGGAAACTCTCTCCTGCGAAGGAGCGCAACTCATAGTCGCCCTCCCGATTGCGCGGCACGCGGATATTGTAGGCCCACCACCGCCTGCGCAGAGCGTAGCCTACCCGCAGGGGCGCCCCGGTAACAACCGTCCACAGAGCCGTTTGCGGCGTGCTGAGCCAGTCCAGAACCAGATCGTACCGCCCTCCCCGGAGCACCGAGAGCCACGACCTACCGTCAGGGGCCGGATAGGTCAGCACCCGCACATCCGGTTCGAGATCAGCCAGGATCCCGGCGAAAGGGCGATCCATGACCAGATCGATCCGGGCCCGGGGCCAGGCGCGGCGGACATCGGCAATCGCCGGCAGGGTCACCAGAGCATCGCCCAGGGCACGGCGACGAATCAGCAGGATGCGGCGGATCGGGCGCTGCCGGATCATCGCGCAGCTCCGTCACGTGCCAGGACTTCCAGAAACGCCTCGAACACGATCCCGTGCTCCAACTCGGGCAGGCAAATGAATTCGTTGCATTCGTGCAGATCACAGGGATGACAATGCGGACGTGTGGCCAGGACGCGATAGGGACCGCCGGCTTCGTACGGAAACCAGATTTCCGGGTCGGTCGGACCGAACAATCCGACCGTAGGACGCCCCAGCCCAACGGCAGCGTGCATCACTCCACCGTCGACGGAGACGACGCCGCGGGCGCCGGCCAGGACATCCAGCACCTCTGCGAGTTGCAGGGAGGGCAGGACGCCGCCCCTCCCGGCAGGAACGGAATCGGCTAACGCAGACCACTGCTGCCGGCGGACCGGCGGGCTCAACAAGGCGACTCCGTAGGGAGTCTCTCCGCAGATCCGGCGGATCAGTTCCCGCCAACTCGCGGCCGGCCATTCCTTGGCGGGCCAGGTCGCGCCCGGAGCCAAGACCAGATAGGGCCTCTGTCCCGGCGGTGGATCCGCCTGCGGCGAGAGCCGCAACGAATCGAGCGCCGAGCGCGATTCGGCCTCCGGCGGGGCCGGATCCAGTCGCGGAACGATCGTTTCCCCGACATACTCCCGGGCCAGCCACTCCAGGAACGGCACCCCCGTGGGTCCATGCACCAGCGGAGCCAGTCGGCATACGTGCTCACCCAGTCCGCCGGGAACCAGGTCTTCCAGACCGGATGCGGCGATCTGCGGATCGCTTCTCTGGACCGTGTGCGTGTACAAGCGACGACGCCACTTCGAAGTCCCGCCGATTCGGCCCCGGATTCCCGCCAGTCGAAAGAGCCAGGCGCTGTACGGATTGAAGAAGAGGTCGACCACCAGGTCATAGTGAAGCCCGCGCAATACCGAATGCAACTCGCGAGAGCCTCTGGCGCGGAGCACTCTCGGTCCGTCGCTCCTCGAACGGTCCGGTCCGGTCTCGGTCGCGCCCCGAGCCCGGGCGTCCATTCCCCCACGCTCGCGCTCCAGCAGGATCAACTCGTCGATGTCCGACTGGTTTGCCAAAACCGCGCCATGACCGGCTTCGCACAGAAAACCGATTTCGAGATCCGCATCGCCGGCCTTCAGCAGACGCGGAACGACGGTCGCCATGACCAGATCTCCCAGATAGCGCTGGCGGGAGACCAGGACTCTTCGCAGGATGCGCCCATCCAGCGTCCAGCTCATGGCCGCCGCTCCGGGAAGTCGTGCGCCAGGATCTTCTCGACCGCCGCCGCCAGATCATCAGCGTACAGGACCTGGGGATCCTCCGGCCACCGAGATCGTACCTGGGCTTCCTGGGCACGGCCGTAGCCGGTACGAACCAGACAGGCCGACAAATCGGCATCGCGCGCAAGCTGGATATCCGATGGCTTGTCCCCCACGACCCAACTGCCACGACGATCCCACGCCGTATCCGCGCTCGCTTCTTCCAGGAGCCCGGGCAACGGTTTGCGACAGCGGCAATTCTCATCCGGTGCATGCGGACAATAGTAGAACGCATCCAGTTCGGCATCCTCGATCCGCAACAATTCATCGAGCCGGCGCATCACCGCTTCGAATTGTTCGATCCGGAAGAACCCACGCCCGATCCCGGATTGATTCGATACGCCGACCAGCCCGAAGCCCGCCGCCCGCGCGCGGCGCAGGGCCTGCGGCACACCGGGCAGGATTTCGACTCCGTCCGGATCGGCCAGATAGTCGGCGTCACGGATCAGGACTCCATCCCGGTCCAGAAAGAGCACCTTGCGACCGGCTGTAGATAGGGCGGATGCGGATCGCCAGGCAGGACTCATGAATCCCTCCGCGATGCGGCCGCGGCGATGCAGGCCTCCAGTTTCGCCAGAACCAGACCGGGTTCGATGGTCTCGAGGCAGAACTCCGGTTGTTCGCAGGTCGGGCGATAGCAGGGGCTGCATTGGAATCCGTCCGCTGTGACATAGGTACTGTTCCGGCCACCGGGCCGGGTCCAATCCGGATTCGAGGAGCCGAAAATCCCGACCGTCGGGCAGCCCAGGGCACCCGCCAGGTGCATCAAACCGGAGTCGTTGCCAACGTAGCCCTCGCACGATTTCAGGAGACTCACCAGTTCCTGCAGATCGGTTTTCCCGGTTCGATCGATCACACCGGCCGGTCCGTCCAGCTGCTGGCGAAACGGGACGTCCGCAGCCCCTCGCAAACGTTCGACGATCCGAGCACTGTTGCGATCCCCCAGCAGGACGACACGCCGGCCTCGCTGCAGGACCGCCTGTTCGATGAACGCCGCGACATGCCGCAGCGGCCAGTTTTTCGCCGGGCCGAAGGTGGTACCCGGGCCCAGCGCCCACAGTGGCGGACCCGACGAGGTCTGCGCCGCCCAGGATTCGCAGGCAGGCAGGGAATCTCCATCCAGCGTGAGGTCACCCCCGACCGGGGTGGGTAGATTCCAGCGTCGCAGCAGTTCCCCCACGAGTACGAGCATCTCCTGTGTGTAGTGCATCGCCCCTCGAACCGGTACCGGAACCGCACTGGTCAGAAGCCATGATCGGCCATCGCCTCGGTAGCCGATCCGCTCGCGGGCACCGGACAACATGGCCACCGCGCCGGCCCGGAACGAGGGAGGGCCCAGCAGAATCGCATCGGCGCGGGCTGCGCGAAGATCGTGTCCCAACCGAAACACTCCGGCGGTACCGCGATGGCGACCGTGGCGCTCGACCGGCAGGATGGCGTCGATGCGGGGATCGTCCACGAACAGCGGCGCCCAGGTTCGCCGCACCGCCCAGGTCAGAAACAGTGGGATCTTTGCCGCCGCGAAGGCGGTTCTCAGCGCGCTCAGTACCGGCGCAGCCATCACCGCATCGCCCAGCCAGTTGGGGGCCAGGAAAAGTACTCTCCGGCCTGTCGCCGGCGGTCCCGGATCAGTCATGGCCCGCAGTCGGTCCATCGGAGTCGCCACTTCCCTCCGGAACACCGGGATCGAGTGTTGTATCGGACAACTCTTCCGGTTCCGTCGAGACGACGACCGGTTCGGGGGGTTCGACGCGCCCGCGCGTCACCTCGCGGATCGACCCGACCAGTGCCTCGAAGTCCAGTTCGGCTCCGGGCTTGATGATATGTACGCGGGCGTTCGCGCGCCGCGCGGGGATCCAGGGGCGTTCGTCCTGCGGCGAAAAAAGTCCGATCGTGGGAATTCCCTGTGCTACAGCCAAATGAAAGAAATCGGTATTACCGGCAATGAAAAGATCACATTGCGAGACCAGGAGGGCCATCTCCAACAGGGTGTCGCGCGCCAGCCCGACCGGCACATCGGTCAGACGCTGCTCGAAGCGCTCCATCCGTTCCTTCTGTTCCGGATCACCCAGCGGCAGCACCCGGCACTGCAACTGCTGAATCAAATGCCGCGCGATGGACTGCAGGTTGTCGGCCGCGATGCCGGTACCGCATTTGCCCGTGCCCGGATCGATCCCAACCAGCAGTTGTTCGGGGTTGGGCTTGTGAAAATGGACCTGCTGCGCCATCTGACGCACCTTGTCCATCGGCAACGGCCAGCCCGGCCGCAACTCGGCTTCTACGAATCCGAAAAACGGTCCCACGCCCTTCAGGCGATCTCCCAGATAGCCGTCCGGATCGGCGGTAGGCCGCAGCTCGAAATTCACTTCGGGCCACGACGAGCGATGCGACGGTCCCAGTCGAAGCGCCGCTCCACTGGCCAACGCCGCCAATTCCAACTGGGATCGGGGGCGGAACGACATCACGATCGCAACATCGTATTTTCCCGTACCGAGCTGCCTCAACAAGGAGCCGTAGGAAGGCCGCCAGGGCTGGAGCTGTTTCTCCTTGTAGAGAATGCACTGCCTCGCCAAACCGCTTGGAACCACCAGCGGGGCGTGTTTTTCGGGCAGTAGAAAGTCGATCTTCGATCCGGGATAGCGGCGGCGAACGGCGGACACCAAAGGCAGATGGAAAAGGACTTCGGACAGATCGCCCGGATCGATGCACAGCACTCTCGACGCATCGCCAATGGCGCCCGGCAATTCAAAACTGCGCGCGGTCCCTTTCTTGAAAAAGGGCCGCATGAGGGTGGTCATCAATCCGTGATCAGCCAAGCTTTGCGTCCTTCGCAACCGGGGGTGCTGTCCGAGTCCTCCGAGTCCATCGATTCGCCCAGCGGACTAATCCAGTACGCCGGGAAAGATTTCGTCCCATACCTCGTCGATGTGGCGCACCGGCACGAACTTGATTTCCTCCCGCACTTCATCGGGAATCACCTCGAGGTCATTCTCGTTGTCGTGCGGAATGATCACGCGCCGGATGCCCACGCGGTGAGCCGCCAGAACCTTCTCCAGCAGACCGCCGATGGGCAGTACCGCTCCGGTCAGTGTGATCTCACCGGTCATCGCCGTGC
Source organism: Candidatus Krumholzibacteriia bacterium (assembly GCA_024762975.1). Taxonomy (GTDB): domain Bacteria; phylum Krumholzibacteriota; class Krumholzibacteriia; order LZORAL124-64-63; family LZORAL124-64-63; genus JANTGJ01. Next base: position 5,843 of record JANTGJ010000097.1, read on the forward strand.
GCCGATCCACGGGTTGGCCGATCAGCAACGAGAAGAGCACCGTTGCCATGCCGATACCGGCACTGGGCCCGTCCTTCGGAATGGCGCCGGCCGGCAGGTGAATGTGGATATCACGCTTCGAAAAGAACGGAGCATGGTCCTTGTTGTCTCCGAACCGATTGCGCAGGTAGCTGTAGGCGGCCATCGCCGACTCGGTCATCACCCCGCCGACCTGGCCCGTCAATTTCAATTGCCCGTTGCCCCCCGGCATCGCCAGGCCCTCGATGTAGAGGATCTTTCCACCGACCTGGGTCCAGGCCAGTCCGGTGACGACGCCGACTTTCAGATAACGGCGCAGGCGATCACCGCTGTAACTGGGTGAGCCGAGATAGTCCTCCAGATTCTTGGCGCCGACGGTCTGCTTCTTCTTCTTCCCCTTCGCGACGTCCGTAGCCACCTTGCGACAAACCGCCCCGACAACGCGCTCGAGATTGCGGACTCCGGCCTCCCGCGTATGATCCTCGACAACCCGCATCAGGCCCGCGTCCGTGAAGCGGATGTACTTCGAGGTCAAACCGTTTTCCTCGATCTGGCGCGGCACGAGGTAGCGCTTGGCGATCTGCAGCTTCTCCAGATTCGTGTACCCGGCCAGCTGAATGATTTCCATTCGATCCAGCAGGGGTCGCGGTATGGTATCGAGCATATTCGCCGTCGTGATGAACATCGTCTTGGACAAATCGAACGGCAGCGTCAGATAGTGATCCGTAAAATCGCTGTTCTGTTCCGGATCAAGCACCTCCAACAGCGCGCTGGCCGGATCCCCGCGGAAGTCCTGCCCCAGTTTGTCGATCTCATCAAGCATGAACAGCGGGTTGTTCGTACCGCATTCCTTCAGGCCGGCGATGATCCGGCCCGGCATCGAACCGACATAGGTACGACGGTGGCCGCGGATTTCTGCCTCATCCCGCATCCCGCCCAACGAGAACCGGAAGAACTTGCGGCCCACCGCCTCGGCGATGCTGCGCCCCAATGATGTCTTGCCGACGCCCGGAGGTCCCACCAGGCAGAGGATCGGTCCGCGATGGTTGTCCTTCAATTTGCGCACGGCCAGGTACTCGATGATGCGTTCCTTGACGTCCTCCAGACCATAGTGGTCGCGCTCGAGAATCTCCTCGGCACGCTTCAGGTTCAGCTTGTCCTCGCTGCCGATATTCCACGGCAGGTCCAGGATCCAATCGAGGTACGTCTTCGAAACGGTGTACTCGCTCGCACCCGGCGACATGCGCGACAGTCGATCGAATTCGCGATCGGCCGCAGCCTGCACCTTTTCGGGCAAATCCGCTTCATCGATACGGGCACGCAATTCATCCAGCTCGACGGAGCCTTCCTCCGCTTCGCCCAATTCGCGCTGGATCGCTTTCAATTGCTGGCGCAGATAGTATTCGCGCTGGTCCTTGTCGATCGACTTGCGGACGCGGGTCTGCAGCTTCTGCCCCAGTTCCAGAACGTCCAATTCGCGCAGCACGATTTTCGAGAGGACCTGCAACCGCTTGCGGGGCGAGGCCTCTTCCAGGACCGCCTGCTTCTCGGCGACTTCGATATCCATGTTGGTGGCGATCAGATCCGCCAGGCGGCCCGGATCGTCACTGTTCATCACCACGACTTTCAGTTCTTCCGAAAGCGTTTCGCTGGCGTCGATGATCTTCAGGAAATTGTTCGCCACGCCCCGCATGTAGGCCAAGGTGCGCGAATCATCCTGCTCATCCTCGTCGATCAGTTCGATACGGGCCTGCATGTAGGGGTCGTCCCCCACGAATTCGGTGATGCGGCACCGGGCAACCCCCTGCCCCAGCAGACGCATCGAGCCATCCGGAAAACGAAGCATTTTCTGGATCTTGACCGCAGTGCCAACCCGGTAGATCAGGTCACTGTCGGCAACGTCGTCATCCTCGTCGAGGTCCATATCCTTCTGCGAGAACGCTCCGAGTATTTTCGAACCCGCCAGACAGTCGTCGGCCAGGCGTACGAGATTCGTATCGCTCAGAACCAGCGGCACCATCATGGCCGGGAAGACCACGGCTTCACTGATCGGCAGGATGGGAAGTACGTCGGGAAGGACGATTTCCTCGTTCAGGCCAAACTCCATCAGGTCCCGGTCGTTTTCCGGCATTCGATCCAGCTCCTTGCTCGTTCCTACTTCCGATGTCAATCCAAGCGGCGGATCCATGGACCCCTCCGCGGGCGAATCCGCCACGGATCAGCTATCGATCTCCACCTGTTTGTCGTTTCGATGCTTGCCTGGGCCCTTGCGGAAACTCACATAGAGGAACCCGTTCCGGTAACGCGCCTGTGCACTCGAAGGATCGACCGGCACGGTCAACGGGATCCGGCGGGCGAAAGGCCCCACCCTGATCTCCATCTTGTGGTAGTGCTTTTTACCTTCGGCAGCGGACTCCTCGCGCATCCCCCGGACCAGAAGATTCTCCTCGTCGGCCAGCACTTCGATCTGGGACGGCTCGAGACCCGCCAGGTCCATCTGTACGATGAACGAATCCTCGGTTTCGTAGGCGTCCGTCGCAGGACGCCAGCACAGACTGCCCTCGGCCGGCAGACTACCGCCCCGATGTGCATACGAGGTAACCAGAATCTCGAAAATCGTTTCCAGATCACCCAACCGGCCGGGCTTGCTCATGCGTGTCTGCTCCCCAGTTCACGTGCCGTTCAATGCTTGAATGTGGAATATGCTACCCGTCCAGACAAGGGCCGTCAACCAAACGCGGTGGGATCGGGTTCCCGGGCGGTATCGCACGAACTCACGAAACCGCCTCCCGCCGCGGCGGGGCCCCCGGAGCACTCAGCAGAAATCGCGACAAAATCAGAATCGGCGCAGGACTCCGATCACCACGCCCTGCACCGCAACGCGCTCTTCGGGCAGCTCCAGCACCGGCACTGCCGGGTTGGCCGGTTGCAGACGGATGATCGCACCCTGACGGTGATATTGTTTCACGGTCACCGAATCGCCATCCACCAGGGCAATGACGGTTTCTCCATTGCGAGCCATCTCGCGCGATTCGACCACGACCGTATCTCCATCCCGGATCTGTTCGTCGATCATCGAATCCCCGCGAACGCGCAGGGCGAAGGTTCGGCCGCGGCCCAGCCACTCCTCGGGCAACACGACTTCTTCATGTTCCTCGAGCGCCTCGATGGGCAAACCGGCCGCCACGGTCCCCAGAAGCGGTACGCGAACCAACCGCGGCTGCTCGGAACGCTGATCGACGACTTCCAGGTCACGACTCGTGTTGCGCCTGCCACGAACCAGGAACCCCTTCTCGATGAGGTGGCTGATATGTTTGTGCACGGTGGCGACCGAGGAGAGACCGAAGCGCTCACCGATCTCCTGCAGAGTCGGGGCGTATCCCTGGATTTCGGTATACTGGTCGATAAATGCCAGAATTTCGGCCTGGCGCGGCGTCAGTCCCATGTTCGCCTCCTGCTTCCACTGGACTTTCGGTTGATGAAACCAGCACACCGTAGGCGAAACAATATCGAAAGTCCAGCGAAAATTCACCGAAAGAGAATTCCCCCTCTCAGTATTCCGGGTGCCGGGTCAGACGCTCGCCTTCGGATAGCATCGCCTCCACTTCCGGCAGAGTCGGCAACGCCTGCCGACCACCCCAACCGCGGCACTTGCAGGCGGCTGTCGCAGCTCCGAACTCGAGACACGCCAACAGATCGGCTCCCCGGCACCGTGCAAACGCGTAGCCGGCATGGAATGCGTCTCCAGCTCCGGTCGTGTCCTGTACGGTCACCCGGAAGGCGGGTACGTGCTGAATCTGTCCGTCGACCAGCCCCAGGCAGCCCCGATCCCCGAAAGTCATGCCGACACGGCGGGGGCCTCGCCGGGCCAATTCGTGCAACGCTGCCGCGGGGTGAGACTCACCGGTCAGTTCGGGGGCAAAACGGGCCGATGAAATCACATCGGTACACACCGCGACCAGGTCAGCGGAACCCGCCCGGACCGAACCTGCGTCCATCACCAGGGGGAGCCCGCGTTGATGAATCGCGGGCGCCAGGGCCAGCAGGGCTTCCGGTTCGTGCCCGTCACAGTAGACCAGATCCACATCTCCCAGCCAGTTCACGTCGACTTCGTCCGGGGTCAGTCGCGGGACCTTCCCCCGTGCCCAGTAGATCGTTCGCTCTCCGCCGGGTTCGACGAGAATAGCCGCCAGGGGCGAATGCGCATCCTGGCGCACCGGACTCAGGGAAAGATCTACGCCGGCGGCCTCGAGCTCCGCGCGCTGCAATCGTCCGGGTACGTCATCCGTCAGGGGTCCGACGAAACGGACCTGCGCGCCGAGTCGTGCCAACGCGATCGCGGCGGTCGCACCCGGGCCGCCGCCGCCGACCCGCATCTGCTCACACTCGACCTTGCCGTCGGGCCCGGGAGCGCCTGCAACCGGAATGATCACATCGAATGCCTGGTAGCCAATCACGAGAATTGCCGGGGTTTTCCGGGACACGGAGGCCTCCTTGTTTGCAGGTTCCGTGCATGGTACCCTGCGCGGGACATGGACACCAGCATGAGAGGTAAGAGATGAGTTCCTGCCTGTTCTGTTCCATCGCCGCCGGTGAGATCCCCTGCCAGGAGATCCATGCCGACGACGAGATCCTGGCCTTCGCCGACATCGATCCACAGGCTCCGACCCATATCCTGGTCATTCCGCGGCGGCACATCGGGGGTCTGAATGATCTCGAAAGTAGTGATACCGAGTTGCTGGGACGAATGCTTCTCCGTGCCCGGGCCATCGCGGCCGAGCGCGGGTTGACGGGACCTGGCTATCGTTTCGTCATCAACAGCGGCGACGAGGGAGGCCAAACCGTGGGTCATCTGCACCTGCACCTGCTCGGGGGAAGACAGATGCAATGGCCTCCCGGATAGCCCCTCACCGCGACACGCTCCGGTATGCGAAAGGCTCCGTCCGGGGACGGAGCCTCTTCATATCGGATCGCAGGCAGATCAGGCGACGTCGTAGATGCCGCGACTGACGCGTTTGACCTTCTTGCTCGTCGAAAGAGTCCGGCGCAGCACATTGTCAAAGTTGCTGCTCTTGGATTTGAATAGTTTGCCCTGAACGATCGCCGCGTAGAGTTCCTTGAAGGACAACGGGCCCTTGTTCTTGGTGATCACTGCGGCAACCACGTCTTCCAGCGTGACCTTGCCGCCACCACGGGTGTTCTTCTTCGTGACCGCCACGCGGGTCGTCTTACGGCGGGTCGTCTTCTTCGCGACGGTCTTCTTCCGGGCCGGCTTCCTGCGCACCGTCTTGCGGCGCGGCTGCGGACCGGTGGCATCCCGCAACAAACGCGACAGTTCCTTCTCGATCGCGCCGAGAGATTTCTCCAACTTCGCCTTTTCCTTTTCCAGCACATCGATCCGCTCACGCGCAACCAGCATTCGCTTCAGGTCGGCGGTCGTCAGGTCGGTCAGCAACGAGGCTTTCGGACGGGCCATTTCTCTTCCTCCGCGGATAAAGGGGCGCAGCCCAGCTCTCAGCCGCACCTGATTGATTCTTACTGTTCGGAAAACTAGATCAAACGTCTCCGGACGTCAACCGGCCCCCGTAATATTACCCAGGTCACTCCAACACGTATCTCGACATGTCCATCCCCTGCGGCAGGTACCGGATCACCTTTGCCACCAACTGTTCATCGGGATGGATTCCCCCATTCGGGCCCGAGGGGGAGGAACCGGGAGTGCTGTACATCAGATAACCGGCATCCGCACAGTCACTCGGAGCATGGGAATAGATACCGAGCACATGCCCCAGCTCATGCATGACCGTGGACTGGACGAACTCCTGCGTCGTTTCCACTTCCGAGTTGACGATCACCCGGGTCAGCTCCGGTATGACCGAGTCCGGAAAATTCGAACGACCCGCCGGCAGGACGAGTTCGGCCTTGCCGTAGGCACCAGTAAGGAATTCGAACTCAAAAAACACGTCCGCCTCCTCCAGTGTATCCACGACCTCGAAGTAGTCCTCACCCATCACCGTGTTCCAGGATTGAATCCCCATCAAGGCGGTCTGGCGCAGGTCCAGCCCATCGCTGTCGCGCAGGGCGGCGGGGACGTACACGTTCAGGGGGTAATGATCCCAGTGCCAGAGCGCCTGCGTCGGACGCAACGCGTAGGTAAATTCGGTCGTGGTCAGATAGAGCAGGTACGGAAGGAATTCGCCCCCCCACGTGGACACCGTGCAATTGTCGTCGATCGCGTGTCGCGGAATCAGGGGCACGTCCAGATCCGCCCCTTCATCGACACTCACCGCGGGGTTCAGGAAATCGTAGTAGTCCCCCAGGACGGCACCATTGTTGATCCGCGTCTCGAATCGCACCGTATCGACACTTCGAAAAGGGCCGATTTCGAGAAAACCATTGAACGGAGTGTTGCCCTGGTAACTCACTCCGTTGGCTTCCCAGCGCAGGATCACTTCCGAAACCGGTTCACCGCCGACTTCGTGAACCTGCACGCCCAGTGTCCAGGGATACGAAACGAGATGATCATAGACATTGGTAATATCCGAAAGTTGTTCCAGCTCATCCCGTGCGCGAACGGCAACCCAGACCTGTCGACCGTCTTCGAGGTCATAGATTCCGGAATACTGCAGGGTCCCTTCCGCGTGCGGTACCGTACCGAGCAGGATCGCGGCGTCCCAATTTGCGGCACTGACCGGTTCCTGATAGCTGGCAGCCACGAGATAGTCCGAAACCGGATGGGGAGAGTTTACGACGCGCAACCAGCGCACGAGGACCTCGCCCGGATCGTCCGCATCCTCGATCGTGATTCCGGCCACTTCGGGAGGCAAGGAATCTTCCGTGGCCAGCACTCGCACCAGCCATTCGCGCGAGTCTTCGTAACCATCGACCCGCACCTCGGCCCGGACCGTGTCCACCCCCACTGTACTGGGGAAGTAATTGAAGCCGGCACCATCGCGTTTCTTCTCTCCGTCGACATACCAGTCCACCTGCGCCGGCGAATTCGACTGGATCTCCACCTTGAAGAACTGCGAATTCAGGATCGTCAATTGCAGCTCGCCCAGGTCCGGTTCGTAGCGAAAGTCCGGCGGTGCGGAAGGGCCGGACGGTCCGGAATCACCACAGCCGGACAGCAGCAAGCCGACCAGCCAGAGGATTCCCCAAAGCAGGCCGCGGGAATTCCTGCGGGCAGGGTCGCGCGACCAGCGCGTTGTTTGAGTCTCGTATTTCTTCATACTGCATGGAAGTTACAAAAAATCTCGCAGACCAACAACAGCACGGAGACACGCCAGCTCCGCGAAACGATCAAAGCGTCTCGCAACGGAATCAATCCGGGGACGACGAGGATCGATATTTCCGATCCGCCGGTGCGATCCACCACTCCGACAGATTGTTGAAGGGCGACATCAGATGAGGCCGGACATCCTGGATACGATCGCTGACGCCGACGAGTCGCACCGGGTAGAAGAGATAGGCTGAAGGAGGGTCGGCGGCGATCAGTTCCTGAACCTTGTACCAGATGGGCAGGGCAGATTCCCGGTCCACTTCCGCAAGGCCGGCTTCGATCAACGAGTCCACCCGGGCATTCCGGTAGCCTCCACTGTTGTGGCCATCGACGATCGCATTCGAATGTACGATTCCCGAGGGATCTCCATAGAGGTTCGCATTGAAAAGTCCGAAATATGCGTCGAAATCGCCGGACCGCAGTCGTGCAAGACCGGTAGCGTGCTCCAGAACCAGGGGTTCGACCGCAACGCCGATTGCACCGAGGTACTCGCGCAGCATCACGATGCCGTTCTCGCGAACCGGATCCCCCTGTTTCGTAATGATGCGAATCCGCAGTTCCCGGCCGTCCCGCTCAAGCACACCATCATCATTCTCGTCGCGCCACCCCGCGTCGGCCAGCAACCGGCGGGCCTCTTCCGGCTCATAGGCATCCGGCGCGAGACTGCGATGATGATTCCATATGACCGGCGGGATGCACGACGCCGCCGGCGTTCCATATCCCAGCAGTAGCGTGTCGATCATCCGGGTCCGATCGATCGCCAGCGACAGCGCGCACCGGGTGGGCGCATCGGCGAGGATCTCGAGCCGCGTGTTCCAGACCACGTAATAGAAGCCCCGGCCACTCGTATCGACGATGTGGATGTTGCCGGACTTTTCCAGACGCTTTGCCGTCGCCGGCGGAATCCCGTCCACCAGATCGACCTCGCCCGCCTCGAGTGCCAGGACCTGCGAACTCTTCTCGGGAATCACGCGAAACACGACCCGGTCCAGCAAGGCGGCCGGCCCCGGATAGAGCTCATTGCGCACGAGGTTCAGCGTTCGGTTGTGGTCCCAGCGCTCCAACTTGAAATCACCACTGGCCAGCGGTGCCCGATTGAGCTTCCAGTTCTGGACGTCGGCGGGATCCAGATCGCGCGTGATGTGCTCCGGCAGCAGCGCATGCGCCGACCGCATCACCGGGTCCGCGACCGGATGTCGAAACGTGTAGCGTACCGTTCGCTCATCGAGTGCCGTGACCCCTGCGACCGGCTCCAGAGTGGAACGCAGAGGACTCGCCACCCGGTCATCGCGAATCAGATGAAAAGAGGAAACCACATCCCGCGTGGTCAGAGGACGTCCATCCGACCAAACCCACGGCTTCAGATGATAGGTGATCGCCGTCCGATCTTCCGCGATCTCCCAGGATTCGGCGATACGCGGATACCACTGCAGGTCCTCGCCCAGTTCGGCCAGCGCATCCTGCATCTCGGCCAGCACCATCCCGGCGTAGGACGAACTGCGAATCAAACTGTTCAAGACATCCGGTTCGCCCGACAGCGCAATGACAGCGGTTCCTCCCGGCAACGGCCCCTCCGTCGACGGCGAAGCCGCCGGCGGATCCGGCTCCCCGCCGCATCCCGAAATGGCTCCCAGGCCGAGGACCATCGTCACCAGCAGCAACCACCGGAAGACCGGGACCGGGCACTTTCGCAAAGAGCGAGCGCAG
>JANTGJ010000098.1 GCA_024762975.1 Candidatus Krumholzibacteriia bacterium
CCAGGCGCTGCGCTTCTTCCGCGCCCAGTTTTTCGGAGGTCAGGAAGTAGCGCCGGGCTACCGCCGCGCCCATCCGCTCGAGGACCAACGGCGCAATCACTCCCGGAACCATCCCCAGACGCACTTCCGAGAATACGAAGGCGGTTTGTGGTGCAGCCACCACCACATCGCAGGAGGCCACCAATCCAACGCCTCCACCGTAGGCAGGGCCCTGGATCCGGCCCACGACGGGCACGGGGCAGTCGTGGATGGCCCGGAACATCGCCCCCATGGCCAGGGCAGCGCTCAGGTTCTCCTGGTAGCCGGCCGCGCCGAGCTCCTTCATCATCTTCAGGTGAGCTCCGGCGCAGAAGACATCGCCTTCGGCCTGCAGTACCACCAGGTGCGGCCGGTAGCGATCACCATCGGCAATCGCGTAGGGCGGCTCGGCATCCAGCGGCAGCAACTCGCGGTAGGCCAAACTCTCGAAGATTCTGCGAAGCTCGTCGATGGCCTCGCTGTCGAAGGCGTTCTTGATCTGCGGCTCATCCAACGTGACCGTCAGGATGCGGCCGTTGATTTCCTGCCGGATCGGCATCGATAGACTCCTTCAAAGGGCACGATCCACTCTGGAACCGCGCACCTGATTACATGCGATAAACGCCGAACTTCACCGGGTCGATGGGCGCGTTCAGCGAGGCGGCCAGCGCCAGTCCCAGCACGTCGCGGGTCTGGGTCGGGTCGATCACGCCGTCGTCCCACAAACGAGCGCTGCTATAGTAGGCGTGCCCCTCGGTCTCGTACTTGGCCAGGATCGGCGCGGTGATCTCGTTCTCCTGCTCGGGCGTCAGCTCTTCGCCCGCGCGCGCGAGTTGCTCTTTCTTGACCTGCAGCAGCACGCCCGCGGCCTGTTCGCCGCCCATGACGCTGATCTTCGCCTGCGGCCACATCATCAGCAGCCGCGGCTGGAAGGCCCGGCCGCACATGCCGTAGTTGCCGGCGCCATAGCTGCCACCGACGATGATCGTGAACTTCGGCACGGTGCTGTTGCTGACGGCGTTGACCATCTTGGCCCCGTCCTTGGCGATCCCGCCGTGCTCATAGCGCTGACCGACCATAAAGCCCGCAATGTTCTGCAGAAACACCAGCGGGATCTTGCGCGCGTTGCACAATTCGATGAAGTGCGTCGCCTTCAGCGCCTCTTCGGAGAACAGGATCCCGTTGTTGCCGATGATGCCCACACCGTAACCATGAATGCGCGCAAAGCCCGTTACCAGTGACGTGCCGTAGCGCGGCTTGAATTCGTGCATGCGACTGCCGTCGACCAGGCGGGCGATCACTTCGCGCATCTCGAACGGAGTGCGCGGATCGTGGCTGACCACACCGTACAGTTCTTCGGGATCGTAGTGCGGTGGCTCGGGCACCGAACAGGGCACCGTCGCCGCCTGGACCGGACCCAGGTTCTCGACGATGTCGCGGACGATGCGCAGGGCGTGCGTGTCGTCGTTGGCCAGGTGATCGGCCACGCCGCTGATGCGTGTGTGCACGTCACCTCCGCCCAGATCTTCGGCGGTGACCTCTTCCCCGGTCGCAGCCTTCACCAGCGGCGGCCCGCCCAGGAAGATCGTGCCCTGCTCCTTGACGATGACCACTTCGTCGCTCATCGCCGGCACATATGCTCCACCGGCAGTGCAGCTGCCCAGCACGGCGCTGATCTGCGGGATGTCCAGCGCGCTCATCGTGGCCTGGTTGTAGAAGATGCGGCCGAAGTGATCGCGATCGGGAAAGACTTCGTCCTGCAGCGGCAGGAAGGCGCCGCCGCTGTCCACGAGGTAGATGCAGGGCAGGCGCATCTCGCGGGCGATCTCCTGGGCGCGCAGGTGCTTCTTCACCGTGACCGGGTAGTAGGTGCCGCCCTTCACGGTGGCGTCGTTGGCTACGATCATCACCTGGCGGCCGTGGACCAGGCCGATGCCGGTGATCAGGCCGGCGGCGGGGATGTTGTCGCCGTAGAGCTCGTGCGCAGCGAGCGGCGAGAGTTCCAGGAACGGCGCGCCCGGATCGATCAGCGCCTCGATGCGATCGCGCACCATCAGCTTGCCTTGCGAGGTGTGGCGCTCGCGGGCTTTCTCTTTGCCGCCGGTGCGGATCCTGGCGAGCAGCTCGGCCAATTCGGCGGCGTGGGCGCGGTTGGCGCGATCGTTTTCCTGGAAGACCGGATCGGTCGGGTTGAGCTTGGACTGGATCCGCTTCATCGGGGCTCCTGATTCAATGGCATGAAATTCGCGGGTTGGTGGGCGCCAGTATAGTCGCAGTTCGGTCGTTGGTCTAGGGTTCGAACCGTCGATGTGCCTTGCTGGGACTACTGGCGCACGCTAGAATCGGCATCACAGAATAAGACGATTGTCCGGTAGATCGAAGACAATGTTTCACGGAGAAAATGGCCATGAACTCCTTATCTCGATCCATGCTGCTACTGGTCGTTCTTGTTCTCGTCGCATCCTCAGCGGTTGCCGGCGAATGCCGGGACTACGCGAGCACGGTCCCGTTCACCGGCGTGCACGATTTACCCACCGACCAAATCGTGTTGCATGGGGATCATCTGATTACAACGGAGTATTGCGGCCCAAACCGGTGCCTGGCAATCTACGATCTGACCGATCCCGCAATCATGCCACGAGTCGGCCTGCTTGATGATGGCACCTACCCGGGCGACCGGTTCAAGGTGTATGGAGACACCCTGTTCGGGGTCGGACCCGGGCGCATCAACCTATTCGACATCGCCGATCCAACCGCACCTCGACGGCTGAACTCCTGGCGCTTGAACGAGAACGGATCCGGCTTCTACGACTTCGCCTACCGCGATGGCTTGCTCTACGTGGCGTACGATTGGCAATCGTTACGAGTCTACGATGTGAACCGATCGGCGCAGCCGATACTGATCGAGGAGATCTTCCTCGAACGACAAGTACCTCGCCACCTGATGATTTGGGATACCCACCTGATTTGCGTGGCAAACGAACATCTGTTGGTCTTCGACCTCACGAACCCCCGACTGCCGCAGCTGGTACACACGACCGAAGAAATCGACGGACGCATACCGCATGGACTCCGGCGCGTCGGAAACTTCCTCCTGACCTGGACGACCGGCTCGCTGGTGGTCTTCGACTTCAGCGATCGCGAGAATCCGATCCTCGCTCATCGCTTCGACGGTCCGATCGAGCACGCCTTCACGCTCGATGTGCGCGATGATCGGGCGTTGCTGACCGACCTCGACGTCGGCATCCAGGTGCTGGACCTTTCGGAGTTGCCGCAGATCCGACTCGTGCAGACGATCGAGTCGGTACATCTACCCTATGATGCGCTGTTGTGGCGTGAGCAAGTAATCGTCAGGGACCACAGCCGCACGATCACCATCATCGATCCGTCGCAATACGAATCAGTCGATCCGCTGGTACAGGCCACGGAAACGGCATTCCTGTGGAACATGACTTATCGCGACGGCCTGATCTACGGTGGCGCGTTTTTTCACGGCGAGTTTCGCATCCTGCGGGCCCAGCCCGACGGCAGGGTCGTACCTATCGGAGAGTCCGAATACATCGGCAAGCGGTTCCAATTGCAGGGCGACTTCGCCTTTCTCGTGGGTGACCCGCTCGGATTCGTCGTCCTGGATGTGAGTGACCTGTACCACCCTCAATACGCCGCCCACCTGGATCTGCCCAATACTCGGCACCAAATGGGCTGCTCCGGCAAGAGCATCTACACCTACCAGGAAAGCGTTTTCGACGACGAAACGATCAGCAAGATCGACGTGAGCGATCCGTACACGCCCCGCTTGGTCGCTGTCTCCCCTCCCCTGCCCGACCGAGTCTACGATCTGCAAGCCGACGACAAGACATTCTACTACACGACTTATGATTCCCATGAGCTGATCGCCGCCCGCTTCCACGACGCGACCGGATCGGATTCGCAGCCGCAGTTCGAGATTCTCGACTCCGTGGACCTGCAGAAAAATTTCGGTTCCAACCAGATTCTGATCGCCGGTGACATGCTCATCCTGTACGGATGGCGGGTGCTCTGGATGTTCGATTGCCACGACCCCTCCGATCTGCATCTCGTCGCGAGCTATGTCGCACCCGTCGCCGGATCGATCAACACCGCGATCCTGCAGGATGAAATCCTGTACCTGACCGTCGGTAGCGGGGTCGTCGCGGTCGATATGGCCGACCCGCTGAACCCGCGAACGCTCGGCTTCCTGCGTACAGGAGATTACCGGTCCTCGCTGGTTGTCGGTGGCGGTTATCTGTGGGGCGCGACGCAGTCTTCAGTCCACGAGTACGTTGAAGAGATCAGTTCCTACGCTCTGCCCTGCGAAGCTCAGGATTGGACTCCCTCCGAAGACCACGTTGCGCCGGTCGCCGAATCGCTGCATGCGATTTCAGGCCTGGGCGCGATCTATCCGGTTCCTGCCAATCCGAGGGTCAGGATCGAGTGCACCGTTCCTGCCACCGGTTCCACGCAAGTCTCGGTTTACGATCTGAAGGGGCGCCGTGTGCGCGATCTCGCCGTACCGTCGGGTGCGGGCCTGAAGATCCTGGACTGGGACGGCACGAACTCGCGGGGAGATGAGGTCGCATCCGGTGTCTATCTCGTTCGGATGCGCACGGACGCGGGAACGCAGACGAAACGGGTCGTGCTGATTCGCTAGGCTGAGAGACGCAAATTTTGATACCCGCCGGCGGGTATTTCAGACTCCATCCAGCGACCCCTCACGTGCAGTTATTTCCTTTTATATCAATTTATTACTGGCGTTTTTCGCCTTTTTTTCGTATATTGTATCAATGAATCTCTCCCGCCCGAAAGGCTCGCAATGAAACCCATCGCGTTCGCTCCCGACCAATCCGCATCCGCAGTGAACTCTGCCCTGAAACAATCAGTCCGCTCGATGGATCAGGCGCGCCACTGCGCCGTGTTGTGGTTCAAGGAAATCGTCGAACGGAAGCTCTTCCGCGAACTGGGCTACAGTTCGGTCTACCAATATGCCGAGATCGAATTGGAGTTCTCGAAGACGCGCACCGGTAACTTCCTGCAGTTGGCGCGCCGGTTGGAGAAGCTGCCGCGGCTGAAGCGCGAGATGGAGAGCGGCGGGATCGGGTACACGAAGGCGCTCGAGGTGATCAAGGTCGCGGATGAGAAGAATGAGAGAGAGTGGGTGGCGCGGGCGCAAAATCAGAGCCGACGGCAATTGCGCGAGACCGTCGAGACTGCACGCAAGCAGGCGACTTCCGAGCGCCAAAGCGATCCAAATCAGGGGCGCTTGATACCGACTGCATCGGTGGCGACGGTCGCGACCAAACACCGCCTGAGCTTCGAATTGACCGCGGAACAACTGGCGCGCTACGAGTCATTGGTCGAACGGGTCCGCAAGCGGGGCGCGATGGCCGACCGGGCCGAGATGCTATTGGAAGCGCTGGCCGCGTTGGCCGCTGACGATGCGTCCTGTGAAGCGACCACTCAGATTCACGTGCACCACTGCCCCGAGTGTGAGAAAGCGACGGTCGCCACGGCGAAAGGCGATGTCGAACTCGCGACCGAAGAATTCGAACGGCTCGCCGAGGACGCCCACATCGCGCAGCCCGGCAAGCGCAACCGCTCCACCATTTCGCCAAGTACCCGCCGGCGGGTACTCGCACGCGACCGGCACCGGTGCCGGGCGCCGGGGTGTTCGAGTACTCGCTTTCTCGAAATCCATCACATTGTTCCACGGAAACAGGGGGGCGCAAACACAGAGGAGAATCTCATCACCCTCTGCGGCGCCTGTCACCGTCAGGCGCACCGTCGACCGGGCATTTTCCCGTTGCAATTTTCGACTCAGACCGAAAAACTGAGGCCATGCGCAAAACGATAGAAAGTATCCGCCTAAGCAACGGTAAAGTGGCGACCCCCGGGGGATTCCTTGAGGCCGACGTCGTTATCGAGGGCGAGAAGATCAAAGCGATCGAGGCTCCGGTCGTAGCGAGCCCGGCCATCGACTGCACCGGCCTGTTGATCCTGCCCGGCGCCGTCGATCCGCATACGCACTTCGGGATGCCCATCGGCGGCGGACGGCAGAGCCTGGGCTGGCGCGAGAGTTCCGAGGCCGCGCTGCTGGGCGGCACCACGACCGTGGTAGATTTCGCCAACCCCGAACGCGGGGAGACCCTGTCCGCGGCCGTCGCCCGCTGGAAGGGCATGGCCGACCCGGCGATCCTCTGCGACTACGGACTGCACTGCACCGTGATCGAAACCGCGGACCAGCGTCTGGCCGAAATCCCCCGCCTCGTCGAAGAAGGCATTCCCACCTTCAAGGGTTTCCTGGCCTACCCCGGCCGCCTCATGCTCGAAAAACCCGAAATGAAGCGTCTGATGCAGGCCGTCGCGCAGGCGAAGGCCCTCCTGCTCGTACATGCCGAAGATGGCGCCATGAACACCGTCGCCGAAAAGGTGCTCTGCGACGTGGGCCGCACCGCGCCACGCTGGCATCCTCTGGCCCATCCGGCGCGCTCGGAGACGGTGGCAGTCGAAACGGCGCTGAACCTGGCGCGGGAAACCGGCTGCCCGTTGGAGATCGTGCACGCCAGCCTGAGCGCGACGGCCCAACGGGTGGCCCAGGCCCGCCACGAACATCCGGACGGACCGCCGATTCTGTGCGAGGTCTGCCTGCACCACCTCTTTGCCGACGAGGGCATGTACGAAGCGGGCCACGAGGCTGCCCTCGGTGCGATTTGCTCGCCTCCGCTGCGCGCCCCCGAGGAAGGCCCGGCGCTGCTGAAGTTGCTGGCCGACGGCACAGTCGACTTCCTGTCCACCGACCACTGCGAATTCGATCTGAAAACCAAGGCCGCCGGAGCGGCCGGAGGTTTCGCCAAAGTCCCCAACGGCTGCGGCGGTGTGGGCGAACGCCTGACCCTGAGTTACGCGTTGGGCGTCGTGCCCGGGTCGCTGACTCCCGAGCGCTGGATCGAAGCCATCGCCACGCGGCCGGCCGAGCTGATGGGCCTGGGCGACCGCAAGGGCAAACTGGCGGTCGGCTACGATGCGGATATCGTGTTGTTTGACCCGGCGCCCGAATATCGCTGGCAACCGCTCGGACAGAGCGACCGCGCCGGCTCGATCTGGGCAGGGATGCCGGTGGCCGGGCGGGTCCGGGACGTGTTCCTGCGCGGCCGGCAGGTTGTAGCCAACGGTCGACTGATACCCGACACGCCGAACGGCTGTTTTCTGGAGAGAACTCTCCGCTGATCAAGCGAGATGATAGATGACCCCAGATCCGAAGAACGCGGTCCGCGCCGGCCGCTACGAGCGCATCCGCGCCCAACTGGCCGAGCAGTTGAACGAAGGCGCCAAGGCGACCCGTGATCCCATCGCCCGTATGGCCACCATCGCCGCGCTCCTGCACGGCAAGCAATCCCATTTTTTCTGGACCGGATTCTACCGTCGTGAGGGTGACCGGCTGGTCGTTGGCCCCTACCAGGGACCGCTGGCGTGTGCCGTGTTGCCGGGATTCGACGGAGTGTGCTGGGCCGCGGTGCAGCGCGGCGAGTCGGTCATTGTGGCCGATGTCCACACCTTCGCCGGCCATGTCGCCTGCGATGCGCGTTCCAAGAGCGAGATCGTCGTCCCGGTGCGCGATCCCGCCGGCGAGATCGTCGCAGTACTGGATGTGGACAGCGATCAGCCCGACGTTTTCGACGAGGTCGATCGCATCGGGCTCGAGTCCATCGTCGAATTGATCTCCTGCTAGTACTCCAATTCCACCTGCCAGTGTTCCGGCAGCGCCGGCTCGGACGCGATCAGGATCTTGTCCGCATCGACACGGAAGACGCAGTCGTACTCGCCCAGGCGCGTGCGCACGGTCAGGTTCGGCCAGCTCTCCGGCAACTGCGGCCGCACCACGATGCGCGGCGGATCGGCAGTCAGATCGGCCTGCAGGCCCAGGTAGTCTTCGACCACGGTGCGCAGCAATTCGGCCAGTGACCAGGCCTGGCTCGTGGCGCCGCCGAACTCGTCATTGCTCTGGGCCCGATCGCCGTCACGGATCTCCTGCAGCGTACCGACGGCCCCCTCGTCCAGGATCTCGTCCAGCAGCATGCGCGTCTGCCCGAAGCCGTCGCGGGCATCGTTCAGCGCCGAGACGTAGGCACCCGACAGCCACAACCAGATATCCCCGTTGTGGTAGGCCTCGTCGTAGTAGTACTCCCCCAGATTCAGGTGCCGCGGGTGGTAGTTCGCGTCGCCTGCATCCAGCGACCGGACACCCCACGGTAGGACCAGATTGCCGGCGGCCTCGGCCGTGATCCGTTCACGCTGGCCTGCGGTAAACAATGTGGGCGAAGCCAGCACCGCCAACAGCGTGTTGGGGCGGATCTGCTCGTCCTGGCTGCCGTCGATGTTCAGGTGGTCGACCAGGCGATCATCCCGCCAGAAGCGCAGGTGGAACTGTTGAGCCAACGTCGTGGCGCGAATTCGATAGGCGTTGGCGCGTCCCTGGTCGCCGGTCAGGGAAGCCAATCGCGAGGCACACAGCAAACCACGATGCCAAAGCGCCTGCACTTCGACGGCACGATTGCCGCGGGGCGAGTAGGGATGGGCCTCACCCCCACCATCCATCCAGGTCTCCCCGTCGCCGTGGGTCAGAAAGCCCTCGTCATCCACGGCGCCGCGCAGCGCCCCGTCGACGGCGCGGAACACCACCGGCGCCATCTCGCGCGCGAACGCGTCATCCCCCGAGTATTTCCACAACTCGTCCAGCGCGCGCACAAACCACCAGGTACCGTCGATGCTGGCGAACTGCACCTGGTCGACGGTCACGAAGTTGGGTACGCGGCCCTGGCGGTCGCCGCTGGAATCGTTGTTCTGGAACTCGGCAAACGAACTCAATAGCTCTCGGGCCGTTTCAAAATCACCATCGGTGATACAGGCGCCCGGCAGGCTGATGAAAGTGTCCCGGCCCCAGTAGGTCGTGAACCAGTAGTAGCCCGCATAGATGCCCGGCCCGCGCTGTTCCATGATCAGGTTGTCCAGCGCCAGTCGGGCCCAGGCCAGGGCTCGATCGTCGCGCGGATTGCCGGTGGTGATCGCGGACTCGGCGAGGAGCCCGTTCAGGCGATCCTCGCGGGCAACGATGCGGTCCGGGGCCTCGGCGCGCAGCCTGCGAGCGTTGGCGGCGGCGATCTCGGCCGTCTCTCCCGCGGCGCAGATCATCTGCACGCGACCGGATGGAATGTGCGACGGGATGTGGCCCTGGATCGCGCCCGGCAGGTACGGCGAGGCATGATCCATCGCTTTGCGAGCGGCACCCTTGGGGTAGGTGAAGTCCACATGGCGGCCATCCGGCGTGAATCGATCGGCGCTGTCCACGGCTACGGCCAGCCAGGCCGGATGCGCCGGATCCGGCGCTTCGTTCAGACGGTCCTGGCGGGTGACCAGCAGGATGCCGCCCTCCCAGCGCACCTCGTATCCGGGCTTGCCGATCTTCCACAGAAAACGCATGTCCACCCGCGGCAGGACTGCGAATTCGCCGCCGGGCACGCCTTCATAGACGACACGAAAGCCGTTGGAGCGATCGAACAGCGTGATGGTCTCGGTTACGAAGCCCCCCGGGTAGGAGTGCTCGCGCTGCAGGCGATCCGGGCGCACCATCGCGCGGGTCGCCGTCTTCGCCGACAGTTCGGTACCGTCCTCGAGGCGCAGCGCCCAGCTATCGAGCACTTCGTGCATGGCGATGTAGAAGCCGTGGTAGCTGCGGGTGTTCTCGCCGAGGGCCTCGCCGGCCAGGTGAGCCGCGCCCTTGTCGGCATAGATGTATTCGCGCGGATGGTCGGGGGTGACCTCGATCGCCAGTTCTTCCAGGGTGGGAACCGGCGATTTTTCGAACGCGAGCGCCGCGCACGGGACCATCAACCCAACCAGGACTATCAGGAATTTCCGCATTCCACTCTCCCGGTTCATTCGTCCAATCTCTTCCAGATCTCGACAATATTGTACTTGCGGCCACCGGCTTCGAATCGGCCCTCGTGGTACCACATTCCGTCTTCGAGGCGACAATCGAAACGCAGCGTCTCGCCGATCAGATTCCGGTGAACGTGATAGTCGATCGTCTCGAAATAGACATCGTCCGCCAGCTCCCAGGTACCACCGCCGGCCCACACATCGCGGCCATCCATGGCGCCGAAAGCAAAATGGTCCTCGGTCAGAAGCTTGATCTTGTTCGTTGGCTCTCCGTGGTCGTCCAACATCACCCACGTACCGGTCAACTGACTCGCGGTCGAGGCGCAACCGGCCAGTGCGACCAGCGCCAGTACCATTCCCAACCGATGCATCCTGTTCAGCATCGAGCTCCCCTTGCATTTTCGCCCTGGCCCACGTGAAGAATCCTGACACTAGCACGAATTCCGGGCATGAAAAAGCCCCGGGCAAAGCCCGGGGCCAAAAGACAAAGGCATATGATCGACAAGATTCTTACTTCAACAAAACCATCCGCTTCGTCTGCACATCCGTACCCACCTCGAGGCGGTACAGGTAGACGCCCGATCCAGCGCTGCGACCCTGGTCGGTCAAGCCGTTCCAGATCGCCACGCCCGCGCCCTGCTCGAACGAACCGCTGCGCAGCGTGCGCACCAGTTCTCCGCGCGGGGTGTAGATGCGCAACGAGCCCTCGCCCGCGCGCGGGACCTCGAAGCGGATCTCCGTGCTGGGGTTGAACGGGTTCGGCGAGTTCTGCGACAGCAGCAAACGCGCGCCCGTCAACTCGGGCACACCGGTGACGCTGCAGATCTGGAAGACATCGACAGCCAGGATCTGCGGGTTGCCGACCGCATCGTAGTTGTCCGGGTCGATCGCCACAGTGCGGTTGCCCTGCGTCGAGCATTCGTACTCGTCGTTGAACAGGTACTTGTACTCGATGTTCTGCGTGCTGGTATCCGGGAAGACCACGGCGACGGTGTAGATCTTGTCGCCGGCGACCGCGTCGAAGCCGGTGCCGTCGTCGACCATTGCGTTCAACGAGGGAACGCTCCAGTCGAAGGTGGCCGGATCCGCGTTGTTGTCCGTACCGTTGACGCCCACGACATCGAACTCGTCGATGCTGGACCAGTTGGTATTGTTGAAGTCCAACTGGAAGACAACCTCGACCGCACGCCAGATGGCGTTGCAGAAGTCGTAGTGTACGACCGGCAACGTCAACGGACCGAGCGTACCGCCTACGGTGTCGAACAGCTCGTCGTTCAGGAACAGATTCCGGTCGCCCAACGTTTCGCACTCGTAGGCGCCGTTGTGCAGGAACTTGTAGGTGATCGCTTTGCGCGTTCCGGTCGGGAAGGTCACCACGGTCGAGAAGATGCCGTCCTCGGCCAGCGCGTCATTGCCCGTGCCGTCATCGACCAACAGCACATCCGAGGGCCAGTTGTAACCCAGCTCGACGGCGCTGCCGTTCACTCCGATCGTATCACCCAGGACATAGGACGACAGATTCATGTCGACGAAGAACTCGACGTCGATGTCGTGCTGCGTGAACGTGGTCGGATCCTCGTCCGCCCACCAGACCTCGATGATGTCCTGCGCTCCATTGGCCAAATCCAGCACGTGTTCACGGTTGCTGGGCAACGGCTCGTAGGTCGTGCAGTCGTAGACGAACTTCCACTGCACTGTGGCCGCGGCCGTGCCCGCCACACAATCGCCGGTGACGCTGAAAAACACTTCGGTTTCCCAGATATCATCGGTGCCGGTATCGGTCATGATGCCGGTATCACAGGTCGTACCGAAGGTCAGCGGTGCCGTATCGCCCTCGACGGAGAACTGGTGAGGCCCGACACCCTGGTTGGCCAGGAAGGGACCGAACTTGCCGCGGAACAGGACGCTCTTGAGCATGAAGCAGGTCACGTTCTGCACGCCGTCCTCGACGATCGGATTGCCGGCCAGATCCTCGACACCACTGACGGTGAGCTGATACAGGCTGGCCGATGCCGGCAGGATCGTGTCCAGCGTCAGGCGTACGATGCTCGGGTCCGAGGCATCGCGAGCGGCGGCCGTGACCACCGCGCCGGGCAGGGAATAGTTGGCAGGATTGTTGGCCGTCGACAAACCGACCGGTTCATTGAAGAAGACGTCGAAGAAGGACTCGGCAGGAAAATCCGGGCCCGGCTTGACCTCGACCACGACCGGAGGATCCGGATCCGCAGCCGCATAGACGACGTGGCTCAGGTAGTCCAGCATCGGGATCGGCGAGGCGGTGTCCCACAGCGTGAAATCAGGCGTTGAAAGCTGGCTACCGTCGTTCGCCATGGCATCCAGCGGGCCCTTGGTGGCGCCGTCCTGGGTAATCCAGGTCTCGACGTTCACCGTGTCGCCGGCGCCTACGCCCAGCGTGCCGAGCATGATGGCCATTTCGCGGAAACCGGTGCTCGTGGTCCAACCCAGCGAACCGGGACCGGGCGCACCCAGTTCGGCCCATCCTGCCCCGTCCCACGCGTAACCGGCCTGCCAGTTGTTGTCGAGATTCACGTAGAACATGAAGTCCGGCTTGTTGGTGGCCAGGCTCCACTCCAGGGCACGTCCCCAGGGATCGGCAACGCCGCCGTCGGCAGTGTTCACATCGATCGCGACACCGATCTGTACCGAACCCCAGCCGGCCTGGTCATGCGTGATGCCCAGATACAGGTTCACGGCGTCGTTGGTGACGTAGATATCACCGGCATCGATATTCGGGTGCTGCGTATCCCCGCCGTCGGCATCCAACAGATTGCCCGGCAGAAAATCGTTCACACCGTCGATGATGATCGTTTGCGGCGCCTGCGCCATTGCGCTGCCGGCAAACACTGCCAGCGCAAGGGCGAGCAGGGCGACGAGAGAGTTGCGTTGTAAAGTGCGCATCTGGACTCCTCCTACTTGATGAGCGAAAGCGGACGGGTGACTACCTGTCCACCACAGGAAAGACGACTGAAATAGGTACCGGCGGCGACGGCTCGGCCCGATGCCGTGCGTCCGTCCCAGACCGCTGTATGGGATCCTGCCTCAAGGACCTCGTCGATCAGCGTGGCCAGCTTGCGGCCGCGTACGTCGAAGATCGACAGGTGGGTATGCGCCGGGATCGATCCCGGGATCTCGAAGTGCAGGGTGGTTCTCGGATTGAAGGGATTCGGAACGTTCTGCAGCAGGCGCAGGCCCCCTGCAGCCGGCAGGTCCACCGGAGTCGCACCCGTGTCGGGAGTACCGTCACCATCGGCGTCGACATCCAGGGTCCAGGCGTTGTCGATCATCGGCAGTCCGGACACCAGGTTATTGGGAACCGAGTCGCCGCCCAATTCTCCGTCCGGCTCGGGATCCCAGGCAATCGAGGCCACCAACGAGATCTGCGCACCGACCGGCACGCTGCCCGCTCCCAGACCGTAGAGCGTATTCCAGGGGATCGCCATCTCACTGCCGCCGGCATCACCGTACAGATGGAAGGAATCGAAAGCCGATTCGATATCGCCCGTGCGATCCTGCGTCGTGGTCGCGGACAGCAACTCCCAGAAACCATCGCCGTCGTAGGCGGACTGGTGCTGGTAGCAGCCATACTGGAAATCGGGAGCGAAGCCCGGTGCGGTAAACGAGGCACCGCGTTCCCAGGCATCGGTCGCCGTCAGGTCGGTCGGTCCGTTCGCCGAGCCCGGATCCACATCCAGGTACAGCAGCCAGCTGTTGTTGTTGACGACGCCGTCGATGGCGATGTACAGGAATTCACTGTCCCAACGGACCAGCAATCGGTCGATCTCGTTGCTGGCCGTCCAGGCCGAATCGGTGCTGTCGGCCAGCACGTTCGCATCCATCCACTCGAAGTCTTCGATATTTCCGTCGATCGCGATCGCCGTGGTCACCGCCGTGACCGGGAAGCCGTCGTTCAGCGTCACGGATTCGTTGCCGTTGGCCGAGGCATCCGCCAGGGCGCCCGCAGCCAATTCCAGGAACAGGCCCTGTTGATCATCCAGTGCGTCCAGCGCTGCGGTCGTTGCGGCGTCCAACTCGAAGGTCACCGTCATCGACGGCAAGGACTCGCTGACCGGCGTTGCGCCCGGCAAGGTGACCGTCTGAATGACCGCGCCCGGTCCTTCACTGACCGTTACGCCCGCCGGATCGACACTCGCCACGGCCTGGTCGAAGGTCAGGCGCAGGCGGTCGGTACCGGGGAGGTACACGGCCTCGGTCACTCGCGGTCCGAGCGTATCGCTCACCTGGTCGGACAGGGTGCGCAATTCGGTGATTTCCCCGGTGCCGTCCGGAGGGCTGGTCCACCCGGCGAACAGTCGCATCTGGAAGGCCTCGGCGCCGAAGATCTCGTCGCCCTTCATCAGGGTGCCCGCGATTTCCTTCTGGTGCGTCGCACCGCCGGTACCGAGCAGCAACGCCGCGGCGATGCCGGTATTCGGATTCCGTTGTCCCATGTAACTGGCGTCCGTTGACCAGATGCGCGCCAACTCGGCATTCCACACCTGATCGACCAGCGACGGCGAGAAGCCTGACTGCACCCAGTGGGTGGCCGGTCCCACCCGGTAGGTCACGTCGAAGAAGCTGTCGCCCTCGGCCAGCGCAAATACCTTGTCCACTTCGTTGTGCGTGAACTCGACCGAGACACTCGTGCCGTTGTCATGGATCACGATGTCGTATTGGCTGCCCTGATAGTTGGGCGAGACCTCGCTGAAGGCGCCGACGTGGTTCGGATCGTTGTAGTCGGCGTTCGTGTCGGACCAATAGGCATTGTCGTTTCCGATGGCGGTATCGTC
>JANTGJ010000099.1 GCA_024762975.1 Candidatus Krumholzibacteriia bacterium
ATTGCTGCACGCGAAAAAACCGCGGCCGCACCTGGGTGCGACCGCTGACAAGATAACATGCCGAAGGGGCTGCGAAAAGTCGCCGGGATCAGACCTGCACCGTTTCGCGGACGGACCCGGCCGGCGTCGGGATCGACTCCACCAGTGCCGCCTCGACGGTTGCAGACTCGGGCTGAACCGGTGTCAGGGTTTCGAGGCAGTGGTCCATCTCGGCGAACTGACCATGGATGGCCAGGAAGGTATCCAGGTTCTCCAGGAAGAGATCGACCAGTTCGGGCTGGAAGTGCTTGCCGCGACCCTCGCGGATGATGCTCAGTGTCTTTTCCAGCGACATCGCGGGACGGTAGACCCGGTCGCTGTAGATCGCATCGAAGACATCGATCAGACTGGTGATGCGACCGTAGGCGTGGATCTCTTCGCCGATCAGTCCGCGCGGGTAGCCGTGACCGTCCCAACGCTCGTGGTGCTCGTGGGCGATGGTGGCCGCCGCCTGCAGGATCACGCGCTCGGACTTGGCCAGAATCCGGTACCCGATCTCGGCGTGGGTCTTCATGATCTCGTACTCATCGGGCGTCAGCTTGCCGGGCTTGTTCAGGATACTGTCCGGTATCCCGATTTTGCCGACATCGTGCATCGGTGAGGCCATGCGCAGGATGTCGGCTTCCTTTTCCGACATTCCGGCGAGCAGTGCGAGCTTGTGGCACATCGCAGCTACGCGCATCGTGTGGTGGGCCGTTTCGGACGACCGGCTCTCGACCACATCGCCCAGGGTATGGACGATCTCTTTCTGCGTGGCCACGATCTCGGCCTCGCGGGCGCGGATCTCATCGCGTGAGGTCTTCAGCTGCGCGGCCATCTGGTTGATCGATCGCGCCAGGATGCCCAATTCGGTCGGGTCCTGGATCCTCATCGGGGTTTCCAGTTCGCCACGGCCAATGCGCTCGAGGCCGGCGCGCAGGGCGGGAACCGGGCGTAGCAGCAGGGTCATCAGCACTGCGGCCAATACCATCGCAACCGGCAGCAGGATGGCCGCGTAGGTGCCCAGATCCTTCCGCACGGCTACGATCTGGTCCGCCAAGACCCGTTTTTCGATCCCGACGATGACGCGGCCCAGGGGCTCTCCGCCACCACCCTGAATTTCGGTTTCGGCCAGACGCAGGTCGGTGCTTTCCATGAGCTGACCGCGCGACTCGTCCCTGCTTGCCCGCTTCGTTGCCGTCAGACCCGGCAAGGGCTCGTACGGCTGTCCGACCGACCGGGCCTCGGCGCTGCCACGAATCGTTCCGCGATGGTCAACGATCGTCACGTAGGCGATTTCCGGGTGATTCTCCTGCAACTCCGTGATCAGGGGCACCAGAACCAGTTCGGGGAATTCGGTCAGCATGGCATCCTGACTCAGCAGGGACAGGTTGCTTGCCTCCAGCAGCAACTGGGACTCGGCGGCTCCGCGCAGGGCCTGCTGCGTGTAGTGCTCATTCACTCGTGCGATCGTCAGCATGGTTCCGGCCACGAGACCGGCCACCGCCAGCGAGGCGATCAGGCGCAGGCTGATGACCCGCTCTTTTCCGAACAATTTCAGCCAGGTGCTATTCGTCGGAGGTGTCATTCCGTGGAACTCCTGATTTCACGGATCCGGGTCCGCTGCTCTTGTGCGCGCGCCAGGTAGCCGCGAGCCCGCGCATCGTTCGGATCGATCTTCTGGGTATCTTCCCAGTACTGAATGGCCCGATCGAGGTCGCCGGCAGCGAAGGCTTCCATGCCTCGTGCGAGGTACTCGCCCTTGAGATGATCGGCTACCTGCTGGTAGTCGGGAGCCTCGCTCCAGACCATCTCCCAGTAGCGCAGCGCATTGTCCCGCCGATTGCGCTCGGCTTCGGACATGCCGCGCCGGTAGAGGTCGGAAATCTCGCGTTGACGTTCCGGAGACAGGGACCCGTAGCTCGGCGTCGGCGGTGACGGCACGGCAGCCGGCAGCGAGCTGGTTGCGACCGGGACCTCCCGGTTGGTGTGCGAGTTCTGCGTACGAGCCCGTTGAGCATCCCGTTCGCGTTGCTCGCCCTCTGCGATCGCGCTTTGGGCCCGGACCAGGGACGGACACGCCGCATCCAGTCGCTGCCCTTCGGCCAGGGCCTCGCGGGCGGCCGGCAGGCGACCGCTTTCGGCCAGGTTGACGGCCCGGTCGGCCATCGCCTCGGAGCGGATGCGCAGTGTCTGTCGCACCTGATCGCGCATCGCGGCGGCTTCCGGGTCGTTCGGTGCCTGGGTCAGGACCTGTTCGAAGCCGTCGTGGGCGGCGATCAGGTGTCCCGCGGTCAGTTCGGCCATGGAATGGTCGAAGAGTTGCCGGATGGTCTCGCTGCGCACATTGCGGCGGCTGCTCTCCTTGCGCACCCGGTCCAAGGCGATCGCGGCGCGTTGATTGTTTTTGTCCAGGGCGACCGCCCGGCCATAGTTCAGGGTGGCTGCCATCAGATCGTCGTCGCGTTCCTGGGACGCAGCCAGCAGGAAGTAGGCCTCGGACTCCATCTTGTCCAGGCTGCCCTGGTCGGGCTCCAGTACGCGTAGGGTCGCGACCAGGTCCAGCGCCCGGGGGGCGTCCTCTGCCTGGAGGGCGACTCGCACCGAGCGCACGAGCTCGCTGACACGATCCTCGTTCTGCTTCGCGAACGCCGAAGCCAGGCGCTCCTGCAGGATCCGCTCTTCGCGCTCCAGTTCGCTGCGGTGGGTCTCTTCGGTGGTACTTCCGAATCCGATTCCCAGTCCCACGCGATGTACCGATTCGATCTCATTGTTCTCGAAAGAGTAGTCCAACTGGAATTGGCGCCAGGTGATGCCGCTGCCGGCGGTCATCATTCCATCGAGGGAGCCCAGGCGCAACGCCAGCAGCTCCATCAATTCGAGTTCCAGCCCGGCATGCAGTCGGGGATCCATCGACTTCGTTTTCTCCAGGTCGACCACCGCCAGGGCGTCGATGTTGCGACCGACGGGCAGCTCCAGCGCGGTACCGAGGCGGATGCCGGCCGGGTCGTGAGAATCGTCCTCGAGCAATCGGAGATTCGGCTCGACGACATTGCGCAACTGCAGCCCGAGGCTCCAGCCCCGAGCCAGGCGCGATTCGCGGCCCAGCGCCAATAGTGGATGAACCTGCGCACCGAGATCGACACCCAAACCGGCGGCACTGTAACCGGCCAGTTCCTGTTGCTGCAGTTTCACGTTCATACCCAGACGCAGCGCCGGCCCGAAGGAGCGGCCATAGCCCAACGCGATCTCGGATTCGGCGTCCTGCAGATTCGTGTCGGTGATCACTCCGCTGTGGTCACGACCTTCGATGCCGTCAACTGCAAAGCGGCGCAAGGCCAGGCTGAATGTTCCCAAACGCCAGCTCGGCAGCGCCATGACGGCGAACTGCTCGCTGAAACCCAGGCCGATCAGGTCGGTGTGCGTGGCGTAGACACCCTTGCGTTGGACCCCGGCCAGCCCGGCCGGATTCCAGATCACGGAGCTCAGGTCTCCGTCGACCGCGACGTAGGCACCGCCCAAAGCCAGGGGGCGTCCCCCGGCGCCGCGAGCGAAGACCGAGCGGTAGCCTGCGTCGTCGACCGCTGCGACCGGAAATGCGACCGATGAGATCAGCAGGACAATCCCGGCCATCAGAACGAGCCGTTCGGCGCGAATACCCTGCAGGTTGTGGTGGAGGGTCTTCATCGTACCACCGCCACTTTCCGCAGAACGCGTTCGCGGCTTCCGTCGGCGAACTCTGCCGTCAACTCCGCGATGTACACTCCGTTGCGAACGGTCTTGCCCTTGCCGTTGATGCCGTCCCATTGGTCGATCTGGCGCAGGCCGGCCTCCACCGACTGGTGATCCAGTACCGTGGCGACCGGTTCACCGTGGGGAGTCAACAGGCGCAGGGTGACCGTGGCGGCCGTCGGCAGGGAGTAGACGAAGGTTGTCGACTCGCGGCCCGCCTCGAAGGGATTGGGATAGTTCGCATAGCTTCCTTCGAGATCGGCAGCGCTCAAGGTCGCCGTGCTCGTTTTCAGGGGGAAGCTCTGTCCCGACATCGCGCTGACGAATACAGTGGAACTGATCACGTCCGCCGGTCGGGCCACGATGTCGGCAGCATCGATCTGCAGCGCGATACTTCCGTCCGGTGGATCGGTACGCAGTACGATTTCTATCAGTACCTCCAAGTCCTCGCCGGCGGGAATCGACAAGGGCTCCGTGCCGGTGAAGGTGATCGCTTCGTCGGTCACGCCGGTCTCGACTTCAGACCAGATGTCTTCCCCGTGCAACAGGCGCACGGTGGCCGCCATCGCCCCCAGAGCGTGTCGGGCGGCACTCGGTTGACGTATCGTCAATTCATCGATTTCCACCGCGCCACTTTGGGCGCTGGCTGGATTCTCGAAAGTCAAGGTCAGTGCCGGGAAGGCCCCGACCTGCGCAGCCAGGATCGCGGGTAGACGATTCTCGGCGCCTACGATCAGTTCATCGGCCGCAGCGACGATGCGGGCCGTTCCACTGACCAGGGGCAGGGACGCTCCAGGATCAGGAACGACGGCCAGGGGGATGTCCCGGACTTCGTCGTGCGCGTGAATTCCGCCCTGTCCGACCGACATCTGCAGACTCTCGCTCGGAGCATCAGGCCGGAAATCGAGACGCACCAGAACGTCTGCACTCTGGCCGGGCTCCAGCAATACTTCGATCATGCCGATGTCGACAGATCCGCCCGGAGCATTGGTTCGGCCGACCACCGCGAGTTCCGTCTCTCCGGAAACGATGTGGATGGCGTCCAGGTACGCGGCCGGATTGATGGCCTGGCGGGCGTTGTCGGTGAACTTCACCGACAGGGTGTCGATCGAGATCGGTGCGATCCCGGCCTCGCCCGGGTGGGTGAACGTCATCGCCAGAGCCTCGATATCCACCGCGCCCTGGGGTACGAATTCCGGAAGCAACGCGTCCCCGTCGACCAGGACCGTCTCGGCGGCACCGAGAATTCTGGTCGCGGCGGCTGCGGCGCTCGTGGTCAGGGAAATAGCGATCGACGCGCCGGTGTTCGCATCGCGCGCATCAAAGAGCAGGAGGTTACCGACCAGGGGAACGACCGACCCGAAGAGGGGCTCGTCCGTCACATCGCCATGCAGTCGCAGGGTCAGCGTGGTGTTGCCCGGCACCAGGACCGGCGGCGAGAGCTGCAATACGACCTGGGAGTCGGAATCGGCGCTGATCGCGCCATCGAAATGATCCTGGAAGGATGAGGCCAATCGCAGCCTCGAGAACACATCCTGTGGCGTGGCCAGTTTCTCTCCATCTTCACCACGGAAGGCGAAACAGAGGGCTCCCAGTTCGATTGCCGAGGACGACCCGTCGCTACTGATATTGCTGAGATCCATTTCGGCAAGCACGACATCCGTCTGTCCGGGACCGGCGGCGCTTTCGGCGCGATCCGTCACGGCCAACTCCAGGGCCGTAGCCTGTGTCACCAGGTTGCCCTGGCCCGACTGGACGGGGAAGGATCCCTCACCGAGGGACAGCGGTACGGCCAGACCGCTGACCGCGTCCGAGACCGTGAACCACGAGCCCTCGTCGATCGAGAGCAGGAATGACGGGACCGTCGAGTTGCCCCGCAGATCGAAGCGAATGCCCAGCGTGACCGGCTCCGAGCCGGTGATGAGTGCCGGGTGGTCGAGCGCCACGGTGAACGGCGCCGCCTCGCTCGGCATCGCGGTCATGTCGGCATAGATGTCGGTGCCCTCGCGAATGACCAGACGCGTCAACAGGTCCGCCGGAGCAATCACGGGCCCCCCCGGGGATTCCCGCAGTACCAGCTGAATCGAGTCGAGGCGACCGTTGGCGACCGTGCTGCTGCCGGGGTTGGCCAGCGTCAGTGTAAGTGGAATGACGCCGACCTGGCCGCGGTTGATGGAGAACGGCAGATTCGTGACCGGATACAGATCGATGCCGGGAACCGGGCTGTAGACCGTCAGCGCCGATGTCGGTGTGTGGATGGAGCGTCGCGCCAGGGCGGTGTCCTGGCCGATGCCCGATGCGCCGCCTTCCAGAACCGCGTCCCCGGCCTCGGCCGAAGTGAACGACCAGGTGAATACGGCATCGCTACCCGGCACCAGGTCGGTGCTCGCGGGAGTCGGCGGCCCCAGTGTCAAGCCGGCGCTGCCGTCCAGTTGACTCAGTTCCGGAGTGATCCCGTTGACCCGTTCCCCACCCCGGTTCGAGACGGTCATGCGAACTTCGCCCGACTGACCGATCGTAACCTCGTTGGTGACCAGGGAGAGGGCCGACAACAGGGGGGACGTGGAAAGAACCAGGGTCCCCGGTTCTTCGACGGGGCGATCCAGTGGGCCGGAGTTTCCGTTCGCGGTCGTCAAGCCCCCCGTCGGAATGGTAAATCGAACGGTTGCCGAGTCCTGCGGTGTGGACGAAACGGTCAAGCTGGCGAATAGGCGCAGCCCGCCGATCGGGACCGTGCGACTCAGGGCCGAGGAGATCCATTTTCCGCTTTGCAGCAACATCGGACCCAGCAGCGTATCGTCGCTTCCGGTATCTGCGGCGTCGAAGGCTCCGTCGCCGCCGTCTTCCCACAATTGTACGACCGAGAAATCATTCTCGTCGGCCGAACCCTGGTTCGCCAGACCGACGCCCAGCAACTCGTCTTCCAGATATCCGTTGGAAGGTACCGTGAAATCCAGCACCAGCGCCGGACCGTCGTCCGGACCCAGCGTCAGGACATTCACCGGGGCGATCTCCACCTGGTCGGCGACCATGCCGTCGACCGACCACTGGGCACCGGAGTCGAGGGGCCAGTTGCCGACAATAGTCGAATTGGTCACGTCGATATCCGAGGCGGTACTGATCAGGGCGGAAATGCGATCGCCATCGGCAACGGTCATCAGGCCCAGGTCGGTCGTGACGAAAAGGTGAACGGCGCTGCCGGCGGGCAGGTTCAGGTCCAATCCGGAGAATTCGACGCGGCCGTCCGCATACGAACCCGAACCCAGTGTCGGATCGGTGGTCGCGTCGTCCAGTTCACCGATATTGCCGGCGTCCCAGCGCAAGGCGACCTGACGGCTGGTGGCGTCCAGATCCGGTATCGTCGCCTCGGCGGAGCCCTCGGTGGCGTTGGTGACCACGATGCGTTGCAGCGTGCGGTCATCGGTGTAGGTGTTGGTTGCGATCAGGTGGATCAGCGGCAGATCACCGGCGGCGGGGTAGACGACCCCCGGATGGATCCACTGCGTTGTCAGTATGATGCGGTCGGAGACGCTGATACCCCGGGCGACGGTATTGTCCAACGAGGTGTCGCTCGGCCCATCGTTTCGACGGACCATGCCGATGCCTTCGTCGGGCGGACCGGGGATGCCCAGGCGCACGGCGTTCCCGGCGGGCGCAGCTGTCTCGGTGATGTCCACGCTCACGAATACCCGCAGGCCACCGACCGGAATCGTGGTCGTCAGCCCCGTCAATTCCCAACGATCCCCGGTAAAGACGAAGGAGCCGATGAGCTCGTCCTGGAGCGGATCGAAGACCAGGTCGCCATCGTCGGCCCAGGCCTCCATGCGCTCGATATCGGTGTCCGGTTGAGCGCTGCCATGGTTGATGATGTTCAGGCGGAGCAACTCATCGGCCAGGAAGCCGTCCGAGGGGATGTGCACTTCGAGCGCGGGGTTGTGAATCGATCCGACGGCCAGGGGACTGCTGTCGACTTCAATCAGCGTCAAAGCCGAGGCAGGGAATCCACCGACCGTCAGTACGGTACCGTCGGCCAGGGGCCAGCTGGCGGCCTGTGCTGTAGTCTTTGCCAGTTCGATGTGCTCGGTCCGCAGAACGGCCAACGCCAGTTGATATCCGGTCGGAGCGGAATAGGAGGGCGCGCCCTGAACGATCACCTGCAGGTCTTCGCCCGGCTCGACGATCCAGTCCAGGTCTTCGAAAACCGCTTCGCCGCCGCTGAAAACGGCCGTTGTCGGAGCAGCCTTCTCGACAACGTCGATGTCCGCCACCGGCACGGATCGCACGACACTCAGTTCCTGCCAGACGGAGTCCAGCTCTTCGGTCGTTCCCTCACCGGTCGTGGTGTTGGTCACCGTGAAAGAGCGCAGTGTATCGGCTGCCGAACCGGAATTGGTCAACGTCAAGGTCAGGACCGGATGGATCCGGTCGCCCTGCGAGCTGGGGACCTCCTGGCCCGCCGTGACCGTAGCGGTGACGATCGGAGGGGCCTCCACATTCAGCTCGAAGCTGAGTGAATTGTCCGCGGGCGCGGTATCCGGCTGCGCAAGACCGGTAATCGCCGGCTCAAAAGTCAGGACCGTCTCGCCCGTACCACTGCCGACCCGTACCGTCAGCGTAAGCGTGTCGGCGACGCCGGCGGCCAGGGTACCGAGGGTCCAGATTCCGGTCGAGTCGACATAGGCTCCGCTGGTGGACCCGGCCAGGTCGAATTCCAGGCCCGCAGGCAAGGGAGCGAGGACTTCGACGGCGTCGGCATCGTTGCCGCTGTTGTTGGTCACAACGACCCTCAGGTCGATCAGGTCGCCGACCGCCGGCGTCGGGTCCGTGGTCTGGACAGCCAGGGTCAGATCCACAGGCAGGTAGATATTCAGGTCCAGGGTTGCATCGTTATTGGAAAGATCGAGGTCGAACGAATCCGAGGTCAATTGGGCGGCGTCCGACAGGGTACTGCCCGCTGTGCCGCCATCGACCTCGACCTGCAACCGCAAGGTGTCCACGGCGCCGTTGGTCATGGTGCCCAGATCCCAGACGCCCGTGCCTTCGTTGAATGAGCCGCCGCCCGTCTCGTAGGCCAACAGCGTCAGTCCTGACGGCAGCGTGTGGGTCAATTGAACATGGAGCGCGTTGCCGGGCCCGGAATTGGCGACGGCAAAGGTCAGGGTGGTCGTGTCGCCTTCGGCCAGCGCCGCCTCGGCGACGGCCGCGGACAGCGTCAGATCCGCTGAACCCGCGACAACGAGGGTCGCCGAGGTCGAGTCGTTGGCGGCCACCGGATCGGATACGCCGGAGTTCGCAACATAGGCGACAGGGGTGACCGTCGAGCCTGCCATGCCGGCAGGGATCACGAGACTGACCGACAACGTGTCGACCGTACCACCGTTCATGTCGCCCCGGGTCCAGATCTGGGATCCCTGGTTGTAGCTGCCGTTGGTGGCGTTGGCACCGAGATAGTCGAAATCGATCTTGCGTTCCACAAAGAACTCGACACCTGCGGCGTCATTGGGCCCGAGATTCTTGCCTACAATCGTAAATCTCACGGTGTCGCCGACAGCCGCGCCGGCCGGATCGAAGGTCGCTTCGACCGCCAGGTCGGCCTGGGCCAGGATGTCCACGGAAGCGCTCGCGCTGTTGTTTTCCGGAACCGAATCGACCAGACCGGTGCCGGTGATGGTCGCCGATGCGGTCAACGTCGATGCGGCCGTCCCGCTGTCGACAATGCCGACCAACCTCAGCAGGGCCGAGTCGCCCGGGATCAGCGAACCGGCAGCCAACTGACCGGTGCCGTTGTCGTAGGTGGCATTGGTCGGGAGGGAGGAAAGGTAGCTGATTCCGGTGGGGAGCGTGGCCGAACCCGAGACTTCGTTCACGGTGTCCGGACCGTTGTTCTCGACCAACAGGTCGAAGGTCACCGTGTCGCCCTCGTCCGCTTCGGTACGATCGGCGACCAGCGAGACGGCCAGATCGGAATTGGTGATGGCGTTGGCAAAGCTGACGTAGTAGAACGTCTCGCCATTCTCGTTGATCGTGTTGTGGCTGCCGAGCTGAAATCCATCGGTGCCCAGGGCCTGGATCCGGTCCGCCTGGAAATCGGTCGGGTCAAAGGTCGGGCTATCCGGTCCCACGACGCTGTCCATGCGGTGCTGCCCGTGTTCGTTCGCGGCACTCTTGATCAGCACGTAGGACGGCGCCTGGTCGAGTCCGCCCAGTTCGCGGTTGTCCTGACCATCGCCGAGGTAGCTCTCGGCCGTGACCAGGTTGGGCGAGGCCTGCCAGGAAATATAGTGGTAGGGGGTCCCGGAGGAATTGACCTCGACATCGCCGCTGACGGTGAATCCGCCAAAGTACAGCCCGTTGATACCGCCGGAGGTCAAGCCACCGCCGATCAGCGGCGTTGAGGCATCGTTGGGCATGTCAATGTGCCGGAACCAGGGCACCCAGGAATCTTCGCCCATGATCAGGACTGCGTCGGGTTGATAGAGACCGACGGTGACCCAGTGGTTGTCCGTTCCGTCACCGGTGTAGGTGCCGACGTCCATGATGCCTTCTGCCGCCCGCATGGCCGTCCAGCAGTAGGTGACGCCGCCGCTGTTGGCTACGGCACCACTGCCGACGGAAAATCCGTCCGCATCCAGGCTTGCAATTCCATCGGTGTAGTAGACGGCCGTCCCGCCGAGTTCCCGGGAGATGGTGGGCCCCATGGTCGAGGTTCGAATGATCGCCGAACGGTTGTTGTCTCCCTTGACGATCACCACGTCGGGCTGGAATCCGATTCCTGTGATCGCGCGGGGAGAGTTGAAGTCACCGATATAGGTCCCGGTAGCGAGCCATTCCTGGGCTGCCACCGGTGCTCCCAACATCAGAAGGATCAGGATCGCCCCTGTCATCGTTGTGATCCCATACCGACTGGCTCTTGGTTTGCCAAGTAGATTCATTGGAATCGCACGCACGTTGGTTCCTGCTCCCGCTGCTCGCCATTTTGTTCGTTGGCCGAGGGTCCAGGCAGACTCCGGCCGGTTTTCGGATTTCTTCATCCATCGTCTAGTTCGACAGCAGGAGTGGGCGGTTGAGGAAATTCTCGTGAGATTTGCCGGGGCGGGCAAAAAACCGGAACGGACCTATCGGAAGCAAGGAACGGGAGTTGAATCGAAGCGCGACCCCCTTGGGTCGAGGGTCGCGCCGTGACAAATCGGGGGATTCTTTAGGAAGCGGGGTTTGCCCTCAACTTCTTCTGCTCGTGGATGGGCAACGTCAGGTCCGGGTTGGCGCGGATTCGCGCTTTCTGTAGTAGGAATACGACCAGCCACAGGGCGATTCCTGTGCCGTCAACAACCATGCTCGGGATGTCGACGTGCACCAGTCCGTGCACGATGTCCGGGAAGAACAGGATGACCGTGGCCACGGCCATGATGATCCATTCCAGGACATTCATTCCACAGGACAGGTATCCCATCGTCAAGCTGCCGAAGGCGACGGTGGCCAACGTGATCGTCACCCAGGCGGCGATGATATCGGCGGTGGATCCTCCCAGCAGGAAGCCACGGCTGTAGGCGAACAGGAAGGGGCCGATGTAGAGGAATTTGGCGAACTTGAAACTTGTCCAACCGGTTTTCCAGGGATCCGAACCCGCAATCGCGGCGCCTGCGTAGGCCGCCACACACACCGGTGGCGTGATATTCGAATCCTGGCTGAACCAGTAGACGATCATGTGGCTCGAGATCAGCACCCAGGGCACGTACATCACCATCTCACGGCTGAGTTCCATCTCGCTCAGGGTCATGCCGAAATGCTGCACCGCGATCATGTTCGAGACCGAGCCGACCGTCAGCACGGCGGTGATCAGGTAGGCCGCCGTGACCGGCACGCCCATGCCCAATACCAGCGAGGCGATCCCGATCAGGAGGATTGCCACGGGCAGGAAGCCGCCCGACAGCGAGATGATGATATCCGAGAACTTCAGGCCGATTCCCGACAGGCTGATCGTGCCGACGATGATGCCGATCACGCCAACCGTAGCCCCGATGATCAGCGTATTGCGTGAACCCTCGATCATCGCATCCAGGATCTGGCGCCAGCCCATCTTGTGATCGGGCGTGAACCACGAGACGAAAACGCAACTGACCGTCGCTACGACGGCAGCGAAGCCGGCCGAGAAGCCCACCAGCATCATCACCACGATGATCACCAGCGGTATGCTCAGGAACCACTCCTTTTTCAGGATTTCCCAGGCCGAGGGCGCATCCGGATCATCGACGCCGTAGAGGCCGTGGCGTTTGGATTCGAAGTGGATCATGACGAATACGCTGAGGAAGTACATCACCGCCGGGAAGATGGCCATCTTCATGATCTGCACGTAGGGAATCTCGGTCATCTCGGCCATCAGGAAACCGCCCGCACCCATGATCGGAGGCATGAACATGCCGCCAATCGAGGCCGCAGGCTCGATGGCGCCGGCCACATGGGGGCGAAAGCCCGCTTTCTTCATCATCGGAATCGTGAAGGCACCGGTCGAGACGGTATTCGCGATGGCCGAACCGGAAACCGAACCGAAGAAACCCGAAGCGATGACGGCCACTTTCGCCGGACCACCGACGCTGCGGCCAGCCAGCGCCAGGGGCAGATCGATGAAGAATCGACTGGCGCCCGAGGCCTTCAGGAACGCGCCGAAGAAAATGAACAGGATGACATAGGTCACCAGCACGTTGGCCATGATTCCGAACACACCGTCCTGGTTGTAGTACAGGAAGTTGATCGCGCGGGTGAACCGGAATCCATCATGCGAAAACGCACCGAGAACCGGTACGTTGTGCAGCAGGTTACCCCACAGCAGATAGGCCAGAAAGCCGACGCCGGCCATGGTCATCGACAGGCCCAGTACCCGGCGCGATGCTTCCAGCGAAACCAGAATACCGACGATCGCGACGATGGTGTCCAGGGTCGATTCCGAACCCATCCGGTAGTTCAGGTTCTCATACTCCATGATCCAATACCCGACGACCGCGATCGCGATCAGCGCGAAGGCGATATCCGAGATGGAGGGGCGATCCGAACGGGAGCGGTTGGTCATCGGGTAGGTGATGAAGACCATGACGAACGTGATCAGGACGTAGATCCCCCGGTGGTACTGTGTGGCCACGGGCATGACACCCGAGTTGTACATGTAGAACGCCACCATGAAAACGCCCAGCGCCGAGGTCAGCAGATACCAGAATCGTGTCAGTTGGCGGCCGCTCTTGGCGTCCTTCTCCATCAGTTCGTCGAGAGTCTCCTGCTCCACGGAATCGACAGATTCCCCGGGGTGGTTCTGCGGTGTGTCCGTCATGACAATCGCTCTCGGTTGGAGAACGGGGAGGGAGTGTGCCCCCTCCCCGTGGATTCGCGGAATCGAAGCTCAGCCGGTGTGGAAACCGGATCAGCTTTTCAGCTTGGCCGGAACCGTCTTGCCGTGCTCTTCCCAGAACTTCACGGCACCGGGGTGCAGCGGAATCGAAGCGCCGTCGAATCCGTTCTCCAGCGTCATGGTCTTGAACGTCTTCTTGGCAGCGAGCATGGCCGCCATGCCTTCGGTGCTCCAGAGCGTATTCATGACGTTGTAGACGACCTCCGCCGGAACGCCCTTGTTCGCGCACAGGAACGTTGCATCCTGGAAGCTCGAACAGGCCGGCATGTCCTCGCCGTAGGTGCCGGCGGGAATCTCGACCGGGATGTACGCGAACGCATCGTAGAACCCGGCCTCGACCGCATCCTTGCCCACATCGATCAGGCGGATGTCCACCTGGACGGAGGCCTCGATGACCGAACTGTTCGGATAGCCCACGAGAACCCAGAAAGCATCGATCTTACCGTCCTTGAAGGCGCTGGCAGCGGCCGAGTAACCCAGGAACTGGTGGTCGAAGTTGTCCCAGACGCCAATGTGGCGGAAGAAGCGCTCGGCGCTGGCTGCGGCACCGGAGCCGGCATTGCCCACTGCGACCTTCTTGCCCGTCAAGTCCTTGGCGGAATGGAAATCACTGTCGGCACGCACGATCAACTGGGCAGGAGCGCCGTACAGGAAGCCCATCGCCATCGTACCGTCATATTTCTTCGGATCCTTTGGCAGTGCGCCACTGCGGCCCAGGGCGCTATCGACGGCGTAGCAAAGGCCAAAGCTGCTCTCACCGGAGCTGACCCGCTTGACATTTTCCACCGATCCGCCGGAACCAATGGCCGAGAGCTGGACATCATCGAGGTGCTTGGGGACATAGATGGACATCGCATTGGCAAAAGTATTGAAGGTGCCGCCGGTGGGACCGCCGCCGATTTTGCCGGTAAATGTGGAGTCCCCACCGTCGGAACCCGCGGTTCCGCCCTCCTTGTTTCCACAGCCGGCCAGCGCCAGCGGGAGGCAAAGCGCGAGAACGATTGCGAAGCGAGTCACACGATTGATCGGCAGCATGCTGGTCAGTTTCATGGTCGGGTCCCCTTCGTTGGCTCGTCTGAATTGATTTCAGGCTCCACAGATTCGCCGACTATAGAGCAGACCTGCCAAGTATGGCAACTGACAAATTGTGCAAGCTCGAATTCATCGAGGGATTGCAGGGAAACACTGGTCCAGACGCGGGCCACACGTTATGATTGGCGATTCGACAAATCGGGCCACGGAAACAGGGGAAGGGATATGAAGCTATTCCAGTCAAGCCGGCAGATCGAGAACCAGATCGACGAGTTTCTCGATACGGTGGGTCGGGGCATTCTGGTCTACCGTGAAGGGGTGCTCGCCTATTTGCAGGGCGACGAATACACCTTCGAAGCCAAGATGAAGGAC
The DNA here is from genome assembly GCA_024762975.1 of Candidatus Krumholzibacteriia bacterium. GTDB lineage: Bacteria > Krumholzibacteriota > Krumholzibacteriia > LZORAL124-64-63 > LZORAL124-64-63 > JANTGJ01. The sequence goes on from JANTGJ010000099.1 coordinate 14,552, forward strand.
ATCGCCTTGCTGGAGAACGAGGCCGACCACATCAGTTCCGAGGTGGAAAGCTATCTTTATGGGCACTCGCTCATCCCCGAGCACCGGGGCGACGTTCTGGGATTGCTGGAGAATACGGACAATATTATCGATACTGCCAAGGTCAGCTTGACGCAGTTCTCCGTCGAACATCCGGTGATCCCGTCGGAGCTGAACGAACT
>JANTGJ010000100.1 GCA_024762975.1 Candidatus Krumholzibacteriia bacterium
GCCGGTGTCGTGATCGTGTACAGGTACATGCCGCCCGGTACGATTCGTCCGCGGCCATCCCGGGCGCCCCAGCGGATCCGGTTCATGCCCTCGAGGGCATCGAAGTGGCGTTCGACCACCGAGCGGCCGGCCAGGTCGTAGATTCGCAGTGCTCCGGCTCCGGCGAGCCGGCTTTCGAACACGATCTCGGTCGCGGGATTGAACGGATTGGGATAGTTGCCGACCAGTCTCAGACCGGCGGCCGGAGCATCGTCCACCGGCGAGTTGCTCTGCTCGTCGATCGTCCAGGTATCGCCCGCTACGGTGTATTCGCTCACACCGTCGGTGGTAATCACGACGTGCCCTCCCACGACGGTCAGGTCATTCTCCGGGAGGGTACCGCCGCTGCCGGTTTCCGTCTGGTAGACGTAGCTGCCGTAGGAAACCAGGCGATCGAGGACTCCCTGATCTGGATGGCCGTACGAGTTCGAACCGACGGAGATTACGGAAACTTCGGCCTGCACCGTCTGCAGGAAATACGCATTGCTGCTGGTCGCGCTGGCGTGGTGGTTCACCTGGTAGACATCCACGTCGCCGGCGAGGGAGGCCACGCCGCTTTCGATATCCTCCGAACCGATGCCGCCACCGACCAGGTCTCCGGCCACGAAAAAATCGAATCCGCCGTACTCGACCAGCAGGCAGACATCATATTCATTCTCGTCCGAGCCGTTGTCGAAGGGGGCGGAAAGAACACCGTTGCTGTTCAGTGCGACGCAGGTGACGGTCACACCCTCTCCCAGATCGATCACCTGGCCGGCCGTCAGGGTCTGTCGTTTCGACGAAACCGCACTGGCATAGGAGCTGTAGGTCAGCGTCGTATAGCTCCACCCTCGATCGTAGGCGGCGATATTGACGGGAATTCCGTTGAAGACCTCGTCCATTCCGCCGCAATGGTCGGAGTGATAGTGGCTCGTCGCCAGGTAGTCGAGGCTCGAAATCCCCTTGCTGGACAGGAAAGGCAAAATGACGCCGTTGCCTTTGCCGTTGTTGCCGGCATCGAAGAGCATCGTCATGCCGCTGGGCGACTCGATCAGGGTCGCGTCTCCCTGGCCCACATCCAGGCAGGTAATCGTCATCGTACCGGTCGCGTGGGCGGCACCGGTGAAGGCGCACGCGAGCAGAAACAGGGATACGACGGAGCCCGCGCGGCGCACGAACGAACCGGAGCAACAGCGCACCTGGGCGAGGGGGGAGGCAATCATGGTCACACCACCGGCTTTCGAGTCGAACGCAGTTGAATAACACATGAATTATAACAAAGAATCACTTCGAGGAAAAGGAACTACCGGTTCGCCACTCCCAAGGGGCCATTCCCGGCACGGCCGCGAACCCGTAGATTTTGTCGCGTTGGGCTGGTAGGCGCTGAGGGATCGAGTTGGACCCAAAGAAGTTCCGGTCCTCCGCAAGCAGGTTCCGTGGGGACTTGCTGCGAACGACCGGAACTCCGATGGACTCTGTTCTACTTGACCTGTTGCTTCAGCCAGGTCGTCGTTACCGACTTGGGTCGCTCGATCGGCGAGCCCATCGCCCGGTTGATGACCAGCTGCGAGAGCATGCCCATCGCCCGGCTGACCGAGAACAGTACCGTATAGTAGCTGAACTCCTTCAGGCCGTAGTGGTAGAGCAGGGCACCGCTGCCGGCATCCACGTTCGGCCACGGGTTCTTGGCCTTGCCGTGCTCCTTCAGCACCTTGGGAACGATCGTGTAGATCTTGTCCACGAGCTTCATCACGGGGTCTTCCGGGAAGTGCCGCATGCCGAAGGCGCGGAAAGCGGTGAAGCGAGGGTCGGTTACGCGCAGGACCGCGTGTCCGTATCCGGGAATCACCTTGCCGCCATTGAGCGTATCCCAGGCGAACTTCTCGAGTTGCTCGTCTGTCGGCACACCGCGGAACTTCTTCTTCAGCTCGAGCACCCAGTTCAGGCACTCCTGGTTGGCCAGACCGTGCAGCGGCCCGGCGAGGCCATTCAATCCGGCCGAGACCGAGTAGTAGGCATCGCTCAGTGCGGATCCCACCAGGTGACAGGTATGGGCCGAGACGTTTCCGCCCTCGTGATCGCTGTGCAGTACCAGATACAGACGCATGCAGTCGGCGAATTCACCGCTTTTGTCCGGGACGCCGAGCATGTGGGCGTAATTCTGCGCCCAGGTCAGGCCCTTTTTGGGCGAGATCCGCTTGCCCTTCTTGAAGCGCATGCGATAGATGCCCGCCGCGATCGTCGGCAGCTTGGCCAACAGGTCCAGGCTGTCCTCGAGCGTGGGCTTCCAGTAGTCCATCTTGGACATGCCCTTGTTGTAGGACTTCACGAATTCGCTCTCGCGCTGCATGCAGAGAATGGCCGTATCGAGCATGCACATCGGATGCGAGTTGGCGGGCATCGCCTCGAGCACCTTCCAAACGTAGGAGGGTACCTTGGCGCGCGAGTTCAATTCCTCCGTCAGGGCGCGGCGGTCCTTGGCGGTGGGCAACTCGCCGGTGCACAACAGGTAGAAGGTGTCTTCCGGGGTTTTGTTCACGAGGTCCGCCAGCGGCATACCCCGGATCAGCAGGCCCTTGTCGGGCGGCACTTCCGAAGTGTCGCAGACCATGCCCTTGACGCCGCGCATGCCACCGTAGGCCTGCTGGATCGTCACATCACTGATCTTTTTCTGACCGTGCTTCTTGACGAGCTTGGAAATGTCGTCCCGCCAGACGGGAATCTTCTTGGCGAGTGCATTCTGGAGCTTGGCCATGACGCCCTCCTTGATTCAGGAATTCACGTTGATCCGAGACCGGTCACCGCGGCGACCCGACCCGGACCAGCGGCCACCTCATTTCACACCTAAATACGGGGTGTTGAGGGCCGGAGTCGGGTAATAGCGCGGGCAGTGTACCAAGCATGAAATGCTTTGGCAAAGGGATCATTCCATCGATGCTGGATTTTTTCGTGGCGAGGTCGTTCCCGTCGTTTACTGTTTGCTCACGAATCACCATGGACAGACTTCCGAACGAGGACGCAATGGAAGCCGAAGAACGCAGCGATTTTTTCCGCGACAAGATTCTGATGGCACCGATGGCGATGGGAGGCAATTTGCCCTACCGGCGGTTGTGCCGGGAATATGGTGCGGTGCTGACCTGCAGTGAGATGGTGCTGTCGGACAAACTCGTCCGGGGCGGCGAGCGACCCTTGATCCGGCATCACGACTCGGAGGAAGATTTCGGGATCCAGATCGCCGGCAAACGCCCCGAGGTGATGGCCGAGGCCGCGCGCATCGCCGTGGATGCGGGTGCCCACTTCATCGACCTGAATTTCGGATGTCCGATCGACCTGATCGTTCGCCGGGGGCAGGGGGCGGCGCTGCTGAAGCGACCGAAGAAACTGGCCGAGGTCGTCGCCGCCGTGCGCGCAGCGGTGGATGTTCCCCTGTCGCTGAAATTGCGACTGGGCTATAGCGCGGAGAAGAAGAACTGCGTCGATCTGGCTCTGCGTGCGCAGGAGGCCGGCGCCGATGCGGTAGTCATCCATGGTCGCACGCGGGCTCAGCGCTACCGGTTGAGCGCCGATTGGACGTTGATCGACGAGGCCGCCCGGCAACTCGAGATCCCGGTCATTGGCAATGGCGATCTGTTGACGCCGTGGGATCTGCGTCGCCGGCGCCAGGAGACGACGGTTTCCTCGTTCCTGGTTGCGCGCGGAGCGTTGATCAAGCCCTGGATCTTTCGCGAGTTCCTGGATGACGAGCCCGGCTTGCCGACCGTTGCCGAGCGTTGGGCGATGATGCGTCGCTACGCGGATTTCGCGCTCGAGTATTTCGGGGATGACGAGAAGGGAACCTCGAGGGTGGAGCGGTTCTTCCTCTGGCATCTCGGCTTCTGGCACCGCTTCTATCCGTGGACGCGGGAGGATTGGCAGCGACAGCATCCGGATTCGTTGTTGCAGGCACGTACCCCGGGCGTCGGCGATGACCCCGATCTGCAACTGCTGGCCAGCCCGGACGAGGACGATCACGCCCGCATCTGGCAGCGGATCCAGGCACAAGATTTCCCGGGCGCCTGAGCGGGATGACGGTTGTAGCGTAGTACGCGATGAACTATCCTCGTCTGCAGTCCGCAGTCGACGGAAAGACTTGCAGCGGCACGGCCGCAAGGAGCGATCCCTGATGGCGAGAATCTACACGCGCGGCGGCGATCGCGGCGAAACTTCATTGGGGGACGGGTCGCGGTCGCCGAAGTCCGATCGACGGGTCGACCTGTACGGCGAAGTCGATGAACTGATTTCCTGGATCGGCCATGCCGCTGCCCTGTTGGCCGTTGATTCGGAGACCGTTCCACGCGGTTCGGTGAGCGCTGCCGTCGAGTCCGATCTGCGGTCGATCCAGAACCGCCTGTTCTGCCTGGCCAGTGTGCTGGCAAATCCCCGACTCTCCGCGGACGAGGTCCCCGCAGGCGCGGCCCATCCGGCTTTCGATGCCCGACACCTCGAAGATCGTATCGACGCCCTGGATGCCACGGTACCGCCGTTGACCCAGTTCATCCTGCCCGGCGGCCCGCCGTATCTGACGATTCTGCATTTGGCTCGAACGGTGTGCCGGCGCGTGGAACGCAAGGCGGTGGCCCTGGCCGACGATGAAGCGGTCCCCGCGCGGGGGATCGCCTATCTGAATCGACTGAGCGACTATCTTTTTGTCGCGGCCCGGGCCGTCGGCCACGCCCAGGGAGTACCGGAGCGCGTCTGGGACCAGACCGAGGGAGCGGAGGATTGATCTTCTTCGGAATCTTTTCGACCGGAGGCTCGAATAAACCGGATCGGCCGAGGGTAGGCGACTCCACACCCCGGCGGCCCGAGCGTGAATTGAGCGAGGCCGACCGGGAGGAACGCCGGCGGGATCGATCCGATATCGAGTCTTTCCTGTCGGGCAACGACCGGGGATTCGAGGATCTGATGACACGGTATCGGCAAAGGGCCTACAGCATCGCGCTGGGGCTGACCGGCAATCACGACGATGCCATGGACGCTCTGCAGAAAGCATTCATCCGCATCCATCGTTCATTGTCGCGCTTCCGTATCGAGGAGCCCTTTTTTCCCTGGTTCTATCGCATCGTTCGCAACACGGCGCTGAATCAGCGCCGGGACGAAAAACGGCACAAGGGGGACGTGCCTCTGGAATGGGTCAAGCAATCGGACGGACAGCCGGATGCCCTGTCGACCACCGTGGCCGACGAGTTCCGGCAACAGATCTGGAACGGTCTGCAGGAACTGCCCGAGGAAATGCGTGAAGTGTTCATGCTCTACCATTTCCAGGGACTGAAGTACCGGGAGATCGCGTCAGCCTGCAACGTGCCCATCGGCACGGTCATGTCCCGATTGCATGCGGCCCGAACCCGGCTGCGCAAGGCCGCCGGACTGGAGGAGGGCGCATGAGTAAGGACGCGCCATTCGACCCCCACAACGATGCTCCCCTGCTGTCGGCGTACGTTGATGGCGAGTTGGGTCCCCGGGACGCTGCGCGCGTCGAAGCCTATCTTGCCGGGAACAGCGAGGCCCGGGACGAGGTGGAACAGTTGAGGCGTTTGAAGGGATTGACCGATATCCTGCGCCTGAAAGAGGCCCCGCCGGAAGATTGGGAAGCCTTCTGGGACAGTGTCTACAACCGAGTCGAACGCTCGTTGGGCTGGATCCTCTTTCTGTTGGGCGCAACGATCTTTGCCTCGTGGGGGGGCTGGCAGCTGGCTCGAAATTTCCTGGCTGTCGATACGTTGCCGGGGTGGGTCAAGGGCGCGGTCATGGTCGGCATCGCCGGTGGATTCGTGCTGCTGGTCTCGGTGATTCGCGAGCGCATCTTCAAACGATCCCGGACACGCTACAAGGACGTGATCCGATAGCATCCGGCCGCGGCCGCAGGAGACGGGAATGTTGGTGACGACAACTCATGAGATCGCCGGAAAGAAGATCGTGCGCACGCTGGGATTGGTGATGGGCAACACCATCCGCGCGCGCCACGTCGGACACGATCTGATGGCGGGCCTGAAGAATATGGTGGGCGGCGAGATCAGCGACTACACGAAGATGATCGCCGAATGCCGTGAGGAATCTCTCGATCGGATGGTCGCCCAAGCCGAGGCAAACGGAGCCAACGCGGTGGTGGGCGTTCGCTTCGCTACCAGCGAGATGATGGAGCACGCTGCCGAGTTGCTGGCTTACGGTACCGCGGTGATGATCGAGGACCTGTAGGCGGGTGGGTTCGAAGGGTCGTGTCGACGGGTATGAGAAAGGGCGTTGCAATGCAACGCCCTTTCTAGTCCGATTTACAGCACGAAGAAGAACTAGTCAACCATGCTGATGGCATCCTCGGGGCAGGCATCGACGCAAGCTTCGCAATCGATGCACTCCTCGGGGTTCACCCAGGCGTGACCGTCGACCATCGAGATCACTTCGGTAGGGCAGGCTTCGACGCAGTCTTCACAAGCGGTGCACTTGGCTTCATCTACCTTCGCGGGCATGGTTCATCCTCCTGAGGATCCGGTAATCTTGCCGTAGTCGGGAACGGCTACTTTCAGCGAATAATAGTCCCTCGTTCGGCCGTGTCAAATGCCGGTTGAGCGTTTTTATTTCCTTCTGAAAATGCTGTCCATTTCCGGCCCGCACCGCTCAAGGATCAGCGGAGGCAGACAGGCCAGCAACAGGACGGCATCTCGAACCAGCAGGCTCATGCCTACCTGGTGCCCGCCGTCGGTGTGGAAGCATCCGCATGAAATGTCCAGACCGCGAGCCAGCGCGATCGAGAGTGCGACGATAAACACCAGGCTCAGTGTGCCGCCCAGCAGTGCGGCACCGCGCCGGGCCCATCCCAGGATCAGGGCGATCCCCAGCACCAATTCCACCATCGGCAACAGCAGCGCGAACGGATGCAGCAGCGTCATCGGGACCATCCGGTAGTGGTAGACCGCCTGCGCGAAGCCGTCAGGGTGGGACAGTTTGTCCAGCGACGCATAGATGAAGACGGAACCGACGCCTGCTCGGCACAGTATTCCCAGAAGGACCGCAATCGTTTTCATGGCGCCTCCCCGGCTTCGCGGAGGGGTTCGGCCGTCGGGCCGCCGGCGGTGCGCCAGGCGTTCAGTCCGCCGCGCAGGATCATCACATCCTCGAATCCGCGTTCGAGCAGTAGATCGGCGACCAGGACGACGCTTGCCAGGTCGCCGCTCCCGTAGAGCAGAACGGGGTCCTCGGGATCGATGTATTCACCGGTAATCCACAGATCGTCTTCGAAGCTTGCGGCGCGAATGACGAAGGAGCCGGGAACGATTTCGTCCACAGCCCCGGGGCGCGTATCGACAAATAGCCGATCGCCTTCGTCATACAGGGCCAGCGCCCGAGCCGGTTCGACCAGTGGCACCGGGACTTCGAGTTCGTAGACGGTGGGGTCCGCCCGCAGGGGCAGGCGCTCACCACGCACGAACCACAGCGTCGAGGCGGCCAACAGTGAGACCGCCAGCAGGAGTCCGGCTTGCCTCAGGGCAGATGGGCAATCCCGGCGGATCAGAGGGGGGGTGATACCACGGGCACCCAATCGACTACATCCGAACCATGTAGGAAACCGGAATCTTCACCTCGGGCTGTTCGTCCAGATCGGTGAATACCGTGATGGTGCCGTTGACGCGACCGCGCTTGGCGATGGCGCGAGGATCGTCGTTGGAAATCGGCGTACCCTTGACCTCGAGCAGTGTTTCCAGATTCGGTTTCGTCTCGTCGATCACGAGCTGGATCTCGGGCAGGTCGCATTCCGCACCGGTGATCTTGAACTTCAGATCGGGTACTTCCGGACTGAAGCGGATGCTGGCGTTGAATTCCTTCTTGTAGCGGAATTTCAGCTCGGCAGGCTGGTAGCCCAGGCTGGAGACGACCCAGCCACGAACGTCGATGGAGAGTTTTTCGTAGCCCTCGATGTTCGTATGCACCTGGGCGCTATCGCGCTTGCGACCCGGTTCGGCCCCCTGGGGCAGGGTGAGCTCCAGCGTACTGACTCTCGGGTTGCCGTCGACGCCGTTGGTGACCTTCACATTGAACTGGCGCTTGCGGGTCTGGTCACACTTGATCTCCAGCTGATCGTCTTCCATCGCGGTGAAGGTCACGACTTTTGTGCGATCCTCGGTGGCCACGCCGCGGGTGAAACCTACGCGCTGGGAGGCTGGATCGACCAGAAGCCGGGTCTTGACGTTGACATTGAGCATCACGTCGACTGTCTGATTGCGCGGGTCGTTCGAGATGATGTGTACCATCTTGACGATCTTGCCATGGAATTTCTTACTGTTGAAATTGATTTCGATCACCGTGGATTCGCCGGGACCCAGTTCCTTCTTGGCCAAGGTGGGTACCGTGCAGCCGCAGTCGGTTCTCACCTCGCCGATCACGAGGCGTGCGGCCCCGTTGTTGGTCACGGTCACTTCGGTGGTCTTTTCTTCCATCTGCTGCATCACACCCAGATCAATCGTGGTCGGCGTGACGGAGATGACCTGAGCTGCCGCCGGCAGCACCAGTGCGGACGCCAGCAGGCAAAGGGCAAAGGCGGCGATGGTCCTCGTCATGAGTCGAATCCTCCAGGGATGGTCCATTGCAGGGCGATCGGACCCGGATTCCAACAACCAAGCGATCGTCTGGTTCCCAAGTCCGGCCCGTGGCCGGGGCTCCTGCCCAATTTTGCCACTTTTCGACCGGCTGGCAAGGGCTGAGGAGGGCGGGATCGTCATTGCGGCGTGGAATCGGGACTTCTGAGAGTGCGTCTACCGGCACCAAACCACCCGAGAGCCACCTGTTCGACCGGGATCTGATCGTCACCGGAGCCGGGTGTGGACTGGAATTTTTGAAGCAGGTTCTGTTTCCCGGCGCCTCCAGGCTCGCCTCCGTCGAAAAGGGCTACCGTTCCCTCGATGGCCGGTACCCCGGGTTTCGAGGGGTGTCCGACGAACCGGTCGGGGAAAAGATTCGGCGGGTGGGAGCCGACCGGGTGATTTCTCCGTACGTTATCGGTGGAGTATGATGGGTCCAGGCCCTGTTTTGCCAACGGTCATCGATTTCGTTGACCTGGCGGCGCCGACGGGCGAGACGGACCTCCTGTTCGTGGAACCGAATATCGGAACGGGTACCGACCTGGGCGTCTGTCCAATCCGCCCGGTGTCGGGAAGGAATAGATCTTATGAACAGACCACCGAATCCAAGGTCCAGGGAGGCCGGTACGCTGGTCGATCTGGTCGGCGGCACGCCGCTATTGCCGATCCGCACTCTGAATCCGGGGCCGGGCAACATTCTCGCCAAACTGGAATCCGCCAATCCGATGGGCAGCGTGAAGGACCGCATCGGCCGGGCGATGGTGATCGATGCCGAAGAACGGGGTGCCCTGAAACCGGGTGGACGAATTATCGAACCCACCAGCGGCAATACCGGCATTGCATTGGCATGGATCGGCGCCGCGAGAGGCTACTCCGTGACGTTGGTCATGCCCGAGAGCATGTCGATGGAGCGCAGGATGACGCTACGGGCGCTGGGTGCTGAACTCGTGCTGACCCCGGCGGCCGAGGGCATGAAGGGCGCGATCGCGCAGGCCGAAACGTTGCTGGCCGCCGATCCCGCCGCTTTCATGCCGCGGCAGTTCGACAATCCGGCCAACCCCCGGATCCATTTCGCGACGACCGGTCCCGAGATTTGGGAGGCCACCGGCGGCAAGGTGGATGTTTTCGTTGCCGGTGTCGGAACCGGTGGTACGATTACCGGGGTAACCCGCTTTCTGCGACAGAAGAATCCGGAGTTGATTTCGGTCGCCGTCGAGCCCTCGTTGTCACCGGTCCTTTCGGGCGGAGACCCGGGGCCGCACCGCATCCAGGGCATCGGAGCCGGGTTCGTTCCCGGGAACATGGATGTCAGCCTGGTGAGCGAAATCATCCAGATCCAGGACGAGGAAGCCTTCGAAATGGCCCTGCGAGCTTCGCGCGCGGAAGGGCTGTTTGCAGGCATCTCTTCCGGTGCCAATCTGCTGGCCGCCAGCCGTGTGGCAGCGCGTCCGGAGATGAAGAACAAGAATATCGTGGTGATCGTCTGCGACGTCGGCGAGCGCTATTTTTCCTCAGACATGCTGGCCGCGTACCGGGACTGATCCCGGTCGGTCTCTCGTGAAAGAGCCATGGAACACTCGATAAAAAATTCGAAAACGACGGATCTGACCCGCCGCCTGCTGGAGACCTACCGTCGGCACGGAGCCATCAACAAGATCGGCGAAAAGAATCTGCCCTCGGAGACGTCTGTCGTCGAGTTGCTGGAAGAGCTGCTGACGCTGATGTATCCCGGTTATCACGGCCGGCCCGTGGAGCGGCACGAGGACCCTGCCGAACTGGTCGAGCGGAGGCTCGGTAGACTGGAAGGCCTCGTAGCGGATGTGATCACCCGAACGCTGAATTTCTGCATGCATGGAGAAGGCGCGTGCCTGCGTGCCTGTGCGCAGCCCCAACAGGAAACAGTGGCTCCAGGCGAACCGACCGAGGCGATCGACGATTTGGCGCTGCGGATGACGCGTGAGTACCTGTCCGGACTGCCGGAGATCCGCGATCTGTTGGCGCTGGATATCCAGGCCGCGTTCGAGGGGGATCCGGCGGCGACCAGTACCGAGGAAGTCATTCTTTGCTATCCCGGGGTCCGGGCGATCTCGGTATACCGTCTGGCGCACCCGTTGTTCTGTTTGGGTGTTCCCTTGATACCGCGTATAATGAGCGAGTGGGCGCACCGGCGCACCGGCGTGGATATCCACCCGGGAGCAAGGATCGGTACGCACTTCTTCATCGACCATGGCACCGGTGTCGTGATCGGGGAGACGACGCGGATCGGTGACCACGTGAAAATTTACCAGGGGGTTACCCTCGGTGCGCTCAGTTTTGCACGCAACCCGGACGGGTCCCTGGTCAAGGGGGGCCTGCGGCATCCGCAGATCGGAAGCCGGGTGACGATTTACGCCAACGCAACGATTCTCGGCGGCCGGACCCGGATTGGAGACGGAGCCGTGATTGGTGGCGGTGCCTGGATTACGCGATCGGTTCAGGCCGGCGCGACGGTATTGCCACCTCCGCGTTGAATCCGTTTCATCGCTGACTTATGAGGTATTCCATGGTATCGACGATGCGGTCCGTCGCTTTCCTGATGGCTCTCCTGTGCACTTCGTTGCTGTGTCCGTGGGGGGGGGATCTCGCCGTGGCGCAGGAAGGCGTCCCACACCGAAATCATTTGACCCGTGCCGATTTCGAGCGTGCCAAGATGGTTGCGCCGGACAAGGACGGAGCCCTGGGTGATGCGGCGGCCGGAAGCGACCGCTATGACATGCTACGGCACGTACTGGATCTGAAAATCGATCCGGGCACCGGATCGCTCACCGGTTCGGTCACCTACGAATTCGAGAGCGTGGTCGAGAACCTGACCGAGTTCGTGCTGGATCTGACGGCAAACCTTTCGGTCGACGGAGTGACCTCGCCGCTCGGCGACCTCGCATTTACCCACGATGCCGATTCACTGATGATCACGCTGCCGACGGCCTTGGATATCGGCGAGTCGGGTGAGTTGACGGTTGCCTACAGCGGGAACCCGGTTGAGCCCTCCTTCGATCGCGGTCTGCTGTTCCGCTTGCACCGGGATGTGGATGGAGTGCCGGGGCAGGTGCCGATCGTGGCGAATCTGAGCGAGCCCGCCTATGCGCAGTCCTGGTGGCCCTGCAAGGACAAGCCGGGCGACAAGGCGTTGTCCGAGGTGATCCTGACGGTGCCCGATACGCTCTACGGTGTTTCGAATGGCTGGTTGGTCCGGGACGAGGCGGCAAGCGAGGCAGGCTGGCATCTGACACACTGGCAAGAGGACTACCCGATCGCTTCGTACCTGGTCTCGGTGGCCGTCAGCGACTACCAGTTGCTATCGGAGAACTGTACGACAACGCTGGGCACCGAGTTGGGGTATGACGTCCCTTTGCGCAACTATGTTTTTCCTTTCCACTACGAGGCGGCCCAATCCGATTTCGAGCCCTTGTGCAATATGATGGAACTGTGTGAGTCCCGCTTTGGCCCGTATCCATTCCGCGGCGAGAAATACGGCCACGCCGAGTTTATCTGGTGGGGGGCGATGGAACACCAGACGGTAACCAGCATCGGCACCTCGTCGATCAACGGCGATGGAACGCGGGACTGGCTGATCGTACACGAATTGGGGCATCAGTGGTTTGGCGACCATTTGACACCGCTGAATTGGCGCGATATCTGGTTGAACGAGGGTTTCGCAACCTATACCGAAGCGCTGTGGCGCGAGGACGTCGCCTATCGCGCCGCGCTGGACGAACACCGGAGTGAGACCGAGGCCCGGGCCATCGCCAGACAGGCCTACCTGGAAAAGCTCGAAGCCGGTCGCAGCGAGGATCGCTGGGCCCAGCAGGGGCCCGTGTACGATCCGGTTCCGGTTTTCCCCGGCGGCGTGATCTATGACAAGGGCGCCTGGATCCTGCACATGTTGCGCGAACGTCTGGGCGACGACGTTTTCTTTGACCTGTTGGGGGAATGGGGGCGCGAGGGCGGATTGACCAGCATGGTGGTCGAGGCGGGGGGGCGCGTCGGGTACAACGTCACGACCGAGGAATTCATCGCACTGGCCAGTCTTCGCGCGGGGCAGGATCTGAACGGGTTCTTCTGGCCCTATCTGCAGGAAATCGAGTCGCCGGAAATCGTGTTTCAACGGAAGATCACCGAAGGAATCGCGGGGCCGGATACGCGCATGACCGTTTCGCTGCGTCAGGTTCAACCCCGGCTCTTCGACAATATCTTTCCCATCGAAGTCGTCACCGAAGCCGGCCCTGAGGTGCGTACGGTCCGACTCGATAGCGGGACCGCCGAAGTGGTCTGGGAATTCGACTCTCCGGTACTCTATGCCAGTCTGGATCCGGAACATGCGGTACTCTGGCGTCCGGCGGCCGGGGTCTCGTCCACCGAGGGCATCTCACGCCTGTATCCCAATCCATTGAGTGGATCGGCGTTGAATCTGAGATATCGGTTGAATGCGCCGTCTCGGGTCGTGGCCCGCATTTTCGACGCGCGGGGGCGCGAGATCGTTTCGCGCGATCTGGGAGCAGTCGAGCCCGACGCGGGATTCAATGAATGGGTTTGGACGCCGCAGGACGGCGATGGGGCCGGTTTGGCCAGCGGTATCTACTGGGTCGCTCTGGAGATCAATGGAGTCCGGTCGGTTCGAAAGTTCACGCTGATCCACTGATTTTTCAATTTCCGGTAAAGCTTTCTCGTACACTCCCGAACAATTCCCTGTAAGAACTGGATGAGGTATGCCGCTGGGGCATATCTCCCACCGGCCGGACCGGTAGGCAAAAACAGGGAGTTCCGCACGTGAACGACGAAATGGACATGGAGATTTTCGGGGCCTTTGTAGAAGAGGGCAACGAAATGATGGACGATGTCGAGCCGCAACTCGTCGAACTGGAGCAGAGCCAGGACGACGCGGGGAATGTGGATCTGGAGGTCGTCAACAGCATCTTCCGCCTGTTCCACTCCATGAAAGGCAGCGCGGGTTTTCTTGAGCTCGACAACATCGTCAAGCTGACGCACAAGGCCGAGAACCTGCTCGACATCTTTCGCAAGGAAGAGGCTCAACTCGAGGGACCGGACGTCACACTGCTGCTCAAGACCATCGATCTGTTGCGCAAGGTGATGGACGACCTGGCAGAGACCGGGAGGGACGACAGCTACGAGAGCGAAGTCGAGGCACAGGTCGCCGATCTGCAGGTTTCGATCAGCGCAAAGCTGGACAGCCCGCAGTCGACTCCGTCCGCTGCGACGGCCGATGAGGCGGCCCCCGAGCCGGCACCTGCAACTGCCTCCGAAGCTGCTGAGGAACCCGAACCGGCACTTCCGCAGATCCAGATCACGCCCGAGATGCACGCGCGCTACATGGAAGAGGCCGAGGAACTGCTGGATGCCGCCGAGCAGAATCTGCTCGAGGCGCTTCAGGCGGATTCCCAGGATCATGATCTTGCCGAGGCGCTACGCTGCCTGCACAGTTTCAAGGGCAACTCCGGTTTCATGGGCTACACGCATCTGGAGAAACTGACGCACCGAACCGAGTCGGTTCTCGAGTACGTCGTCGAGGGCACCGTTGCGGCCGACGAAGAGGCTCTGGGCGTATTCCTGAAGGTGGTCGACCAGACACGTCGCGGCGTGGCCGAGCTGGCAGATGAGATCCCGCCCGACGAGGCGGAACTGGCTGAACTGCATTCCCGACTGGATGCTCTCATGGCTGCCGCGGGCGTCGCCTACGATGCCGACGGCGGGCCGGAAGAGTTGTCCGCCGAACCGATGGCCGAACCGATGGCCGAAGCGGTCAACGAAGCGGTCGCCGATACCTCCGCAACCGAGACGCCAGTCGAAGAAACCGCGAAAAAG
>JANTGJ010000101.1 GCA_024762975.1 Candidatus Krumholzibacteriia bacterium
TGCGGCGTTGACGATCTACGACATGTGCAAGGGCCGGGACAAATCGATTTCGATTTCCGGGGTGCGCCTCTTGTACAAATCAGGCGGCAAGAGCGGCACCTATGAAGCACCGGAGCAACCGTGAGCCGGGCTCTGCACTGTGCCGTTCTTGTACTGAGCGACAAGGGCTCGCGCGGCGAGCGCACAGACACCAGTGGGCCGGCGCTACGGGACTGGTTGGCCGAACGCGGACACCCGAATGCCGCGGTACAGATCCTCCCGGACGAGCTCGAGCAGATCGCCGGGCTTTTGACCGAGTGGGCTGATACCGGCTCCTACGACCTGATCCTGACCTGCGGCGGCACCGGTGTGTCGGAGCGCGACGTCACGCCGGAAGCGACACGCCGGGTCATCGATCGCGAGATCCCGGGAATCGGCGAGCAGATGAGGCGGGCCAGTTTCGCAGTTTCCCCCCATGCCCTGATCAGTCGGGCCCTGGCCGGCACCCGCCACGGAACGCTGATCATCAACCTGCCCGGATCACCGCGTGCCGCGGTCGAGAATCTTGAAGCCGTATGGCCCGCTCTACCCCATCTGATCGCCAAGCTCCAGGGAGATATGGAGGACTGCGGCACACCGTGATAGGCTGAGTCCATGCTTGATGCGCTGATCATCCTGGGCTATTTCGTCGCGATCATGATCGTGGCCGTTCGCGCGCGCCTGAAAAAATCGGCCACCGCCGAAGAGTACTTCATTTGCGGGCGCAGTCTGCGCTGGTATTCGATCGCCGCCTCCACCATCGCGACCAATCTGCACGCGGGCCACTTCCTGGCGGTTGTAGGCTCGGCCTATGCTTTCGGGCTGGCCCAGGCCAACTTCGAGTTGAACGCCATCTTCGGCTTGCTGATGGCCGCCTTCGTCTTTGTTCCCCTGTACCTGCGCGCCGGGGTCGTGACGATCACGCAGTATTTCGAGAAGCGGTTCGGCAAAGCCGTCTCGTTGTCCTACTCGGGTTTGACCATGCTACTCTACGGCCCCCTGTACCTCGGCGGAACACTGTTCTGGGGCGGCTACGCGTTGCAGATTCTGTTCGGCCAGCAAATCCACGCACTCATCGGCGGCAACGCGGCGGTGCACATCTGCACCATGATCGTATTGCTCGGCGTCTTCTCGGCCGTCTACACCTGGTTCGGTGGCCTCGGTGCGGTGGTCAAGACGGACATGATCCAATTTCTCCTGCTGCTCGGCGGAGGATTGACGGTAGCGGGACTGGCGCTGCACGCGGTCGGAGGATTCTCCGAGCTGCAACGTACTGCGGGCGACAAATTGCATCTGCATCTACCGAACTCGCATCAGCAGTTGCCCTGGCTGGGCATCCTGGCGATGAATCTGCTGAATCTGCAATACTGGGGCTGCAACCAGGTCATCCTGCAACGCTCTCTGGCTGCGCGCAGCTTGCGCGATGCGCAGATCGGCCTGCTGGCTGGAGGCTTCTTCAAGTTCATCACCGCGGGAATGCTGGTCCTGCCGGGGATCGCACTGATCGGCATCCTGGGGCCGGACGGACAGCTGACCGACCCGGACGAAGCCTACCTGCGCATCGTGGAACTGTTGCTGAAACCGGGAATCAAGGGACTGGTATTGTGCGGCTTGTTCGCCTCGTTGATGAGCAGTGTGGATTCGATCTTCAACTCGATCTCCACGCTATGGTCGATCGATTTCTACCGGCGCCTGATCCGCCCGGACGCCACGGATCAACAGGTGGTGGCCATGGGCAAGAAGTCGATCATCGTCACGTTGGCGGTGGGTGTGATCTTCGGCTTTGTTTTCACCTATATCAAATTGGACAATCCGGAATTCCCCCTGGATCCGTTCTTCAAGAAAACCAGCTACTTCATCAAGAACGGCTTCGTGGTGCTTGTGGCTGCCGCGGTTTTCCTGTACCGGCCGCCGCGTCGGCTCGTGTTGTGGGGATTGGTCGCCACGATCCCCGTGACCGTCGCGGTGCACGGATTTTTCAGCGACACACCCTACCTGATCCTGACCAGCGTGGTGATCATCGCAAGTTTCCTGATCGTGGCCGTGCCCACCTGGATCCTCGGGGGTGGCGGGATTGCCGATCCGCCGCTCGTGCGCATCGAGTCGCGGTGGACCGGTGCACTGGGGGTCATGTTGGCGGTGTTGCTCGTGCTCACTCACATCGTGTTGCACTAACCGAACTGCGGCTATCCAAGAGTCAGCAGAATGATCCCGCCCACCGTCATCAGCATTCCCGATACGGCAGGCGGCAGGTCCCGCAACCCAGGCTCCTGGCCGTGGAATCGGTGTTGCGGTTCGACTCGGATCTGCGAAATCACTTCAATAATGTCATGCGACGGGTCGCCCGCCAATCACCGGCCCGGATCCGAGAAAAATACACGCCCGAGGCAACCTGACGGCCCCGCCCGTCACGACCGTTCCAGATCACCGAGTGACGGCCGGCCGCGAGTTTCTCCTCAAGCAGGGTCGCGACCAGGAGACCGCGAACATCGTAGATCTTCAACCGGACAAGCGAGGCGCGCGGCAGATCGAAGGCGATCTTCGTGGCCGGGTTGAACGGATTCGGTACCGCCGGGGCCAGAGCGAAGGCACGCGGCAAGTCCGCATCGTTCACGGAGGAGACACCTTCCAGGCCCAGCGTGACCGGAATGCGGGCCTCGGGGCGCGCTGGATCGTTACTCAGCACCCGAAGATCCGCGTCCAGCCATCCTCCGCTGATCCTGCCGCCGTGATAGGACACGTCCAGTTCCACGGACCCGCCGGCGGGGATGGTCCCGTGACCGGGCACGACGAGCAGCCAATCCAGAGCGTGAATCATGTACAGGATCTCGTTCTCGCACAACTCGACCATGTCCAGCTTGCCGTCGCCATCCGAATCACGATTGAAGTTTACGGGCTGAAAGGCATTGAAAAGCGTGTTGTGGGCCTCATTCTGGATGATCGCCGCGGCGCCGGGGTACTCCTCGTACCAGGCCAGTGCGGTGGCTCCGTCGATGGGTCGAACGATCTGTCCGTCTCGTTCCCCCTGATCGTCGGTCCAATCCCAGGATGCGATCCCAT
Source organism: Candidatus Krumholzibacteriia bacterium (assembly GCA_024762975.1). Lineage (GTDB taxonomy): Bacteria > Krumholzibacteriota > Krumholzibacteriia > LZORAL124-64-63 > LZORAL124-64-63 > JANTGJ01. Next base: position 3,079 of record JANTGJ010000101.1, read on the forward strand.
TGGGAAAAGTGAACAGTCCGTGATCATCGGCGCCGGCCGAAAAATCGCTGGGCTCGTACAGATAGGATTCGAACTCGACTCCCATGCGACGGGCGATCGCGCGCTGCGAATAGTCGCCGAAGATCCAGTCGCCCAGGATCAGATTTCCACCCCCGCTGAGATAGGCGGTCAGTGTCTCGATCATCGCCACGTCCGGGAAGTCGGCATAGTTATTGACGATGATCAGATCCCAGGTCGAGCCGCTGCCCATCGCCAGTCCCATCTGGTAGAAGGAAGTGACGAAGGTGTGCTCCAGTCCGAGATTGTCCAATGCGCGCTGGAAATAGCGCTGTCCGGTCTCGGACTCCATGAGCAGAATGCTGCCCACACGTCCCGGCGGCGTTTGCCGCGCCGCCTCATCCTCGGCCAGCGCCGGCAGCAGCGGGTCCATCACGACCTGATACCGAAGATCCGATCCACCGGGATTCTCCAGCAGTACGGGTACCGTGAGCAGGTGGCCCCACGACACCGTATCGACCAGTGCCTCGGGATGCAGCACCAACGCCGGAGCAACCCGGCTCTCGCCGGTCAACTCCACCAGCCGCCGCGGCTCATCGGGATCGTCGCTCTCGATGGTGAGAGTTCCCTTGTAGGTACCCAGACCGGGTGGATCCAACCAGATATCACACTCGTACCGGCTGCCCGGAGCGATCACGAATCCGCCCTCGCGAATCGAATACGCGCCAGGGTCCAACGACAGGCGGCCGGTCAGGACTTCGCAGCCCGGATTGTAGAGCGTCACCGTCCGCTGTTGCGGCGTCTCCGGGTAGGTCAGGCCAAAATCGATCCGTTCGGCGGAAAGCAGCACATCCGCCGCCGCAGTGACGGACAACGAGGTGGGCACTGCCAGGAAGCGCCGTTGCGGATCGTTGGTGTGAATCAGAATCTGCGCCGGATATTCGCTGTCGCACAGCCCCAGGGCGTCGAACCGGACCGGAATCTCGACCGATTCCCCGGGCGCCAGCGTACCGGCCCGCTGATCGATCGCCAGCCAGGCTGTTCCCTGCCCGGTGACCAGTTGCTGGTAGTAGGCAACCGGGGAATCGTAGGGACCGGTCACGTTCTGGGTAGCGCGCGGCGGAAATTCCGTGGCCGGGGACCAATCGTATCCGGCGCCGAGAATGAGCTCGCCGAAGGAAGTCGAAACCGGGTAGTCGACGATTTCTTCCTGTGTGAAATACGAACAGACCGCGGAGAACGAGGCGACCAGCAGGTAGTAGCGATCCGCTTCGAGAGGCACATCGACCTGGCCGGAGCTGAACCACCCGTCGGCCGGGCCGGCCGGTGACAGATCCGAGGCGCTGATCAGGTCGAACCGTCCGTTTCGCTCGAATCCTTCGTAGACCAGGAACCACATCTGCGTCGCCGACGGCACCTCGAGATACATTCGGTGTTCGCGCAGAGTCGTGGAAGTCGCGCAATGGAAGAGATTGCCGCGCGTCCGGTGATCCCCGGTGTAGCGGTGATCCGGGGCGCCGACAGTCTCAACGACCGATTCTCCGGCAATCGCGAACCGCGGTGTTTCGTCGATCGAATTCGGAAGGGGACCGGATCCGGCACCTCGGTCGACCGGCGCCTCCGCCACCTCGCGTCTCAATGGAATTCCCCGGAAGCGCAGGGCCGCTTGATCGGCGGGAGAAAGCGGTTGGCCTCGTGCAACGACCCGGTCGGACGGCGGCGGGCTGTTGCCCGCTTCGGTGGTCAGTGACCAGCGCAACTCGCTGCCGCCGTCGTTGTGCAGGGTAACGCTTCCGGTCGCGCGGGCGCCGGTCACCAAATCAACATCCAGGTCCGAGGCTTCGGCGATCGCGCGGGGCGGCAGCAGGCTCTCGCCCGACAAGGCGACTCCCAGAGTCGGTTCGTCCGGATCGTCGCTGGCGAACACGAGATCTCCGGTCAGGTTCGACTCGGCGGTGGGACTCCAGATCACGGACACGAGACGCATCTGTCCCGGCGCCAGAATCGTCAGATCACCCGAGATCCGCACGGACGGGTCAGGCGGGGTGACCGACCCGATCTGCAGGGGCAGGCAACCGCGGTTGCGGACCCGCAGGATGGCCGTCGAATCCTGCCCGGCAAAGAGGGTCCCGAAATCGACCCGCTGGAGATCGATGACCAGGTCGGCGCCGAGCGGAATCGTCAATGCGACCGGGACGATTCGTTCGGCTTCGTCCGGATCATTGCTACTGAGCAGGACCTCGCCGGACAGGGTCGTCGCACATTCACAGTCGGCGGACAGCAATACCGTCAGGTCACGGCTCTCCGCCGCCGGGATCGCCAACGTATCGCGTTCGAAGCGGATCCATTCCGATCCCGGTGCCGAAGCGACCACGCGCAGCACGTCGGCGCCGTCGTTCCGTACTGTCAACGGCACGGCCAGGACCTGTCCGGGTTGAGCCTCCTGCGAGAGGAACCGCGGGATGGTGGCGATCTGCGGAGCGGGCCGTCCGGTGCCGACCAGAGCCGCCGTCGCCGCCGGCTCGACGGGATCATTGCTGTGGATGACCAACTGCCCGAGCGAACGGCCCTCGCCGGTCGGTGCGAAACGGATCCCGATCTCGATCTCTTCACCGGCCGCAAGAACGAAACCGCCGCCGCCGCCAAGGAATCCCGTCCCGACGATCTCCCAACGAGTAACCACAAGATCTCGACAGCCCCTGTTTCCCACCGTCACCGATCGTTCGGTCCTGCCTCCGACATAGGGCTGTCCGAAATCGACGTCGCCCTGGGGCATCCGGACGTCTGCGGCGCCCTCGACACGCAGTCGGGCCGGCAGCTCGAAAGTCGGCCGCGCCGGATCATTCGTGTGCAGCGTCAGTCCCCCATTCCATTGGCCCGTACAGCGATCGTCCGCATCCAGCACAACCGTCAGCGGGAGGGCAGCACCCGCCGGTACGACCAGCGTGTCGGGATCCACGGTCAGCCAGTCCGCGTCGGACTCGACCCACACCTGCAGGTCGCTGCCGCCGTCATTGCGAACCGGTACTTCGTGCCACCATTGCTGCCCCGACCAGAGAGTGTCGGTCAAAGCAGTGTCCGCCAGCTGCAACTGCGGGGCCCGGACTGCCGCCGCCTGATAGGTGACTCGCTGGATCGGCTGATCGGGGTCGTCACTGCGGATTTCGATCGAGCCCGACAGGTCCTCCACACCACCGGGCACATAGGTAACGGCGATCCGGGCCGTCGTTCCGGAAGGCAATACCAGCGAGGCAGGAACCATTGTCAGACGTTCCGTTTCCGCGGAGATCCCACTGACGGTCAAGTCCCCGCAACCACGGTTGCGCATCACCAATTCCCGCTGTTGCGTCTGATCCAGGAAAATCGGCCCGAACTCGAGCATGCCCGGCTCCAGCGTCAGGTGGGGACTGCCCTCGATCGCGATCTCGACGGGCAGCTCACGGACCGGCGCCACAGGGTCGTTCGAGAGCAGGGGAACGCGGGCGGTGAAGACTTCGCCACACAGATCGACGGCATCCAGCGACAGTTGCAGGGGAAGCGCTTCGCCGGCCGGCACCACTCCCGAGCGGGGCTGGACATCCAGCCAGTGCGGAATCGGATCGATTCGCAATGTCATCCGGTCATGGAGGAAGGGTTCGTCGAACACGATTCCCAGCCCCGGTCCCCCGGCAAGACCCTGGATGCCCACCGTGGCCGGCAAGGCGGGCTGGTCCACATCGAGATAGTGGAACTCCATCGATCCGTTCAGCAGCAGTTGAACCTGGAAAAAGAGCGGATCGCTACCCCCGCTGCGTTGCACACCCATGTATTGCACGATCAGGCGATCGACCCTTGACTCCAGAAAGACCGCCCCCCCGACGCTCAGGTCCAGGTCCGTCCACAGCGGCGCAATGAGGTAGCTCGGTGCCTGCGCATTCGGCAGGGCGAGATTCTGCGCACCGGGACCGGTGGCCCGAAACGCCAGGAAACCGTTCGAGCTGATCCACACGCGGCTGAAGCTGGTGTCGTAGAACGGAAACTCGAAACCGATATCGAAGGGGCCTTCGAGGACCTCATCCTGCCCTCCCACGACGACCGTGCCCGTGGTCAGGATATCGTCCCAGACGAAGGGCGGCCCCCCGGGATCATCGCTGCCGGTCCAGGCATAGGCATGGCCATCCGAACGACCCGGTACACCCCAATGGGGCTCCTCGACCTGAAAGTACAGGGGGCCCTCGCCCAGGTTCTGAACATTTACGATACGTTGGGCGGTCGCGCCGGTGAGCAGCCGGGCCGAGACACTTTCGGGTTCCATGCCGATCCGGGGCGCGCCCAGGGTCGTAACCGGCTCCGCCCTTCCGATCGGCGAAGCGTTCCCGGAAGAGTCGAAGGCCTGGATGCCGAAGTGATAGGTGGTCTCGAAGTCCAGGTCCGCGACCCTCAGGGACTGCCCGGTACCGGACTCGGTCGGATCGGGAGCCGGTTCGATCCGTCTCGCGGTGTCCCAGTTCTGTAACGTCAGCGGCATTTCCGAAACGCGAATCCCATACCGGAAGGCCCGGCCGATCCGGCCGTCATCCCCGGGCGCGGTCCAGGCCAACTCCACCCGGTCTCCGCCCCGCTGGACGATGCGCAGATCGTCGATCTCAGCCGGAGGGATCGTATCGGGCTCCACGATGATCGAAGGCAGGCTCAGGCGGCCACTCGTGACGCAGGTGGATTGCAGTTCCGGAAGTACCGCCACACCCTCCAACAGGATGCGCTTCGCCTCCGTCGCCGACAGTTGCGAATCGTGGGCCAGCAGCAGCGCCAGAGCTCCGGTGACATGCGGTGTAGCCATCGAGGTTCCGCTCAAGCTGCCATATAGATTTCCGGGCTGGCAGCTGAGAATATCGGCTCCGGGCGCCAGCAGATCGACCGAGATCTCGCCATAATTCGAGCCCCACAGGGTCGTTCGCACCAACTGGTCGTTTCTGTCCGAGGCACCCACCGAAACAATATTTTCCTGTGGATAGCTGGCTGGATAGAACGGAACGACCTCGTTGCTCAAACCGGCATTCCCGGCAGCGGCCACGAAGAGGATCCCCGCCTCCTGCGCTGCCGAAATTGCCTCGGACATGGCGGTCGAATACTGCGATCCACCGTAGCTGTTGTTCAGGATATCGACACCCATGTCGATGGCATATTCGATCGCCCGGATCGCATCCTCGGTCGTTCCCTCGCCTCGGGACCCGAGAGTGCGAAGCGCGACAATATTCGTCCGCCAGCAGACGCCCGTAACGCCGATTCCGTTCGAACCCACCGCGCCGATCGTTCCCGAGACGTGCGTACCGTGACCATTCTCGTCGTAGGGATCCCCATCGCCCTCCTGGAAATCGTAACCGTGCACGTCATCGATGAATCCATTGCCGTCGTCGTCGATGCCGTTGCCGGCGATCTCGCCGGGGTTGACCCAGATATTCGCTCGCAGATCCTCGTGCAGATAATCCACCCCGGTGTCGACGACTCCGACCAGGATCTCGTGGGCCTCGGTCGTCACGTCCCAGGCTTCGGTCGCACCGATATCCGCACCGGCCGTGCCGCCGTTGAGTCCCTGGTTCCGCAGACCCCAGAGATCTCCGAAGCGAGGGTCATCCGGCACCGCTGCAATCGACAGAAGGAAATTGGGCTCGAGATAGGCCAGCCCGGGATCGTGCGCAAAGCGGGCCACGGCCTCGGCAACGGTCAGCTTCTGCAGTCGGTACCGGCGCACCGGCCCGGGACCGGATTTTTCGCCGGGAACGGCTCCCAATTCGGCCAGGATCCGCTCACGATCGGCACTCTTGGCCGCATCGTGGAATCGCAGCAGTACTTCGCCGGGCACATAGCGCGACGGTGGATCGAGCGGAACCTGCGAGAACGCCGACCCGGCCAGCAGGCAGAGCCCGCAAACCAATGTCGTCAGGAGTCGATCAATGCGTGTCATGGCAATTCCGAGGTATCCGATGGTGCGAGTGTCAGACCGGGTCGGGTGAGGAATCCCGGGCCGCAGGCAATTCCGTCCTAGGGGACGGCGCGCGTTCCCGGATTCCCACAATTTCGGCACGAAGCGACGGTTTGCCGCGGCGTTCCGCCCCCAGCGCCCTGTAAATCATGATAGGAGCGGGTCAGGGCCGCGGCAAACGGGCCAGCGCGCGCGGGGCATCACCGCGCTCGCCATAGCCGATCGTTTCGCCGATGGCAGCTACGCTCCGTTCCAGTTGGCGGCGCGAGGAAGCCGCGTCCTCGTCCAGGCTCGGCTTCCCGTCGTAGAGCTGGTAGGCGGTTCGATAGCGCAGCCCCGTCACATTGGGCATCATCACGTTGGCGCCGGCCAGCAAACCGCGCTCGCGCCCCCGGCAATGCAGCGCTTGCAGGGCTGTCGTCGAGGCGATGTTCGCATCCGGCAACAGCAGGCGCGCGCAGGCAATCATGTTCAGCGCCAGACGCACCTGGCGTTCGGAATCGAAGTCAGCTGCGGCCAGCGGCGTATCGGCGTGCGGAATGAATGGGCCCATTCCGATCATGTCCACATCCTGGGTGGCGAAGAACAGCAGGTCCCGGGCCAGTGACGCCAGGCTTTGTCCCGGCAGCCCGATCATGACCCCGGTACCGACCTGATACCCCTCGTCGCGCAGGTCATCCAGGCAGCGGCGGCGCTTTTCCCAGTCGGGATGATCCGGATGCAGCCGCGCATAGAGATCGCGATCGCTTGTTTCCATGCGCAGCAGGTAACGATGTGCCCCGGCCTGTCGCCAGCGGCGCAGCACGGAGCGGTCCTGCTCGCCGACGGACAGCGTCACTCCCAACTCGCCGCCCGTAGCTGCATGGATCTTCAGCAGCAGTTTGACTACCCGTTCGGTGTGAGCCGGGTCCTGGCGCTCCCCTCCCTGCAGGACGATCGACGCGTAGCCGAATTCCCGCGCGCGGTATGCGGCGGCCACGATTTCCTCGACCTCCAGAGTGTAACGTTCGACGCCGGGATTGTCCCGGCGGATACCACAGTAGGTGCAGTTCCGCGCGCAGGTGTTGCTCCACTCGATCAGCCCCCGCAATCGTGCAACCAGACCCACTTCGCGCTTTTTTACCGCGTAAGCTGCGGAATGGAGAGCGTCGACCCGGCTTCGATCCTGAGCCGCGAGCAGCGCTTCCAGATCGGACGGGTCCTGACCGCCGTTGCCAATCCGTTCGAGCGCGGAGGTGAAACCGGGACTGCTCATATCAGGCATCCTTCCCGGCCGCGAGTGGCAGATCCAGGCCGAAGGGTTCGAGCGCACGCTCGAGGATGCCGAAACAATAGGCGATCACCAGACCGTAATTCGTGACCGGCACACCGGCGCGATCGCCGCGGTCCAGACGGTTGAGAATTTCGCGGCGGTTCATCGTGCATCCTCCACAGTGAACGACCAGCGAGTAGTCGGCCAGGTCGTCCGGGTAGTCGTGGCCCTGGACAACGGTGTATCGCAACTCGCCGCCGACGGTCTGATTCAGCCAGCGGGGAATCTTCTGGCGACCGATATCGTCTTCGACCGGATGATGTGTGCAGGACTCGGCGACCAGCACGCGATCGCCGGGGCTCAGCTCGCCCACCGCCAGCGCTCCGGCCGCCTGCAAAGCCAGGTCGCCGCGCAGGCGCGAAAGCAGGACCGAGAATCCGGTCAGGGGCACGTCGCGCGGTACGATCTTCGCAACCTCGCCGAATGCCTGACTATCGGTTACGACCAGCGCCGGCGGCGTGCGCAGGTTGGCCAGACCGGTGGCCAGTTCGGTTTCGCGCAATACCAGGCACTGGCAACTACCGTCCAACAGGTCCCGGATCGCGCTCACCTGTGGCATGATCAGGCGACCGACCGGAGCTTCCTTGTCGATCGGGATGACCAGCACGGCCAACTCCCCCGGTGGCACCAGATCGCGAATCATCTTCGGGTCCTCGGCTCTTTCCCCGGGTGCGAAACGCACGATGGTTTCGCGCAATTCCTCGATGCCCGAGCCCTCGACCGCCGAAGTCTCCACCACGGAGGCGCAGCGCTCGGCCAGTGGCTCCACCTGACCTGCATCGGGATTTCCCAGGTCGCATTGGTTGAAGACGGCGATCACCGGCACTTCGCGCGCTTCCAGGTTCCGCAGCAAGGCCTCCTCGTCTTCTTCCCATCCCGCCGCCCCGGCCACCAGCATCACGATATCGCAACGGTCCAGCATGGCCAGTGCACGCTGGTTCCGCTGCTGTCCCAACACACCGGTGTCGTCCACACCGGCAGTATCGATGAAGACGACCGGGCCCAGCGGCTGCAGTTCCATCGGCTTGGTCACCGGATCGGTCGTGGTGCCGGGCACCTCGGAGACGATGGCAACCTGCTGCCGCGTCAACGCATTGATCAACGAGGACTTGCCCACGTTGCGGCGGCCGAAGATCCCGATGTGCGTACGCATGCCACGCATCGCACTTTGCCGAACCGTCCGGTTAGCAGAAGACATCGCTCTCTCCTCGCCCGACCTTCTCGAGCATTTTCTGCGCTCGGCGGCGCGGTTCCGGACTCATCTCTTCGAGCACCGAGTGAATACATTTGCGACCGATTTCGCGCGTCTCCTCGCTCGCGTAGTCGCGCAGGTATTCCAGAAAACTGCTCAATCCGTTGGGGTCACAATGGTGTTTGATGTCGCCCGGCCGTGCCAGATCCATGAAATCGGCGCCAACGCGGCCTAGCCGGTAGCAGCCGGTGCAGAAACTGGGCACATACCCGAGTTGGGCCACGTCGCGCACGACCTCGTCCAACGCTCGATGATCGCCCAGGCTGAATTGCGCACCGGTGCCCGAGGAGTCGTCGCTGTAGCCACCCGGATTGGTGCGGCTGCCGGCCGAGATCTGGCTTACCCCCAGCGCGAAGGTGGTGCGGCGAATCTCAGCCGTCTCGCGCGTACTCATAATGATGCCCGTGTAGGGAACCATCAGCCGCAGGATGGCCACGATCTTGCGGAAACTCTCGCCGTCAACCGGGAAGGGAGGATCGCTTGCCAATTGGGCGCCGTCTGCCGGTTCCAGGCGCGGCACACTGATCGTGTGCGGCCCGACTCCGAAACGATCCTCCAGATGCAGGATGTGCTGTTGCAACGCCAGCAGTTCGAAACGCCAGTCGGCCAACCCGAAGAGCACCCCCACGCCGACGTCCTCGATCCCGCCCTGGAAGGCTCGATCCATCGCCTCGATGCGCCAGTCGTAGTCGGACTTGCGCCCGCGCAGGTGCACGGTCGAATAGACCTTCCGGTCATAGGTTTCCTGGAAGATCTGGTAGGTGCCGATGCCGGCCGCCCTCAATTGGGCAAACTGCTCCACCTCGAGCGGGGCCACATTCACGTTGATGCGGCGAATCTCGTCGCTGCCCCGGCCGGCCGCGTAGACCGTGTCGATGGCATCCAGGATGTAGTCGAATCCCTCGCGCGGGTAGGCCTCGCCGGCAACCAGCAGAACACGCTTGTGACCCTCTGCCGTCAGCGTGCGCGTCTCGCGAGCGATCTCATCCTGGGTCAGAGCCCGGCGTACCAGGCTGCGATTGCTGCTGCGGAACGAACAGTACGCGCAGTCGTTGGCACACAGGTTCGAAACGTATAACGGCGTGAACATCACCAGGCGCCGCCCGTAGATCTCCTCCTTGACCTTGCGGGCGGTGCGGTACAACTCGCGCAACTGGTCGGGATCCTCGACACAGCACAGCGTCGCCACGTCCGCCGGGGCCAGGCCGTGCATCTCCCGGGCTCTGGCGAGAATCTCAGCCACCTGCGTGGCGTCCGGCCGGGGAGCCTGCTCCAGCGCCTCCTGGATTTCCTTCTCCCGTACAATATTGCTGGTCTTGCTGCTCATGGTCCTGCTCCGGTTTCTATTCGTCGCCATCGGCTACGCAACCGGTGCGCGCCAGCGTCACCCGAAATCGCGTACCCACATCATTCTCGCTGTGAACCGCCACATCGCCGCCGTTGAGTCGAGCGAGGCGCCGGGCGATACTCAACCCCAGGCCGCTGCCCAGGATCGCTTTCGTCTTCTCGTTCTTGATCCGCACGAACTCGCCGAAGAGGGTCGCCGCTTCTGCTTCGGTCATCCCGATGCCCGTGTCCTGCACTTCGACACACAGCATTTCGCCGTCCCCGTCGACCCGCACATCGACCCGCCCGCCGGGCCGGTTGTACTTCACGGCGTTACTGACCAGGTTGTTGAAGATGATCTCCAACTCGCCCGTGTCCCCCCGCAGAGTCGTATCGCCGCTGAATTCCAGGACCATGGCGATTCCCTTCTCGTCGGCTTCGGGCGCGAACGTCTCCATCACCGTCGGCAGGATCGCGGCCAGCTCCACGGTACCGAGTACGCGCTGCTTCTGCCCCGATTCGATACGCGTCAGGTCGAGCAGATCGAAAATCAGTTTGCGCATACCCCCGAGACGAACCAGGCAACGATCGACCACGCGCGCGGTGGCCTCGGGATTGTTCTCGGTGATGCCCTCCTCCAACAAGCGCAGG
>JANTGJ010000102.1 GCA_024762975.1 Candidatus Krumholzibacteriia bacterium
CGAGACGGTGGAAGAATCCGAGCTTCTTGTAGCGCCATTGCTCTGGGAACTGCCGGTGGAAGCGACAGTTGGGGTTGGGGCAGTGGGGCGGACGCCATTCTGGGTGTGTGGTGGGACAGATAAACATGTCCGGTCCACTGCAAGCAGCGAACCGGACACATTTGTTGAGGCACAACTTGACCTGTTCGGACGGTTTGGTAAGCTGGCGATTCTTTGGAATCCCGTCCGGTACCCTGTTCCAGTGACAAGGAGCCCTCCCATGTCGAAAGCCGTCCGCATCCTGCTCGGGACCACGCTCATTCTGCTTGCCGCCTGGACAGCGAATGCAGCGCAGGTAACCTTCACGTTGCAGGCTCCGGGAGCCGGGCAGGTCAACCTGGCCGGTGAATTCAACTCCTGGAGCGACTCGGCCAACCCCATGCAGGGAACCGACGGTGTATGGTCACTGACCCTGGATCTGGATCCCGGAACCTACCTCTACAAATTCGTGGTCGATGGCAGTTGGCGAGAGGATCCGGGCAACCCGGAATCGGCCGACGACGGCTTCGGCGGCAAGAATTCCGTGCTGACGGTTCCGGACGCAGTAGCGGCGCTGGCCGTAGGTGGCGAGCCCGTGGCGGCTCCGGCGGCACCCACCGCTCCTGCGGCAGGGCAGGCCGCGGAGGGTGAATGCGCAGTAACCTTCCAGTTCGAGGCACCCGGCGCCGGCAACGTCGTCCTGGCCGGTGAGTTCAACGGTTGGAACGATTCGAGCGAGCCGATGACCAACTCGGATGGCGTCTGGACCCTGACCAGGAGCCTGGCCCCGGGCGAGTATATGTACAAGTTCGTCGTGGACGGCTCCTGGACCGAGGATCCGAACAATCCCAATGGAGCCGATGATGGATTCGGCGGCAAGAACTCCATCGTTCGCGTACCCGCGGGCCAGGATGCGATCGAGGCCTCCGGCAGCGGCACCGGTGCCGCGGCGACGACGCCAACGGGAGCTGCTGCGGCGCCCGCCGGGGACGGCACCATGCGCTCGGTCGAGTTCACCTATACGCCCGTGATTTCCGGCGTGCAGAATGTATTTCTGGCCGGCAGCTTCAATGACTGGAATGATTCCAAGACGCGGATGACCGATCCGGACAACGATGGCACTTACACCGTCACCCTGTTGCTGGCGCAAGGCACCTACCAGTACAAATTCGTCGTGGACGGTAATTGGCAGCAGGACCCGGCCAATCCGGAGGGTGCGGAAGACGGTTTCGGCGGCCAGAATTCGATCCTGAAGGTGGATTCGTCCTTTTCGACGATCGAGATCGAGCTGGGCGACGGGAAAATCTATAGTGATGATATCGAACCGATCTTCGACTACTCGACGTGCAACCCGTTGAGCGAAAAAGAGATCGCGATTACCGCGCGTGCCCATCTGAACGATGTCGAAGAGCTGGTCCTGGTCTACCGGATCGATGAGGAGGCGCGTCAGGAGGTCCCGATGCCGGCCGTCGAGAAGGACGCCGCCTACCAGTACTATCGCACTCGGGTGACGTTGGACAACGCGGACTCCCACCTCGAGTATGTCATCGCCTATCACGATGGCGGAACGGTCGAGTATCTGGGGCCGCGCGGGATGACCGTCGATGCTCCTGGCGATGGTTTCACGTACACCCGGGAGGATTTTCCGGCCTTCTTTACCCCCGACTGGGCGAAGGACGGGGTCATCTATCAGATCTTCCCCGATCGCTTTGCCAACGGCGATAAATCCAATGATCCGAACTTCAGTGAGCCTTGGTACCAGGGCGTCAACAAACTGCCTGCCGGCGGCAAGACCAACGGTGAGTATTTCCACCTGGTCAAGGACTGGTACGACGTGGCCGGCCTGGTGCGCAGCCCGTATCGCACCGATGGCAAGCCGGATTACTTCTCCTTCTATGGCGGCGACATCGCCGGTATCGATCAGAAATTGGACTATCTGAACGATCTGGGCGTAACGGTCATCTACTTCAATCCGCTGAACCAGGGGATGAGCAACCACAAGTACGATCCGGTCGATTACCTGAAGATCGATCCCCATTTCGCCGGCGAGCAGGAATTCAAGGATTTCGTCGCCGATTGCCACGATCACGGGATTCGCGTGGTGGTGGATGTGGCCTTCAATCACACCGGAAACTGGCATTTCGCGTTTCGGGATGCGGTCGAAAACGGCCCGCAAAGCAAGTACTACAACTGGTACGAGTTCCATCGCTGGCCGTTGCCGCAGTCCCGCGAGTTCAATGCCAGTGACTACTACGATTGCTGGTGGGGCTTTGGCTTGCACCCCAACCTGAACTTCGATCTGAGCCGGCCCAACGCCGACGAGAACAATATCGAGGACCGCAGCAACGCCGAGCCGAACGACGCGGTGGTCGACTACTGCCTTTCGGTGGCCGACAAGTGGCTGGGCGAGTACGACATCGACGGCTTCCGCCTGGACGTCCCGAACGAGGTCCCGTTCTGGTTCTGGAAGGAATTCAACGAGCGCTGCAAATCCATCAAGCCCGACTGCTGGCTGGTCGGCGAGTTGTGGGGCAACGCCGGACGCTGGATCGGCCCGCATTGCTTCGATTCGACCATGAACTACAAGTTCTTCCGTGATCCGGTGATGGATTTCTTCGGCAAGGGCTCGATCAGTGCGGCGGACTTCGATCAGCGGCTCAGCCCGGGTCGCTTCCAGTACCCGCCGCAGTCCGTCGCGGTGATGATGAACCTGATGGACAGCCACGACACGATTCGCTTCCTGACCTCGGCGGGCTCGGTCAATCGACTCATGCTCGGAGCGATGTTCTCGATGAGCTACGTCGGCATGCCGCACATCTGGTACGGCGACGAGGTGGGCATGGTCGGTGGCAAGGACCCCGACTGCCGCCGTCCCTTCGACTGGCGCTACGAGGGGGATCCGCGGAAGGTCGCTCTGCGCGACTTCTACGGAAAGATCACGCGTCTGCGCCGCGATACCGAGGTTCTGCGCCGCGGCGGTTTCACCGCGCTGGCCACCGAGGGCAAAGGTTACGCCTTCGCGCGCGATCTGGACGGCCGGTTGGCGGTTGGCCTTTTCAACGCGGGGCCTTCGCCGGTGACCTTGACCCTTCCGGTAGATGAGCTGGTACGGCTGGCGGGTAAGGACCGTTTTGGGATGAAGGTGATCGTCGGGCCGGACGCTTTCCCGCGCGCGACGGGCGGCACCCTGGTGACCGACGCTACGGTAGCCATCGGGGACACCGATCTGGAAGTCACGCTTCCGGGCATGAGCGGCGCGATTCTGATGAAATAGCTCCGATTAAAAAGATGCACAATTCTAAAGATTGTGCTAAAATCACAAAGGATTCTCCATTTTCCGCTCCCTTTTGATCGACGATTCGTTGATCGAGGGAGCGGATCCACGATGTGCTGAGCCTCGAACGGGTCGGTATTGTCGAACTTGCACACCTCAGGGAGGCAACCATGAAGAAAATGATCACGCTGGCGACAATCGCCACGATGGTTCTGATGGCCGGCAATGCGCTGGCTGTCATCGGTTGGGCCGGCAATGTGTGGCCCAATAGTGGCGCGAACGTGACGCCCGGCAACGCGATCGACGTCTATGCCCAGGTATGGAAAGAGACCGTAACGGATATGCCCGGCCAGGGCCCGGAAATCATGTTGGATATGGTCATCACCAACGACATCGGAGGCAATGATTTCGCCACGATGACCTACCATGGTGATGTCGGTGCCAATGACGAGTACACGGCGCAGATTCCTGCGGCGATGCTGCTCGGCGCCAGTTGGGTCGAGATCGACATTACGGCCATGGACCTGAGCGATGGCACGGGGTTCTACCCGCTGAACGATCAGGCTGGCAATCCGGGACCGCAACGCTACAACGTAGTGAATGTGACTCCCAACGATATCGACGTGACTTTCCAGATCTGCATGAGCGGTGAGGCCACCACCGGCGACGTATGTGTCATCGGTTCGGCTGCCGAGATCGGCGCCTGGGGCACCGGCGTGAATCTGACGAATATCGGTGGCGAGCTGTGGGAAGGTACCGTGACCTTCGCTGCGGGCGGCAACCCGACTTTCGAGTACAAGTTCAAGAAGGACGGCTGTGCGACCTGGGAAGGCGCCCCCAATCGCGTCGTGAACCTGCCTACGGACGGCACCACCGCCGTGACGCTGGATACGCAGAGCTGGAACAACCTGCCGATCACCTGCGGGTTGGGCAGTACGCTCGAAGAAGACAAGGTCGTCTGCCTGCAGGTCTGCCTGGCCGAGGCTTCGACCACGGGCGGTGTCTGCGCCGTGGGCAGCATCGACCTGCTGGACAACTGGGGCGTGGGTGCTCCTGCCACGCAGATCGGTACTTCCCTGTACCAGACCTGTCTGACCTTCGAGGCCGGCATGGCCATCCCCCTGACCTTCGAATTCAAATTCAAGAAGGATGCTTGTGAGACGTGGGAAAGCGTCGGCAACCGCACCTTCACCGTGGACAACTCGCTGGCCGCCGAGACGACCCTGACCTTTGGTTGGGATGACAGCGCGGCCGAGTGTGGCGTCGTAGCCACCGACGAGACCAGCTGGGACAGCCTGAAGAGCCTGTACCGTTAGTCGGTCGTTTGCCAACGAAAGCGCCCCCCGCCTGAGCGGGGGGCGCTTTTTTCTACCGTGCAGGATCCGGCGTCAGTGCAGAATCAGAATCGAATTCTGTCCACCGTAGCTGTCGTCCTCGCCCAGCGGATTGTTCTGATCGTGCTCCCAGCGGATTCCCCAGTCGACTGCATATTTGTACAGGTACCGCCCGGGGCGCAGGGGAATGACAGCCTCCCAGATGCCGTCCTTGTCGTCATCCTGCATCTTGCCGATCTCGTGGTTGAAGCGGCCGGCGGCCTGCGTACCGCACCAACCGTTCTCGTCCCAGTTCCCACAGATATTCACGTTGCGGGCCTGGGGCGCTTCATACTGGAACTTCACCGCGTACTCGAAGTCGTCGACACGGTGCGGCGAGGGCAGGCGGTTGCGCAGGATCCGCGAGTAGCTGCAACCGGACAGGTAGGTGCCGGCGACAGTCAGCCCCAAGGCGAGCAGGATCACCAATACGGCCCAGCGCCAGGCACGGCCGGAGCGGGTGGGATTCGGGTTCGACATCTTCCAATATCCTTCCTGGTGCACTAGAAGCGGACCTGGGCCCGCAGCGTGATCATGCGTGCGTCGGACAGGAACGCCTCGGCGTCCTGGTGCGTCGCATCCGGATGATCGTACAGGTACTGCTGACGGTACCACCAGCGGCCGACTTCACGGCCGGCGTAGTCGATCGAGAAATCAACCGGGTCGACGCCGTAGGCGAGCACGAGTTCCATCGTGCGAACCGGGTGGTAGCGCAGGCCGATGAAGGGCGCGAGGTACTGGTTCTCGGAGACGAGGAATCCGCCGTCGCCGTTGGGCCCCTTCGGGAAATTGATGTAGCGGATGTCCGCAATGAAGCCGACACGACGGGTCAGATCCAGGTCGTAACGGGCGATCAATTCGTAGTAGTCGCTCTGGGGGCGGCCCAGATCACCGCTGGTCCAGTGGGATCCCAGTTCGAACTCGAATCGACCGACGTCCGAGCCCCGGTCGCCGCCGCCGTACAGGGCGGCCAGGTACCACTTGGTCTCGTTGACCATGGTGCGCGTTTCGTCCCCGGGGGCCGTCGTGCCGACCGCGGCGTAGTCGTAGTCCCGATCCAGGCGCCACAGCCAGAATTTCAGGTCGCGGCTCTCCGTATTCAAGTCGTACTCCAGTTCGGTCCAGCGCTGGTCGATCTGGGGCGCGGCGGGCTCGATGTCGAAGTAGACGCGGTTGTTGGCTTCGGCCTGACTCAGGAATCGCCAGGTCAACGCCCGGTGCTCGGGCTTTGCGCCCCAGGTGCGGCCCCAGGTGTGCTGGGCCATCAACTGCTGGTTCGGCGCCGGTTGCCACTCGATCTGGGTGCGGAAGCGCACCTGCTCGCGTTCGTTGAAGGGCAGGCTGATGGCCTCGCCGCCGCCGCCCTGGCCCGCCTTGTCTCCCCACACGACGGACTGCAGTTCGTCGATGACGATGCCCTGGCCCCGCAGGGTGAGGTCCTCGCGCAATCGCAGCGCCAGGTCCAGACCGGTGTGATAGCGGTGGCTCTCGACCTGGTAGTTGTCGCTGTTCTCCCCGCGGTTCTCAAAATACTCGTCGAAGGCCGGGATACTGGCGTTCTCGTCGCCCTGCAATTCGCTGGTGGGATACGAGATCATGGAGCGTTCGATATAGGCCGGCAGGCCGATCGTCACCGGGCCCAGGGAGCGGGACAGACGCACTCCGATTCGGTCTTCGCCGGTATTGTCGAACAGATCGGGGTCGTTGTAGTAGTCGTCGTTGTAGACGTTGGCGAAGAAGGCGCGCAATCGGGCGCCGAAGGGCCGGGCTTCGAACAGGAAACCGACCGTTCCCTTGCCATAGCCGAGATGATCCGGACCGATGGTGCCCGGCAAGTCCAGGTCGCCGCCCATGCGCATCGGATCCTCGCCGGTGAACATCTCCTGGTTCCAGTAGGCCTTGAGCCGGAACGCACCCGGATCAACCCGCAAATAGGCCTCATCCAGGAAGGCGGCGATGTTGTTCTGGATGATGTTCTGGCCGCTATCCAGGCGCATGCGGAACATCGATTCGGTCACGTCGCTGACCTGCGTCAGGAAGTTCAGGTCGACCGTCTGCAGAGGGCGCTGCATCCGGTACCGAGGGTCACCATAGACGCCGCGGGCCACCTCGAAACGGGTCAGGTAGCGGCCGTTCATGTTCACTCGCGCATTCAGCGTCGTGTTGGCACTGAAGGTGTCCTGGGCCGAAGCGTCGGCCGGGGTTTCCGCCGCGGCAACAAGATTGCCGTCGTCATCGAGCGTCACCAGGGAGTTGGCGCCGCCGTAGGGATCGGCCTGCGTCTCGGGATTCTCCGGATCGGCGAACCAGGCGCCGTCGACGACGAACTTGTACTCGTGCTTTCCGGCGGGCAGGGGATGGACGATGCTCCAGACGCCGTTCGAGCCCTGGGTCAGGGGTAGCGCCGAGGCATTCCATTCGTTGAAGGAGCCGGCCAGGAAAACGGAGCCGGCTCCGGAGTCGGCCCAGGTAAACAGGATGCCGCCCTCGACAGCGCGGGGACGCCCGAGTTGGGCATCACCGCGGGTCGAGGTTGCCTGGGGTCGGTTCGGGGAGGGTTTCACAACCGGAGCCGCCGCCGACAGGACCGTGCCGTCCTCCCGTACCGTCACCAGGGAGTTGGATCCGCCGAAGGGGTCGGACTTCTTCTCGGGATTGTCAGGATCTTCCTGCCACTGGCCGTCCACGACGAACTTGTATTCGTACTGGCCCGGATCCAGATTCACGGTCACCGACCAGAGTCCGTTCTTGTCCTTCGCCAGCGCCAGATCCGTGGCGTTCCACCCGTTGAAGTCACCGGCCAGGAACACCTGGTTTGCTCCCGGCGAACTGAGGGTGAATAAGACGCCGTCCTGTCCGCCGCTGGGTGCGGCGCCGGTCGTTGCCCCGAACGCTGCGGTCAGCAGGATCGTCAGGAGGATCTTCGTTGGCATGCAGTTGCCCATTCTCATTGCCTACTCCCTGTATGTCTCGATCGTCCCGCCGGCGGGACGGAGTCCGGACGCGCGAGCCGCCGTGGCCCGCACCTCCGCGGTGAACGGATCAGAACCAGGCCTTCAAGAGCAGCTTGTAGCGGTCCCGCAGGTTGTCGCCGCTGCCCTCGTTCACGAACCAGTCGGTGTACGCGAGATTGTCCGACTGACCCGGATCCCCGTACTCGAAATAGATTTCCGAACCCCAGCCGATGTCGTACTTCAGCTGCATGAACAGCGTGTGCCGGGCCTCCGCGTTCTCATTGACGTTCATGGCCCGCAGGTAACCCTTCAGGCGTTCGGTCAGGTTCACGTTCATGTCGAACCCGAAGACGGTCACCTGCCGGAAAGTGCCCGCGTCCTTGACGCGCGCCTGCATGCGGATCTTGGCCAGGAAATTTTCGACCGAGATCTCGCCGAACCAGTTCGGATAGGTATAGAAGTCCCGCACGTAGTCATCGGCGTCGTAGCCGCGCCACTGGCTGTAGGCGAAGCGTGACTTGAATCCGTTGATGTACTCCATGTAGAGCTCACCGTACCATGACGTGGAGGGCCGCAGACCGCCCGGCTCCTCGTTCAGGTTCTTTCGCCAGCGATAGCGGTCGTGGGTCACCTTGGCCGTGACGGCCTTCTTGGGCACCAGCCAGATCGCCTCGGTGTGATTCTGGATCCGGTTGACTTCGGCATTCTCCTCGAAGCGGCTCGACATGTAGGAACGGAAATCCTCACCGAAGTCGTTGTACCACGAGTGCAATGTAACGTCGCCCACATGGATGTCGCGCAATTCCAGCGAGTAGGCCCGCGGCACGTCGTTCGGGGCATTTTCGATCTCGTAATGGAAGGGCCGGTAGCTGTAGGCGTACTGCGCCGTGAACCTCGACTGCTCCAGATTCACGGGGCCCAGCATCAGGCCGGTGGGGGCCAGACCGCGGGGGGTAAATGCGATATCCGCCGAATAGACGGTGTTGTACATGATCGCCTGACGGTCGGGATAGTCGCGATTGGTCCAGTCCTTGCGCAGGAACATCAGGCCCGATTCGAGCCGGCCGCCCCAGGTCTTGTGCCGCAGGCGGGATATCCACGCGTTGTCGCCATTGGCGATGCCGACTCCGTCGAGCTGAAAGGTGCCGCCGTTGTCACTCATGATGAAGGTGCCGCCCAATTGGCCCAGGAAATCGACTTCCCAGAAATCGAAGCGGACGCCCTGGGCCTGCGGGCCCCAGGAATCGTTCTTGACCGCGTTGTCGTCGACCAGGCGCAGCAACGGCTCATCGTTGATGTAGAACCGGCTCTGGCGGTAGAAGAGGTAGGCCTCGTAGTGGTTCTCGCGCAGCTTGATGTGCCCCTCACCGCTGTACCAGGGGGGGTGGTAGTAGTCCACGGCGTCGGTGCGATCGTCGTCGCGATTGGCGTGGGCGCGCAGCTTGGCGAAGACTTCGTAGCCCTCCGACGGATAGGACCAGAATTTCAGTTCGGCGTAGTGGCGCGGCATTCCGCCATCACCGGGTATGCCGAATTGCCAGACCTTGGAATTCTTCTCGCTGTTGATCTCGGCCTCGTAGTAGCCCTCGATCTTGTTGGCTGCCACGACCGGCTGGACCAGCGCCGTGGTCAACGATACGGCAACGACGGCGGAGGCGGCTTTGCGCCAGGCCCCGCGCCGTCGGCTCGATTGGTTGCTCCGGATCACCCGCATCCTCAGTTCCTGACTGTGAAGGAGAGCATGTAGACGTTGCCCAGTTCCTTCTGCGTTTCGAGGGTAATGTCCACTTGCCAGTGCTTGTCCTGCAGGCCCGCGCCCATCGTGACCAGATTGCGGTCCAGTCCGGCGCGCAACACGAGCGCGTCGAAGAACCAGATCTCGGCGCCGCCGTGCATCAGGATGTCGTCCCAGACCCCGTCGCGATCACGAAAATCGGCCGTCACCAGCAACGTCTCGCGGAACAGGTAACTGCCGCCCACGGCCCATTCGGTGTAGACCGGGTCCGGGTCGGCCGTCGAACTGATCAACTGCAGCGTGGGGGACGTGACGTTGTAGATCACGCCTCCGAGCGACCATTCGGGGCGGTTGCGATAGAGGAACCCGAGATCGAAGGACCAGTCGTGGTCACCGCCTCCGTAGTTCGGGTCGTTGTACTGCTCGTAGCCGGGAGCGTCGAGCAGGAACGCCTTGCCCGCCAACCCCAGCGAGAGGCCCTCGATGCCCGGCATCTCGAAGCCCAGGCCGAGGCTCAAGGTGTCCTCGGAGTAGAGATCATCGATCCCCAGATGCACCCAACTGACACCCAGATGCGCCGGGCCCAAAGGGGGCAGGTCCAACGCCAGGTAGTCGTTGCTGATCTCGGACAGGCCGTACAGCCAGTGGCGAGTGGCCATGAAGCTGGTTCGGGAGTCCTGCGTCAAGCCGGCCGGGTTCCAGTGGGTCGCGTTCGCGTCATCGGCCAGGGAAACGAAGGCGCTGCCCAGCGCGCGCGGGCGGGCTCCCATCCGCGGATGCCGGAAGTCGGCGAAAGCCTCTTCCGCGGGAGCCGCCAGCACCATCGCCAGCAGGGTCAATCCCAGCAGGATTTGCCGCCGCATCATTTGATCACCGCCAGGGAATGGTTGCTGCGCACGTATCGCTCGTTGCCGGGGATTCCGTACTTGGCGATCACGCGCATGATGTAGATTCCATAGGGGACCGGTTGTCCCGCCAGATCGGTGCCGTCCCAGATCAGTCCAGGTACCCGCAGCGGGGCACCGCCCTCGAGTTCGTCACCCGCGTACTCGAAAGTGTCTTCCAGGACTTTCTTGCGGATGCCGTCAATGTTGTAGATCTCGACCGTCACACTTGCGGCCTCGGTCAGGAAGAACGAAACGGTTGTCTCGTCGTAGAGTCCATCGCCGTTGGGTGAGAACGGATTCGGCGAAACCGTGATCCCGCTGATCACCTCGCCGCGATCGTAATTGAGGCCGTCGGCATAAAATACTCCGTAGCTGCCCGGCCGGTCGACCTGCGCGGTGACCGTATTTCCGTGGGCCGCGACATGACCGCCGACCAGCGACCAGCGGTTGGCTGGAGCGTTATATCGGTACAGGGCCAGTTTGTTCTCGTCGACACCGCCCGGTATCTGTACCTGCGGGTAGTGCAGGGAGACCTCGAACGGCCGCGGCGTGCGGTCGGTGTAGTCCAACCAGCCGCCCAGCGAATCGCGCGTCGACAGGAATACGTCGCGAAAAACACCGATCGCGTCGGCCGGAGGGATCGCCGCCGCCCGTTGTGCCGCCCGGTTCGTCTGGCAGAGGTCCCAGACCAGTTCGATCTCGCCACCCATCGTGTCGGGCGATGCCTCGGGTCCGGTCCAGACCTGGCTCATGTGGTTGGCCACCAGTTGGCGCCGCAGAAATTCAGAAACCGAAATTCGCGAGCCCTCCTGCTGCAACAGGCTCAGGCTCTCAGTAAGCGTTCCCGAGCGCTGGCGGCAATCACTGTCCGGCCAGATCTGCAACGTCGTTACCGGCGAGGTCGATTCCTTGGCCTCGTCCGAACCGTCGATCGCCTGAACCTCGAATTCGAGGTAGCGGGTACTGTCGACCGGTGAATAGATCAGATTCGAGTCCAGCCAGCTGGGCATGATGTCCACGACCCAGAGATCGTTGCCCAGATCGCCCATCTTCACTTCCCGATCCCAACCATCCCCCGAGAAGCCCGTCGAGCGATAGCGGAAGGTGGCTTCGTCGACCCGGAAGTCGTCGCTGATGTTCAGTGCGAGTGCCAGCGGTGACTCGCTCAGGGGATAGACCTGGGTGACAATGGAGCCGTCGCCGCCGGTATCGATCACCGGCGGGCCGGTATCGACGAAGGCGCTCATTTCGATCGCCACGCTGGTCTTGCCCGCTTCCTTGCGTTCGCGGGCCTCGTCCGAATCGTAGTCCATGATCTCTTCCTGTGACCGACCGGGTTCCTTGCCCGTCCCCGGGATCAACAGCAGATCAAGGAGGTTCGAATCAATGTTGTCGCCGTCGTCGCGGTAGCCGCCGCCGAATTGCCACTCACTCCGGTTGGCGTGCACCCAGCGAATCCCGCCGAGTACCTCTTCTCCCCCGAAGTCGTGGCTGCCCATGCACACGGCGATGTCCCACGAGCGGATCTGCTCGGCCGTGGGGGCACCCAGCGCTTCTTTGGAGACCAGCGCGGTGACGGTGTCCAGTTCCGGGTCGCTGCGCAGGATGATATCGCTGTCGGTGGTCAGGGCGTTCGAACGCCAGGAGTCGGTCGTGTTTTGGCCCAGCGAAGGAACCAGGGCCTTGAACCAGCCGTCCATGATGATGGCGTAGTCCCAGGCATCCCAGGACTGGAATGCTGCCAGTCGGTTGGGCAACGACTCGGTGGCGCCGCCGGGTGCGCTGTCGATCACGATGTCCAGCTTCTGGATGTTCAGATCCGCGTGATCGGGGTTCCAGTCCGCGGTACCGGCGTCGGCCGGGTCGGGGAAGTCGCCGATCTTGACCTGGAAAGCGATCATTTCGATCGACTCGCCGCCGACGATCTGACGGGTCTCGAAGACGGTCAGACTCTCGATATCGAAGGCACCTTCCACGAAAACCAGGTTGGTCGGATAGGTGTAGTACTTGCCGCGCACCCCGGGCTGATTCGGGCCATGGTCATCGCCGATCGCGTCCTCGACGTAGAGGATGGGCTCGACGATCGCTGCGACATCCAACTCGGTCTCGCCCGCAGCGGACGAAAGATTCGCGGCATCGTAGGCGCGAACGGCCAGTGCCTGCGTACCTCCGGCGTTGTCGACCGGAACCAGCGTACTGAGGCTGAAGATGCCGTCGTCCGCGGTCAGGTCACCATGTTGGCTGTCGCCGTCATCGTACATGCGGGTCAACGCACCACCGCCCATCCCGCTCAGGTCGGCCAGAACATCGCCGATTCCGTCGCCGGCATCGCTGATCCGGGCGGACAGGGTGATCATGTCACCGGCCGTCACTTCGGTGGGGGCGACGGTCACTTCGTCCACTTCCGGAGGAGCGGGAAAGTCGGTCTTGACGGTGTAGGGTGAGCTCCACGCGGAAAGAGTCACGGTCTCCTCGGCGATATCCCAATCGCCGTCCCCGGGGGCGTAGAGATCAAAATCGAGATTCGTCGTCGCATCGGACGGCACCGAGTCGAAAGCGGAGCGCTTGGTCCCGTTGTCGTCCTGGGTAACGTAGACCTCGATGCGCATCGAATCGGGGCGCCCCCCGAGTTTGTCGAACGGGGTCCAGGGAATGCGGATGCTGATGTTGCCTCCGTTGCGCGTGACCCAGGCGCCGACACTGGCAGCGGTGCCGCCGAAGTCGCCTCCCTCGGCCGCTTCCGGATTCCACCAGTTGTCCAAGGTACCGTTCTGCCAGCCCCGCAACTCGGCCCATCCATTGTCGAAGAGCTTCGCTGTCAAGGTGTAGTCGGGAAGATCGTCGTGGCCGTACCGAACCGGCTGGCTCCAGGCGTCGGCACTGCCGCCATCGGCGTTCCATTCGGTCTCGAACAGCACGTGCATCTGCATGCCGCCGATGCCGGGAGAGAAAGGAATGTCCAGGCGCAGTTCGTCGGCGGTGTTGTCTACGACGACGGCGGTCAAATCCGTTTCGGCAAAGGTCTGGTGGTCAGCGGGCTCATCGTACCAGGCCGGATCGGAGACCAGAAACAGGTCGCCCAGTTGCAGGTCGGCGGCCGCCGGCCGCAGGCCGGATCCTTCGGCCCGGAATGAGACCAGGCCCGCCTGTTCGGTTGGTATGAAATTCGAAGCTGCGCGACCATTCGTGTCGGTCATTGCGGACGCCGGGTCGAAGGAGCCGAAGCCGAGCGGATCGACGAGGAAATCGACTTC
>JANTGJ010000103.1 GCA_024762975.1 Candidatus Krumholzibacteriia bacterium
GATCATTTCCAGGGCGGAATAAAAAGATTTCTCAGAGACGCTGCGCTTGCCGTCCTTCATGCAGTAATTGATGAACTTCGTTACCATCAGATCACCAAATCGGGGATCCGGAGCCAGTTCACGCTTCTCGGGAGACCTGCGTCGCGACATCTTCTTTTACTCCTGGGTGGTTCTTCCACCATCTGCGCCGGCAAATTTGCCGACAGACTTGTTTCAAGCAGCCGTTTCTCTAGCTACGGGGGCGCTTGGCGCCGTACTTCGAGCGACCCTTCCGGCGATCATCCACACCGGAGGCATCCTGCGTTCCACGAATGATGTGGTAACGGACACCCGGGAGATCCTTCACACGGCCACCGCGCACCAGCACGATGCTATGCTCCTGCAAGTTGTGACCCTCGCCAGGAATGTAGGCCGTCACTTCGATGCCATTCGTCAACCGGACACGCGCGATCTTTCGCAGGGCCGAGTTCGGCTTCTTGGGCGTCTGGGTATAGACGCGCGTGCAAACACCCTTGCGCTGCGGACAGGCCTGCAGGGCGGGGCATTTGCTTTTCTTGACCTGGGCCTTGCGACCCTTGCGTACCAGCTGATTCAGTGTCGGCAACGTAATTCTCCCGCTATCTTGCCGCGGCTGGCGCTGGAAAGCTGCCGTAACCGGGCGCGATTCCTGAATTCGTGGACAAAACCCAGAATGCGTGATGATCGCAAACAAGCGGGCTTCGCTCGCAAACAAACAGTACGGCAGCCGTCGGGGCTGCCATGCTGGACGGGGAATAGTAAGAGGGGGTATGTCTTTTGTCAAGGAAACCTGCAGGAAATTGTACCTGGTAGCGATTTTACATGAAAAACGGGTGGATTTCAGGAGTTGAATCCCAAAATCCACCCGATCCGATGTCGACCCAAGGCCCGGCTACTCGCCGGCGGCCGCCTCAGCCTCCGCTTCTGCCGCAACTTCCGCGGCAGCCGCAGCTGCGGCCTCGGCCATCTCGTGTTGGTAGATGCCCTCCACGATCAGGCTGTCCTCCTCGGTCGGCTCGTCCACGGCCAAATGCTTGAACTCGTTCAGGCCGGTACCCGCGGAGATCAGGTGCCCCATGATCACGTTCTCCTTGAGTGACCGCAGCTCATCCCGCTTCGAGCGCGTCGCCGCGTCCGTCAGCACCCGTGTCGTCTCCTGGAAGGAGGCAGCACTGATGAAGCTGTCCGTAGTCAGACTCGCCTTGGTGATGCCCAACAGCAACGGCTCGAAAACGGCCGGCTCCAGTTCGGGCTCACCCTGGGCACGCAACTGCATGTTCTTTTTGAAGATCTCGCGGTTGGCGGCTTCGACGTCCTGCTTCGAGATCTGCTCGTCCTCCAGGAAGGGAGCATCGCCCGGATTCATGATCAGGACCTTGCGCAGCATCCGCGAAACGATCGTTTCGATGTGCTTGTCGTTGATCTTCACGCCCTGCAGACGGTAGACCTCCTGCACCGCGTTGACGAGGTACTTCTGCACCTCACCCACACCCTTGATGGACAGGATGTCCATCGGGTTGATCGGGCCCTCGGTCAGACGATCCCCGGCCAACACATGCTCTCCCTCGTAGGTCCGTACGTGCTTGCCGTGCGGAATGGTGTATTCCTTTTCGACACCGCCCTCACCGACCACGGCCACTTTGCGCTGACCGCGCGTGGTGCCGCGGAACTCGACCACGCCATCCAACTCGGTCACCGTGGCGGACTCGCGCGGTCGACGGGCTTCGAAGAGCTCGGCCACTCTCGGCAGACCACCGGTGATATCACCCGACTGGGTGACTTCACGCGGAATCTTGACCAGCTGCGTACCCACCGGCACTTCCTGACCGTCCTCGACCAGCAGGAATGCGCCTGTCGGCAGGATGTACTCGGCCAGCTTTTTACCGGTCTTTTTGTGAACGATCTGGATCGCCGGGTTGACCGACTTGTCGGCGCTCTCGGTGATCACCGGCTGCTTCATGCGGGTCTTCTCGTCCAGATCAACGCTCAGCGTCAGACCCTCGATGATCCCACTGAAGGCTACGATACCGGCATCCTCGCAGAGGATGAAGTCGGCAAACGGGTCCCACTCGAAAATGGGATCGCCGGCCTTGATCTTCTTGCCGTTCTTGGCCATCACGATGGCGCCATAGGGAACGGTCATCTGGCTGCGGGTGATCCCGGAATCCAGGACCAGGCTGATCTCGCCCTTCCGGCCGATCGAGACCATCTGGCCTTCTGAATTCTTGACCAGCTTGACCTCGTCATTGAAGACGATCTTGCCGGGCGCCGCCGCTTTCTTGGTCGTTTGTTCGACAATACGGCTGGCTGTACCACCGATATGGAAGGTTCGCAGGGTCAGCTGCGTGCCGGGCTCACCGATCGACTGGGCGGCCATGACCCCCACGGGCTCGCCGATATCCACCAGCTTGTGCTCGGACAGGTTGTAGCCATAGCAAAGGGCACAAACACCGTGGCGACTCTCGCAGGTAAGGACCGACCGCATCAGCACCGATTGGATGCCGGACTCCTCGATCCTTGCGCAAAGGTCGGTATCCAGCAGGGTTCCGGCCTCGGCAATGACATCTCCGTTGCCGTCCAGGACATCCTCGGCGGTAGCCCGGCCCAGAATGCGCTCGGCGAGGGACTCGATCGTCTTCTCGCCCTCTTTCAGGGCTGCGATCTCGACACCGCGCAACGTACCGCAGTCGTGCTCACTGACCACGATGTCCTGCGCCACGTCGACCAGGCGACGAGTCAGGTAACCGGCATCAGCGGTCTTCAGGGCCGTATCGGCCAGTCCCTTGCGAGCACCATGAGTCGAAATGAAGTACTCGAGCATCGTCAGGCCCTCGCGGAAGTTCGCGATAATGGGCTGCTCGATGATTTCACCGAAACCACCGGTGATCTTCTTTTGCGGCTTGGCCATCAGGCCACGCATACCCGCCAACTGCTTGATCTGGTCCGCCGAGCCCCGGGCGCCGGATGCATTCATCATGTAGACCGGGTTGAAGCCCTGGTCATCCTCGCTCAGGTGCTCGAACATGCGGTCCTTGACCTCATTCGTCACCTGGGTCCACTTGTCGATCACCTTGTTGTAGCGCTCGCGGTTGGTGATGACGCCGTCGCGATAATCACGCACGTAGCCATCCACGATGCGCTGCGCCTCGGCGATGATCTCTTCTTTTTCGGGCGGAACAATGATGTCGTCGATCCCGATCGAGATACCGCCCTCGGTGGCGTGGTAGAAGCCCAGCTCCTTCAGACGATCCAGGTACTCCATGCAGGCGGTCATCCCCAGCTTGGCATGCACCTCGCCCACGATATTGGACAGCGCCTTCTTGTTCAGGGGCTTGTTCACATAACCCATCGCATCGGGCAGGATCTCATTGAAGATCAGGCGGCCGATGGTCGTCTCGAGCATGCCCAGTTCCGCCCCCATGCGCACCTTGATCAGCGTGTGCTTCTCGATCAGGCCGGCCTCAAACGCAGCCAATGCATCGGCTTTGCTGCTGAACGACTTGCCCTCTCCCCGGGCTCCGTTGCGAGCCAGGGTCAGGTAGTAGCAGCCCAGAACCATGTCCTGGCTCGGCGAGGCGACGGGCTCGCCACTTGCCGGCGAGAGAATGTTCAGCGGAGCCAACATCAGCAGGCGCGACTCCAACTGCGCCTCGTAACCCAGCGGCACGTGCACAGCCATCTGATCACCGTCGAAGTCGGCGTTGAAGGCGGTACAGACCAGCGGATGAATGCGGATCGCCTTGCCCTCGATCAGTACCGGCTCGAAGGCCTGGATACCGAGCCGGTGCAGCGTCGGTGCACGGTTCAGCAGGACCGGGTGATCCTTGATGATCTCCTCGAGGATATCCCAGACCTCGGGGCGCTCCTGCTCGACCAGCTTCTTGGCGCTCTTGACCGTCTGGACGTAGCCCTTCTCTTCCAGCATCCGGATGATGAACGGCTTGAACAGCTCCAGGGCCATGCTCTTGGGCAGACCGCACTGATACAGCTTCAGCTCGGGGCCGACGACGATGACCGAACGGCCCGAGTAGTCGACGCGCTTGCCCAGCAGGTTCTGCCGGAAGCGACCCTTCTTCCCCTTGATCATGTCACTGAGCGACTTCAGCGGACGATTACCCTGTCCCTTGACCGCTCGCGAGCGCCGGCCGTTGTCGAACAGGGCGTCCACGGCCTCCTGCAGCATCCGCTTCTCGTTGCGCAGGATCACACCGGGGGCCTTGATCTCGATCAGCTTCTTCAAGCGGTTGTTCCGGTTGATGACCCGGCGATACAGATCGTTCAGATCCGAAGTCGCGAAGCGGCCGCCATCCAGGGGCACCAACGGACGCAGATCCGGCGGCAGCACCGGCACACAGTCCAGGACGGTCCATTCCGGCAGGTTGTTGCTGCCCAGGAAGGCGTCAATGATCTTCAGGCGCTTGAGGGTGGTCTTCTTCCGTTGCACGGAAGTCTCGACCTTCACCTGCGCACGCAATTCCTGATTCAGGGCTTCCAGATCAAGATTGGCCATCAACTGACGAACGGCGTCGGCGCCCATATCCATGGTGCACTCCCAATCGGGGTGCTCCTCCTTCAGATCCCACCATTCCTCGTCACTGATCACGTCGCCGACCTGCAGCTCGGTGTTGCCCGGCTCGATGACCACACTCGACTCGTAGTAGAGAATGCGTTCGAGGTCCTTGACCTTCATGGCCAGCAACTGACCGATCCGGCTGGGCAGGCCCTTGAAGAACCAGATGTGCGCGATGGGCACGGCCAACTCGATGTGGCCGAGTCGCTCGCGACGCACCTTGCTCTGGGTGACTTCCACACCGCACTTGTCGCAGACCATGCCGCGGAAGCGGATGCGTTTGTACTTGCCGCAGTTGCACTCCCAGTCCTTGACCGGACCGAAGATACGCTCACAGAAAAGACCGTCCTTTTCCGGCTTGAACGTGCGGTAGTTGATCGTCTCGGGCTTGGTGACTTCGCCATAGCTCCATTCGCGGATCTTGTCCGGCGAAGCAAGCTGGATCATGATCGCGTTGCAGTCGCCGGAAACGTGGGCTTCGTCACGAATCGTCTGGCCGAGCATGTATTATCCTCCTTGCGGGGCCCCGGGGGCCACCGCCGGATCCAAGGTTTCCAGCTAGTTGGCGCTTTCGAGGTTCACATCCAGGCACAGGCTCTGGAGTTCTCTCATCAACACGTTGAAGGACTCGGGAATCCCCGGCTCGGGAGGATTCTCGCCCTTGACGATCGCCTCGTAGATGCGCGAACGGCCCGTCACGTCGTCCGATTTCACGGTCAGCATTTCCTGCAGACAGTTGGCGGCGCCATAGGCCTCGAGCGCCCAGACTTCCATCTCACCAAAGCGCTGGCCACCAAACTGCGCCTTGCCGCCCAGCGGCTGCTGGGTCACGAGACTGTACGGGCCGATCGACCTGGCGTGGATTTTCTCTTCGACCAGGTGATGCAGCTTCAGAACGTAGATCACGCCGACGGTCACTTCCTTGTCGAAACGCTCGCCGGTCCGACCATCGTACAAGACGCTCTTGCCGCTGGGGTCGAGGTCCTTTTCGACCAGGGCTTCCTTGATCTGGTCGATGCGGGCTCCATCGAATACCGGCGTCATGATCTTGACACCCTCGGCAGAGGCCGCGTAGCCCAGATGGGTCTCGAGAATCTGCCCCAGGTTCATTCGACTCGGCACACCCAGCGGATTCAGGACGATATCCACTGCGGTTCCGTCACTCAGGTAGGGCATGTCCTCTTCGGCCATGATCTTCGAGACGACACCCTTGTTCCCGTGCCGGCCGGCCATCTTGTCACCGACGGACAGCTTGCGTCGCCGGGCCACGTAGACCTTCACCAGCTTGACTACGCCCGGGTGCAGCTCGTCGCCGCGCAGCGCCCGTTCGCAGTTCTTTTCGTACTCGACCTCGATGCGGTCGCGTTCGCGAGCCGCCGCCTCGAACACGGAACGAATCCGCGTATCCTGCTTTTCATCGGCCACCAGCGGCAGACCCCAGTGGATTGCGTTGAAGTCCATTTCCGCCAGCACCGGGTTGGTGAACTTGCGGCCGGACTTGAGCAACACTTCGCCCGTGTTGGCGTCGATGATGTGATGCGCCTTCTGACCCAGGAAGAGCTCGGTCAGACGCTCTTGGGCCAGCTTGTTGATCTTGTTCATGTCACGATCGCGGCGGCGTTTGAGCGCATCCAGCTGCCGGTTCTCTTCCTTCTTCGAACGCGTGGTGCGATCCTGGCGCGAAAACACGTTCACGCCGACCACGATCCCGTCCATTCCCGGAGGCGCCTTCAGCGAAGCATCCTTCACGTCGCCGGCCTTCTCACCGAAGATCGCGCGCAGAAGCTTCTCTTCAGGACTCAGCTCGGTCTCGCCCTTCGGGGTGACCTTACCGACCATGATATCACCGGCCCGTACGCGGGCGCCGGGGTAGATGACACCGTCCTCGTCCAGGTTGGCCAGGGCTTCCTCGCCCACATTCGGAATCTCCCGGGTCACTTCCTCGACACCACGCTTGGTGTCGCGCACCTGCAGCTCGAACTGCTCGATGTGCAACGAAGTGTAGACGTCCTCCTTGACCAACTTCTCGGAGCACAGAATGGCATCCTCGTAGTTGTAGCCACCCCACGGCATGAACGCGACCAGCAGATTGCGCCCCAGGGCCAGCTCACCGGCCTGGGTGCAGGGGCCGTCGGCAATGGGCTGGCCCTTCTTGACCTTCTCTCCCGGACGCACCAGAGGCTTCTGGTTGTAGCAGGTGTCCTGGTTGCTGCGCTTGAACTTGCGCAACCGGTATTCCTTCACCCCACCCTGGTCGAAAAAGCTTTCGCTGGCGACCTTGTCCGGATCGTCGTAACGGATCACGATCGTATCGGCCGTAGCCGCTTCGACCACACCGTTGGCCTCCGCGACCACCACGGCACCCGAATCGATGGCGACCTTTTTTTCCATGCCGGTGCCCACGACCGGCGAATCGGTACGCAACAGGGGCACGGCCTGCCGCTGCATGTTGCACCCCATCAGGGCACGGTTGGCATCGTCGTGTTCCAGGAACGGGATCAGGGACGCCGCCGCCGAAACGATCTGCTTCGGCGAAACGTCCATGAAGTCGATCTCGCTGGGCTTGGCCATGGGATACTCGCCCATGAAGCGGGCCAACACCCGCCCCCCCGTGAAGTTGCCCTTCGCATCGACCGGCGCGTTGGCCTGCGCGATGGTGACCTCGTCCTCCTGATCCGCGGTCAGGTATTCCGTCTTATTCGAGACGACGCCCTTGACGACCTTGCGGTACGGAGATTCGATGAAACCGAAGTGGTTGATCCGCGCGTGGGTCGCCAACGAGGCGATCAGGCCGATATTCGGGCCTTCCGGCGTCTCGATCGGACACATGCGGCCGTAGTGAGTGTAGTGCACATCGCGCACCTCGAAGCCGGCCCGGTCGCGGTGCAAACCGCCCGGTCCAAGAGCCGACAGACGCCGCTTATGCGTCAACTCACTGAGCGGGTTGGTCTGATCCATGAACTGGCTCAGCTGCGAACTGCCGAAGAAACTCTGGATCACGGCCGAAACGGTACGGGCATTGACCAGGTCCGCCGGGCTGATCGGTTTCTCCTTGTCCGCCAGATTCATCCGCTCCTTGATGATGCGAGCCATGCGCGACAGGCCCACACTGAACTGGTTGGCCAGCAACTCTCCCACCGATCGAATGCGGCGGTTGCCGAAGTGATCGATGTCGTCCAGCTCGGCTTTGCCCAGGAACAGGGCGATCATCTCGTGGATGATGGCCAGAAAATCCGCAGGCGTCAGCGTGGTCGTCTTCGGATCGACATCCAGACCCAGTCGTCGGTTCATCTTGTAACGACCGACCTCGGCCAGGTCGTAACGCTTGTCGTTGAAGAACAGGCGCTCGAACATGGCGCGGGCGACTTCCTCGTTCGGAGGATCGCCCGGACGCAACAGGCTGTACAGCCGGCGCAGCGCCTCGTCCTGATTGCTGGTCGGGTCCTTGCGCAGGGTATTGAGGATCAGGCTCGGCTCATTCAGCGCAACCTCGCCCTCGGCGACCAGCTTCATCTCTTTCAGACCACTGGTCAGCAGACTTTCCCGCAGCAGGGCATCGATGATGGCGCCGGCCTGAGCGAAAGGCTCTTCCTCGTCCGCACGCAGTACGTCCGCGGCCAGGATGCGACCTTCGAGGGTCTCTTCCAGGTGCGCATATTTCTTGGTGCCCGGCTTCGGGATCTTCACCGTCTCGACCTTGTGGAAGAGCTCGATGATTTCCTCGTTGGTCTGGAATCCCAGCGCGCGCAACAGCAGCGTCGCCGGTTGCTTCCGCTTCCGATCGATGTGGACGTACAGCAGATTGTTGATATCCGTCGTGAACTCGACCCAGGAGCCGCGGTAGGGAATGATCCGCGAGCGGAAAAGCTGGCGGCCGTTGGGATGGGTTTCGTCACTGAAAAAGACGCCCGGCGAACGGTGCAGCTGCGAAACGATTACGCGCTCGGCACCGTTGATCAGGAAGGTTCCCTTGTCCGTAATGGTGGGCAATTCACCCAGGTAGACTTCCTGCTCCTGAATGTCGCGGATCATCATCTCATCGGATGACCCCTCGGCCTCTTCCTTGACGACCAGGCGTAGGCGCACCTTCAGCGGCACGCTGAAGGTCAAACTGCGTTCCTGGCATTCCTCGATCCCGTACTTGGGTTCGCCGGTCTTGTAGGAGATATACTCCATAACCAGATTCCCGCGCGTCGATTCGATCGGAAAGACCGTCTGAAACACACCTTCGATACCGCTCTCGTCGCGATCGTCGGTCTTGATTCCGGCCTGCACGAAGTCATTGTACGAATCCAGCTGGACGGCCAGCAGGTTCGGCATCTGTTCATCGTGGTGGAGCTTCGAATAGTTGACGCGTCCGGTGAACTTGTCGACGGAAATATTCTTCACAGGACCACTTCCTCGGAAGGTAAGATGACCGGTTTTGTCCTCCGCCGGCCCCACGCAGGAGCACTCGACGGGGATCCAATTCGGGCCCGAAGCCCCGCCCGGCATTTCTGAATCAATTCAGCAGCCGAGCGGGGCGACGGATTCGTCCTGAAGCGAAAGCTCTCGGCTCCGCTTCCGGCGCAGGACCTGACTACTTCAGGTCGACGATTGCGCCGACTTCTTCCAGCTTGGTCTTGATCTCCTCGGCCTCGGCCTTGGGCAGACCTTCCTTGACGGCCGTCGGAGCGCTCTCAACCAGAGCCTTGGCTTCCTTCAGGCCCAGACCCGTGATCGCACGGACCTCTTTGATGACCTGGATCTTCTTGTCGCCGACACCCGTCAGCATGACGTTGAACTCGTCCTTGACTTCCTCGGCAGCGGCATCAGCCGGGCCGGCAGCCGCGACTGCGACGGGGGCAGCAGCGCTGACACCGAACTTCTCTTCCATGGCCTTGACCAGATCGGCGGCTTCCAGAATGCTCATGCCCTCGATCATCTCCAGGACCTTGGCAGCGTTCTCACTCAGGTTGACTTCCGACATCTCGTTTCTCCTTGCAAATCGGATCCGCGGTTCAAATGCGGCATCCGTGGGTTGTCTGGTTGCGGATCGCGAATTCTTCAGCAATTCTTCAGCAATTCTTCAGCAAATTGCGCGGATCCGTTCACACTCGGGCGCGGTCCAGCTAGGCAGCCTCTTCGGCTTTCTGCTTGGCAACCGCGTCAATGGCGCGGGCCAGGCCCGCGACGACACCGTTGAGAGCCATGGTCAAGCCGCTCGCCGGCGAGTTGATACTGCCCATCATCTTGGCGATGAGCTCATCTCGCGACGGCACCTTGGACAGGGCCACCACTTCGTTGGCATCGAGGTAATTTCCGTCGACCAGGCCACCGCGGATCTCCATCGCCTTGTTATCCTTGGCGAAGTTGACCGCGATCTTGGCGGGGTCAATCTGACTTTCGAGTCCGAAGAGGATGGCGATCGGACCCTTCAGATGGTCCTTGATCACCTCGACTCCGGCGGCATCGGCGGCGCGCTGCGCCAACCGATTCTTGACCACGCTACAGGCGACATTCTGTTCCCGACACTTGTTCCGGAACTCGGTCATCTGCGCTACGGTCAAACCCGAGTAATCAGCCATGACCAGGCTCTGGGCAGCCTGCAGGTTCTCGGTAATCCTCTCTACCTCGGCAACTTTTTCGGGACGTGCCATGAGGCAACTCCTAACGATCTATCCACCGGGAGTGTACGACTCCGGCGGCAAATTCCCCTAATCAGTGAGGCTTCCGACCTCGATGCGGATCGACGGGCTCATCGTCGCCGACATGAATGCCGACTTGACGTAAGTGCCCTTGACCGCGGTCGGCTTTGCCCGGAGCAGTTCCTTGAACAACGTCCGGGTATTCTCCGCAAGCTGCTCGGTGCTGAAAGAGATCTTGCCGACCGGGGCATGAATGATGCCCGACTTGTCGACGCGATACTCGATCCGACCGGCTTTCGCCTCGGAGACGGCCTTGGTGATGTCCATCGTCACGGTTCCGACCTTCGGGTTCGGCATCAGGCCGCGGGGACCGAGAATCCGGCCCAGCCTGCCCAGCTCACCCATCATGTCGGGCGTGGCGATGATCACGTCGACGTCGGTCCATCCGTCCTTGATCTTGGGCAGGTACTCGTCGGCTCCGACCATGTCGGCACCGGCATCGAGCGCTTCCTGCTCTTTCGGCCCGCGAGTGATCACGAGCACGCGAACGGACTTGCCCGTTCCATTCGGCAACACCACGGTACCGCGGACCATCTGGTCAGCGTGTCGCGGGTTGACGTTCAGACGGAACGCCGCTTCGACCGACTGGTCGAACTTCAGCGGGGGGAACTTGCCAAGGATTTCCAGGGCCTCGTCGAGCGGGTACTCCTGGTTCTTGTCGTACGATTCCTTGGCTTTGTTGTAGGACTTTCCGTGCTTCATTTCATTGTTCTCCAGTGACTGTGAGTTGCGATTGAACGGTCATCGAATTCGCTGGAATTCCGATTTCGAGCCGCTCTCTTCTCCGGTGCCGCGGGAAATCCGCAACGCCGTGTGTTCGCAGTCTTGCCGTCCTAGATGACATCCAGGCCCATGCTGCGGGCGGTTCCGGCGATGATGCGCATCGCGGCCTCGTCCGAAGCGGCATTCAGGTCTTCCTTCTTCATCTCGGCGATTTCCGCACACTGGGCGCGGGTAATCGTACCGGCGGAAGTCCTGCCGGGTTCCTGGCTGCCGGAATCCAGGCCGATCGCCTTCTTGATGAGCACGGAAGCGGGCGGAGTCTTGGTGATGAAGCTGAAGCTTCGATCCTGGAAGACACTGATGACCACCGGGATCACCAGACCCATCTGCTCCTTGGTGCGCTCATTGAAGGCATTGCAGAATTCCATGATGTTCAAACCATGCTGACCCAGCGCGGGACCCACCGGAGGGGCGGGATTCGCCTTGCCGGCCTGAATCTGCAACTTGATCTGCGTCATGACTTTCTTCGCCATGTCGACCTATCCTTCCAACGGTATGCCGGCCTCATCGCCGCTCGCTCAGGCAGAGGGAGTCCACATCCCTTCGCGACTTGCTCGCGCCGTTCGGCCTACTCTATGGTGCGTCCGCGATCGCATGAGAGGATGCGACCGAGGCAGCGGTATCAGGTCCAGACAAAACCCTCCACCGCCAGACAACGGGGAAGCTAGACGGACTTCACTTGCAGGAAGTCCAGCTCCACCGGGGTCTCCGATCCGAAAATCGAGATCATGACCTTCAGCTTGCCCTTGTCGTGATTGATCTCATTGATCACGCCGATCCACTCCGTGAACGGGCCGTCCATGACCTGGACGGAGTCGCCCACCTCGTAGGGGATCTCCAGGGTCTCCCGAGCCTCGTCCGGAGCTGAGATTCGACCCAAAATGCGGTCCACCTCTTCCCGGGTAATCGGCTGCGGCTTCAGAAGCGTGCCGCCGATGAACCGCGTCACGCCCGGAATGCTGTTGATAAAGTGCTGCGTTTCCTTGTTCATGATCATCTCGACCAGGATGTAACTCGGGAAGAACTTGCGCTTCGATGTCGAGCGCTTGCCGTTCTTCATCTCGGTGACTTCCTGGGTGGCCACCAGCACTTCCCCGAAGTGCCCCTCCATATGGTTGGACTTGATGGCCATCTCGATGTTGCGCTTGACCTTGTTCTCGTGGCCAGTATTGGCGTGAATGACATACCACTTCATCCGCCCACGGCGCTCGATCTCGGCCTGCTCCTCGGCGCTCAGTTCGATTTCGACAGCCGACAACAGATCGTCATCACCGTCGCCGATCTCGGCCAGCAGGTCATCGGAGACATCGGCCTCGACCGTCGGCGCAACCTCGGCCTCGGCCTCGACCTCTTCCTCAGGTAGATCGAAGAACAGATCGTCACCGTCCAGGTCGTCAGCCGAATCGGCGGCAATGGAGTCAGCATCCACTTCCGACCCGGATTCCTCCGCCGTCTCGGCTACGATCGCCTCCAGTTCTTCCGAACCTGCCTGCTTGTCTTCCGACTTCTCTTCCGAATCAAACACTTGCGGCTCCCATCACCAGCCCAAGAATCAGACATACGTACACCCCGAAAACAGGACACCACTCCCATCTCCAGGGGTACCTCGAATCTTTCGTACTCGTCGCCCGCTAACCTCTGGCGGCTAGGCAAGTGCGATGAGCTGTTTGATCCCCAGGTCGAGGACCTTATCCACCGTGAACAGGAGCACCGTGAGAACAGCCACAGTCACCAGAACGACGATGGTAGACTCTCTCAGTTCATGCATTCCGGGCCATGAGACCCGTTTCATTTCCTGAGTCGTCTCCCGCATGAAATTACTGAATCGCGCGACCATTTCCAGGACCTTTCACTTTCACCAGACCCGCCGGGGCCCGGCTCAAGCAACAATGAAGTGGCAGGGGCAGCAGGGCTCGAACCCGCGACCCTCGGTTTTGGAGACCGATGCTCTACCAACTGAGCTATACCCCTGCAATACCCACCAGCACCGCTACAAAGCGGTGCTCGTTTCCACGAACTAGCGGGTCTCCTTGTGATCCGTGTGCTGATTGCACCTGGGGCAGAACTTTTTGAACTGCACCCGATCGGGATGGAGACGCTTGTTCTTTTTTGTCGTGTAGTTCCTCATCTTGCACTTCTCGCAAGCGAGGGTGATGATGTCCCGCATCTAACCAGACTCCTAGCGAACCGACTCCGGAACCGCCACGGCAACCTGACCTGAAAATGTCAGGCTGCCGCGCGGGCCGCAATACTAGTGACTACTCGTGGATCTTGGCCACGACGCCGGCGCCGACCGTGCGGCCGCCCTCGCGGATCGCGAACCGAAGACCCTCTTCCATCGCGATCGGCGTGATC
>JANTGJ010000104.1 GCA_024762975.1 Candidatus Krumholzibacteriia bacterium
CCGGCAGTGATGGATCATGTCTTCGATCGTCACCGGCAGTGTGTTCTCGTGTCCCAGAACGACCATGCCCACCGAGTCCCCGACGAGGATCGCGTCCACGCCGCCGGCTGCCGCGATGCGTGCGCTCGTCAGATCATATGCCGTCAGGACGACCGTTCGCACCCCCTTGCGCTTGTTGCGCGCAAACAGGCTGAGCGTGCGAGGTCCGGTGCGGCCACCACTACCCTTGCTATTCATGCCGTTCCTTTCGGCGCCCGGGACTGCGGCTCCGGGCGACCCTGGCGGCTCCGTCCGGTCGTCAGGGAGATTGGAACCCCGATTCGGGGGCAAAGTAGCGTGTCCCGGAAAACTCTTCGGTCAGTTGCTCGAACAGCAGATCGAAGTCGCGGGGCACGTTCACGAAGTCCAGATTGTCCGTATTGACCACCAACAGGGGCGAGTCCTTGTAGTGGTGAAAATAATAGCTATAGGCGCCGTTCAGCGCATCCAGATACGAGGCATCCATGTCCTGCTCGAAGGACCGGCCACGCCATTGGATCCGCTGCAGCAGGACTTCCGTCCGGGCCTGCAGATATACCACCAGATCGGGCTTGAGGACACGTTGCTCGAGGATGGCCGCGAGCTGGTTGTACAGGACCAGTTCCTCGTCCGCCAAATTCAGGTTGGCGAAGATCTTGTCCTTGGCGAAGAGGTAATCCGAGATCAGCGTGGAACTGAACAGATCGTGCTGGAACAGATTCTGTTGCTGACGGAACCGACTCAACAAGAAGAAGATCTGTGTCTGGAAAGCGAACGCCGACCGATCCTGGTAGAACTTCGCCAGGAAGGGATTCTCTTCGACGACTTCCAGGTTCAGACGACCAACCGTCCGGGTGGCCAACAGCTTGGTCAGGCTGGTCTTTCCGACCCCGATGACGCCCTCGACAACGATGTACCGCCAAGGCAGCAACGCGATCCTCCTTGCGCTCGCAATTTCCTGGTAGGCTAACCGAGTCGGCCGGAAAATCGACGGATTTCCTGCCCTCGGCCCTCTATTCTGGCACAGGCTTCAGCAACTGTCTCCCCGGAATCCGGGAATTTTCGCGTGCCGGCGATTTCGGCCAGCGGCATCAGGACAAAAGCGCGCTCCCGCATGCGGGGATGCGGCACCGTCAACCGCCGGGTGTGGACCACCCGCTCTCCAAAAAGCAGGATATCCAGGTCCAACGGCCGGGGCTGCAGATGGGTATCCGGGCAACGCCCGGCTTGCTCTTCAATGGCCTGCAACGCGGTCAGCAATTGTTCCGGCGCCACCTCGCACCGGGCCTCCAGGCAGGCATTCAGGAAGTCCGGTTGTCGGCCGGGTCCGATGAATTCGGTTTCAAAAACCGAGCTGCCCGCAAGCACCTCCACTCCCTCGAGAGCGTGGACGGCGCGAACACCGCCCTGCAGCTGCGCCAGGCGATCTCCCTGGTTTCCGCCCAGGGCAATCAGTACGCTTTCACCCCGGCCCGACAATTTCATTCGGCTCCCAGGTTTTCCAACCAATGCCGGTCCCGTTGCAGGCGGACCGAGACCACGCCCTGGAAGTCCCGCAGGGGCGGATGTGGTTTGTGAACCGTTATCCGCACCTTCTCGACCGGGAACTCATCCAGCAGCCCCAGACACAGGTGATGCGCCAGCGCCTCGATCAGCTGGAAGTTCTGACCGCTGGCCATCGAACGGATCCTCTCATGAACCGCACTGTAGTCCAACGCGCGCTCCAGTTCGTCCGAGACCCCGGCAGGTGTGCAATCCAGGTACAGGTCCACATCGATCACGAAGCGCTGTCCCAGTTCCCGTTCGGCCGGATGGACGCCGTGGTGCGCATAGATCTGGATACCTTCCAGCCGAATCCGGTCGCTCATTTCCACGCCTCCAACCGCCGCGCCCCTTCGAGGACGTCCTCATCCGAGGCCGTCAAGCTGATGCGGAACCAACCGTCGCCGCCGGTCCCGAAGCCCAGACCGGGTGTTACGACCAGCCCCAGTTCCTTCAAGGCCCGGGCGCAGAATTCCACCGAGGATTCGTTCCCCGGAACCCGGGTCCAGACATAGAAG
Source organism: Candidatus Krumholzibacteriia bacterium (assembly GCA_024762975.1). Taxonomy (GTDB): domain Bacteria; phylum Krumholzibacteriota; class Krumholzibacteriia; order LZORAL124-64-63; family LZORAL124-64-63; genus JANTGJ01. The sequence goes on from JANTGJ010000104.1 coordinate 2,079, forward strand.
GTGGCCTGCGATGGAAACACTTCCCAACCCTTCTTTTCCAGCACCGGTACGATCATCTCGCGCCGCGCCTCGTACGGGGCGATCACTCCCTCGAGCAGGCTCTCGAAGGCATCACCCAGGGCATGCTCGGCGACAGCCTGCACCGCGGTGAACACACCACTGTCGATACTCTCTTTGACCCGAGCCAGGTCATCGATCACGTCCGCATGACCAACGGCAAAAGCAATCCGCCATCCCGTCATGTTGAACATCTTCGAGAGGCTGTGGAACTCGATCACGCGATCGGATTCGAGGTCCGCCTGGCGCAGCATACTGCCGGGTGTCACGCCCGGTCGGACCACTTCCAGATACGCCGCATCGTTGGCCAGAACCAGCTTCTTTTCGCGACACAGCTGCAGCGTCTGCTTCCAGAATGCGGCGTCGGCCACCGCGCCGGTGGGATTGTTCGGGTAGTTCAGAAACAGCAGCCGGGAACGCTCGTCCGCCAGGCTGCCGATCTCGTCCAGTCGCGGCAGGAAACCGTTTTCGCGCTTCAGCGCAAAGGTCCGCGGATCGCCGCCGGCCAGGATCGTCGCCTGTCCGTACACCGGATAGCCCAGGTCGGGCACCAACGTGTTGTCTCCCTCGGTCACGCAGGTCAGGGGCAAATGACCCAACCCCTCCTTGGACCCGATAAGAACCAGTACCTGCCTTGTCGGGTCGACGGTGACACCGTGGCGGCGCCCCATCCACTCGGCGATGGTGCGTTTCAGCTGGGCATCCCCGCGCTGAGCCGGGTAGCGATGGAACCTCGGATTTGCCGCCGCCCGCGACAGGATCTCCACCAGTTCCGGCGGGGTCGGACGATCCGGATCCCCCACGCCGAGATCGACCACCGCGACTCCGCGCGAGCGGGCTTCGGCCTTGGCGGCATCAATGGCGGAGAACAGGTACGGGGGCAATTTGTCGAGACGACGCAAGGATTCATCCCTTTCCGAGGTTACCGGTCTGCGGACCGGGTTCGACCTGCATGAAAAAAACCCGCGAATCCTTTGGGATTCGCGGGTCAATATGGCACAAGCCGGCGGGATCATCCACCCTGCTGCGCTCTTTTCTTCTCGATGCGGGCGCGTTCCAGGAACCCGTCCATGCGCTCGACCTGGGTTTGCCCCGGACCGGAGTACTTGGCATTGCCACTGGCGACGCAGCGAGCAAACTGGGAACGGGCCTGTTCGTAGTCCTGCTTGCACTCCAGGGCCAGTCCCCAGGAATAGTAGACGCCGGCCAGAGCGGCTCGACCCTGGGATTCCAGCTTACGAACGGCCAGCGCGGCCTCCGCAGAGGCACGATCGCATTGACCGGCCTCGACCATGACCTGCAACATGGTTCCGGTCGCCTCGGCGTCGGTCGGCTTCAGGGCCAGGTACTTGCGATAGGCGTCGACACTGGCCGACTTCTGGCCTGCGGCGTCACACGCGCGCGCCAGCGTCAACTGCGCATTGGGCTGGTTCGGATTCTTGGCCAGCATCTGGTTCAACAGATTGATGGCTTCAGGGTAGTTCTTCTCGGCCATCTTCTTCTTGACCATGTCATAGGTCGTCGAGCCACCGGCTTGTCCGCCGTACTTGCTCATCAACTGCGCATACTCGGCTGCCTTGGCATTGTTGCCCGCCTTCCTTTGCTGCTCACTGGCCTTGCCGGCGGCCTTGGACAGCTGCACCAGGACGTTGTCGCGGTACTGGGGGCAGACCTCCAGCGCGTGCTCGAAGACTTCGACCGCCTGGGCATGAAAACCCGAAGCGGAGTGCAGAACACCCAGGTTGTACAGCACACCGCAATCATCCGGCGCGATCACCTGGGCCTTCATGTACTCGGCCCGGGCTTCCTTGTATTTCTTCAACTTGGTGAACGACTTGGCCAGGTTGCCGTAGTCGCCGGCCTCCGCTTCTTCGCCACGCAGCTCGATGACTTGTGCATACCACATCTCGGCATTGGCCCAATCGCCCTTGCCGGCATAGGCGTTGGCGATACCACGAGTGGCCTCGACGTGCTCGGGGCAAACGTCGACGATCGACTGCATCCGCGCAATGGCCTGGTCCCACTTCTGTTGATTCAGGAATTCAACGGCGGAATTGTAGGCCAGATTGGCCTCTTGCATCTGACCCGGCTGGCATTTCGCGATGGCCATGCCGCCAACCAGAAGTGTGCTTGTCATCAGGGTAACCGCTACGATCACCCGTACGGTCGCGGGAGTCTTGAGCCACTGCACCGATCCAACCTCCAGTTGGTGAAAAGCCCCCGGGGACGGGAGCCGTCGCCGAACCTTCCGACGACACAAAACTTCAATAGAGAAACCGGATTATCCCGGCTCGGCTAAAGCTATCCAAAAGGACAAACTCTGTCAAATTCAGGGCCGGTGCGGCGCCGTTTCGCGGTTGGCGCCGCCCCAGACCTACGGCCGGATCTCCCTTCGCAGCAACGCTTCGAGGACGCCTCCGGCGATCGCGAGGGCCTTGTCCGATATTCGGTCCGGATCGATATTCGCCCCGCGCGGATCGACATCTCCAACCTTGAGCCCGGCAGAAAGTTCCGTATCAGGATGGATCAGGCCCCGCACGCGACCGGCGATCGAAGCGCGGACCGGCAGCCCGGCCACGGTCCCCAGGACCTGCCCTGCTTCCACCAGATCACCGATCTGAACCAGCGGTTGGAGGCGACCCTGCGCCGGAGAACGTACCAGACGCTCCGCCGTTCGCCCTCCCACCGGTCCGGGGATGCCCGTGTCTGCGCTGGCGGTACCGGAGTCGATGACCTCTCCCGGGCGCGCCAGACGATGGGTCTCCACCACCAGATCCACATTGCGTCCCGCTTCGAATCCAGGCCCCAGGCCGATCTTCAGGGCGCCACAATCCGGCAGCGGTTGGGGTTCGCGTTTGGTCATCCGCGCATCGACGATTGCGCGCGGTCGCGCGCTCAGGATCCCTTCGCCCCCCGGATCGGTCAGAACTGCGACCGTCCCGGCCGGGACCGTATCCAGGGCATCCGGGACCCACTGCCCGGGCACTCCTTCCACCACGCAGGAACCTCCGAGGACAGCCTCGCTAAAACAGACGTTTCGCCGTACCGCCAACGGTGCGGAGATTTCGGCAGCGATGACCCGGTAGTGGCAGCGGGCCAGGCGCCAGGCAACGCCCGAAGCCAACTCACCGGCTCCCTGAATCCAGATGGGGCCGATCATAGCGAATCTCCCCGGCGCCGATGGATCCGGATTGCCAGAGGCCTGCCCTCTTCGTCGCACAACGGATCGACGCCGCGCAGCACCGACATCGCTTCGGACAGGATACTCAGTGCGATCTCCGCCGGCGTTTCGGATCCGAGATCCAAACCGACCGGAGCCTGCAGGCGCATCCAACGCTCCTGCTCCACCTGACTCGGGCACAACATATTCCGCAATTTCGCGGTCTTGGTGCAGCTGGCCAGCAGACCACAGAATAGGAATTCCCGTCCCTGCTCTCGCTCGGCGGCGAAAACGCTCTGCAGATATCGCGCATCCAGTTCGTGATTGCGACTGGCGATCAGGATTCCCCCGCGCGCGGGAATCCGCAACCTGGCAGCGAAATCTTCGGGATCGCTCGGCCAACGCACGACTCCCGACAGCGATTCGATTCCCGACAGCACGTCGGGACGATCATCGATGACCGTCAAGCGCAGTGGCAGCGTATGGGCCATCGTGGCGACCGCCTTGCCGACGTGCCCCGCCCCGACGACGAGGAACGGAATCCCCTGCAGAACCGGCTCGACAAAGATCTGCATGGCACCGCCACAAACACCGTGTTCGGTGGTCAGATCCAGATCGAGCAATTCGCACTCCCCGGTTTCGATCGCCCGTTGCGCAGCCCGGACCGCTTCGACTTCAGCGCGCCCGCCGCCCACGGTGCCGACCAGGGAAGCATCGCTGCGGACGATCATCCGCGCCCCGGCATGTCGCGGCGTCGAACCGTGCGTGGCCACGACCGTCGCCAGCGCGGCGCTTTCCCCCCGGGCTTCCAGATCGGCCAGACTGCGCCACAGACTCGCCTCACCCGTTTCATTCCGCGGGACCATGAAGTTCCTCCCGTTCGTCGTAGTCTCTCGTCACACCCGGGTCGGTAACCGGAACCCATCGCAATGGATCCATCCTACCCGCCTGGACCAGTTCCGCCAGTACCGCTCCCATGGAATCCGAGCGCGCCCGCAAACCCTCACCGCGCCCGGTTCCACCGAGCATTCCATCGATGCGTTCCAGCGCACCACGCGGCAGTACCACCGGATGCCCCGGCTGTCCATCAAATGCGGGCCGCACCACTTCCGCACTGCCGGCCGCTTCCTGTTCCAGCAGGGCCAACGTTGCGGACTCCACGTCCGGCACATCCACCGGATGTGCCCAGACCGTCCGGACATCCTGCGGCAACGCATCCAGCGCCCAGCCGAGTGTGCGGGCCGTGTCTCCGCCACCACCGGCGACCACCCCATCAGCGACGGAGCAATGCTCCAGAATCGGATGATAGGCGTCGGCAGCATCCCCGCCGCAGATCACCAGGGACCGAACGCCGAATCGGGCGTACAGGTCGAGAATGATCTGCAGAAAACAGCTTGCTTGGCCGGGACGCCGAGCCAGCCCCTTCGGAAACCCCATCCGTCGACTGGCACCGCGGGCCAGAATCACGGCACGTTGGCTTCGCCTTTCCATCACGCGCCTGCGCCGGGCGAGTCCTCCCGGCGGCAGACGGTTCGCAGGCTCGGCTCCGGGCCAGCCAGTTCACAGAGCGATGCCAGCGGTACCCGTTCATCGCTCATGATCTTCCCCATGAACTCGAACATTCCGATCGTATCGACGACCTGACTCATACCCGCCAATGCGAGTACTGCCGGTACGTGAGCCGGCACCTGGTCCAGATAGCCGCCCGGTCCGGCCAATAAAGTCAATAAATGCTCCCAATTCCACAGCGTGTCGTGCCCGACGTCGGCAAGCGGCGCAAATTCGAATCGTCCCCATCGGTGAACCACTTCGCCCGTCTTCGAGTCCATTCCCTGCAGGCCCGCGACGACCAACGCCAGCGAAGTACGCAGCGGCCAGACCGGTTCGCCAGCGCTGTACAACTTCAGCGGCTTCTTTGCCGCACCGTCCACCTCGACCAGCAGGATGTGTCCCGGCAGTTGTTCGCTCAACTGGTCGACCTGCGCGGCCTCCAATCCCCGCCACTTGCCATCACCCGTCACACCATCGTGCAGGAAGGGTACGGAACCGAGAACCGCATCCGGCGCGAAGTCGTTCCACTCCAGCGCCGTGACGTTCGGCAACGGCTCGGTGCGGGTGGTGGTGGTCAGAAGAATCGGTTGCCCCGTGGCGCGATAGTACTCAGCGATTCGAAGCAGCAACGAAGTCTTGCCGCCGGAGCCGCTAATGCCCACGACATGTCCGCCTTCACGTGGGAGAAACAGATGCCACGGATCAACAAACTGGAAATTCACGATTTGTCCTTCGAGGTCGGGGATAACAGGCCTTCGTACCAGGGTACGAGATTCTCGATCATCCGCTTGCGGGTAAACCCGGAAAGGAAACGATGGCGCCCCGCCGTGCCCAACCGCTCGCACATAGCCGTGTCGTCGATCAGACGCTTCAGCGCCACGGCCAGCATTCCGGCGTCTCCGGGGGGAACCAGCAGACAGGTTTCGTCCGGCACTCCGACCTCGGAAACCCCGGTCGGCAGATCGCTGGCGATGACCGGAATTCCCGAGGCCATCGCTTCCAGTTGTACCAGTCCGAAGGTCTCGCTCGTATCGACCGAAGGGAGTACCAACGCGCGCGCGGACTCCATCAGTCGGGCCAGTTCGTTCCCATCGAGGTGACCGACCAGGCTGACTCTTCGCTGCAGGCCGAGGTCTCGAATCTGCTCACGCAGGATCCCCCGCAACGGTCCCTCGCCCACGATCGACAGTTCTGCCTCCGGGACACGCCGCACCGCCTCGAGCAGCATTCCCAGCCCCTTGTAGCCCACCAGCCGACCCAGGAAGAGGAACGGGCCGTCTCGTCGGGGCTCGAGATCAATCCATGGACGCTCCTCGATCCCGAAGGGCACGACTTCGATACGATCCCGCACCGGCGCCAATTCGACGGACCGTTCGGCCAGATTTCGAGCCGAGACACAGATCCCCGCCGCAGCGGAAAGGAGGGAGGACGTCCATGGACGCACCAGCAGCCCGCCCAATCGCTGTCGCGTTACGTCAGCATGGTGCCAAACGGCGAGCACCGGTCCGGCCGGTCGATGCCAGGGCCCCGGCAACCGCCAGATCGCTGCCGCCAACGGATTCGGAAGATGGACGTGAACCACGTCGGGGCGCAGGCGTGCTACCTCATGGCGCAGGTGGGAATACAGCGAGGGAGTCAAAGGTTGGGAATTGAGCTGGCCATGGGCGGCACTTCGCAACAGCCTGCCGGTCTTCCCGGTCACCGGTCCGGCGATCGTTTCGGTGATCGTCAGGGAATCGGTTCCCGCGACCAGAACCGACACTTCATGCCCTGCATCGAGCAGACCTTCGGTCAGGTTCTGCAGGACGGTTTCCATGCCGCCGCGAAAAGGAGCGTAGTACTTGCCCAAGTGGAGAATTCTCATGGCGCCAGTGTAACGAGCGGCCGGCAAAAGATCCAGCCGAGTCCATGCCGAATCGGCCGCGCGCGCCGATCACCCGGTTGGCGTCGGATCGGACACCGGCGGATCGGACACTTGGCACCGCACAGCTGATCTGCTAGGCTCCGCCCTCGGAAGCGAACGTACCGACCGACGTCCCCGCTTTTCGGATCTGGAGGAATGCCATGCCCCACCCGATCACCGAACGCCTGATCCAGCGACAGATCAACCGCTGGAACCGTCTCCGCGATTTCCTGCACGACGAAGACTCATCTCCCGACATCCCTCCGAACGGTCCGGTCATCACGGTTTCACGCCTGGTTGGCAGCGGCGGGCGAACCCTGGCCGAAGGACTGGCCGAGCGATTGGGGCTCGAACTGCAGGACCAGTCGTTGATGGAAAAAATCGGCCGGGAGCGGAAGCTGGAGCAATCTCTTCTCGAGCAGTTGGACGAGTCGGGCGTCAATCAAGCCGATTTGTGGGTCCGCGGTGTCCTGAATCAGCGCATCTTCCTGCGCGATCAGTTTCACGGCGCCCTCGTTCGAACGGTCAGTCGGCTGGCGGCTCGCGGCGGCGTGGTATTTCTCGGGCGAGGCGCCCACCTGATCCTCGGTGAGAATGCGACGCTCCGGGTGCGTGTCATCGCCTCGCGCAACCATCGACTGGATCGCCTCCGGGCGCGATACGAGATCAGTCGTGCCGAGGCCCGCGCCATCCTTTCGGAAACCGACCGCAAGCGCGAAGAGTTCATGCGCAAGGTTTTCAAGACCGCCCCGGGGCGGACCGAGGACTTCGACCTGACCCTCAATACGGATCGCCTCGATCCCGAAGCCGCCCTCGAGATGGTCCTGCTGGCACTGCTGAATCGACAGACCGGAAAGGTCGATTCGCTGGAACGGTCGGCGACGGAATAAGACCCTTCGAGTACAAAAAACGGCCCCTCCCGTCGGGAGGGGCCGTATTGTTGCCGGGTTCGGCGAACGGAGGACTACATCATGCCGCCCATGCCGCCCATGCCACCCATGCCGCCCATGTCCGGCATCGCCGGAGCGCTGCCTTCCTTCTCGGGCTCGTCCGTCACACACGCCTCGGTCGTCAGCAACATGGCCGCGATCGAAGCAGCATTCTGGATCGCGCTGCGCGTGACCTTGGCCGGATCAATGATGCCGGCAGCCATCAGGTCTTCGTATTCGCGCTTGGCCGCGTTGAAGCCGACAGTCGCCTTCTTCTCGTTGCGCAGGTGCGCGACGACCAGCGAGCCCTCGATGCCCGCGTTCTCGGCGATCATCCGCACCGGTTCTTCGAGCGAGCGGGCCACGATGTCACGACCGACGGATTCCTCACCCTCGAGGGCCAAGGCCTTGACGGCCTTCGAAGCCTTCAGCAACGCAACGCCGCCGCCGACCACGATCCCCTCCTCGACAGCAGCGCGGGTCGCATTCAGGGCGTCCTCGACGCGGTGCTTCTTTTCCTTCATCTCGACCTCGGTGGTGGCACCGACGCGAATGACGGCCACACCGCCGGCCAGCTTGGCCAGGCGCTCCTGCAGCTTCTCACGGTCGTAGTCGCTGGTGGTCTCCTCGATCTGCTTGCGGATCTGGGCGATGCGGGCCTTCACGTCCGCGCTCTTGCCCTTGCCACCGACGATCGTGGAATTGTCCTTGTCGATGGTGACCTTCGAGCAACTGCCCAGGTCAGCCGTCGTGGTGTTCTCCAGCTTCAGGCCGGCATCCTCGCTCATGACACGGCCACCGGTCAGGATGGCGATGTCCTCGAGCATCTGCTTGCGACGGTCGCCGAAGCCCGGTGCCTTCACCGCGGCGATGTTCAGCGTGCCACGCAGCTTGTTGACGACCAGCGTGGCCAGGGCCTCGCCCTCGATGTCCTCGGCGATGATCAGCAGCGGGCGGCCCATCTGAGCGATCTTCTCCAGGATCGGGAGCATGTCCTTCATGTTTGCGATCTTCTTGTCGTGGATCAGGATGAACGGCTCATCCATCTCGACGCGCATCTGATCGGCATTGGTCACGAAGTACGGGCTCAGGTATCCGCGGTCAAACTGCATGCCCTCGACAACATCCAGCTCCATCTCGGTGCCTTTGGCTTCCTCGACGGTGATGACGCCATCCTTGCCGACTTTCTCCATGGCCTCGGCGATCATCGTGCCGATGGTCATGTCGTTGTTGGCGCTGATGGCCGCGACGTTGGAGATCGTGGCGCTGTCCTTGACCTGTTTGGCCTGCTTGTGAAGGTTCTCGACAACCGCATCGGTAGCCACTTCGATCCCCTTTTTGACATACATCGGGTTGGCGCCTGCAGCCAGATTCCTCAAACCCTCATGAATCATGCTCTGCGCCAGCAGCGTAGCGGTCGTGGTACCGTCACCGGCGACGTCGTTCGTCTTGCTGGCGACTTCCTTGACCATCTGAGCGCCCATGTTCTGGAACGCATCGTTCAGCTCGATCTCTTTCGCAATCGTGACCCCATCGTTGGTCACCAGGGGAGCGCCGAACTTCTTGTCGAGGATGACGTTCCGCCCGCGGGGGCCGAGCGTGATCTTGACGGTGTTGGCAAGGGCGTCGACGCCCTTCTTCAGCTGGTCACGAGCATCCTCGTTGAACCGAATTGTCTTGGCCATTGGACTTTCTCCTTGATTTCGGCGCGGGCACGGGGCCAGCGACGCCGGGATTTGTCAGGTGCGATTCAAAAATCTCGGTGCGGACTAGCCCAGGATGGCCAGCACATCGCTCTCGCGCAGAATCAGGTAGTCGTTTCCGTCGACATTGACCTCGGTGCCCGAGTACTTGCCGTACAGGACGATGTCACCCTTCTTGACTTCGGGCTTGACGCGCTCGCCGTTATCGCTGACAGCGCCGGGACCGGCGGCCACGATCTTGCCCTGCTGGGGCTTTTCCTTGGCGGTGTCCGGAATAATGATCCCGCCCTTCATCGTTTCCTTCTCCATCGGGGCCACGATCACGCGATCGGCCAGGGGTTTTACGTTCAGCGCCATGGTCTTCCTCCATCGTTTCCGGGGTTTGTGCCGTCTGCCGATCCCCGATTCAGGAGACTGGCAGTCTCGACCCTCAACTGCTAATCGACGCCAATTAAAAATGAACGACTGAGGTGCCGCAAGCCAATTCCAGAAAAAGTGCGGAAAAAAGCAGTTATGCCGAAGGGCCTGCCATTTTGACAGTCTGCTCGAAGCGGGCGTGAGAACGAGGTTCCTTCGGCTAGGTCGACACGATGCCGGCCAGGTGAGCGGCCCCCCGCAGCGTCCAGTCCGCATCGAAGATTCGCGGGGACTTTCGGAAGTGGTATCCGAGTCCACCGGTAAGAATCGTACGGGACTGCGGCCACCGGCATTCGAGTGCGGCCAGCGTCGCCTCCACTCCCGAGTAGCCTACCTGCCAGGCGCCGATCGCCATCGCGTCAGCCGTATTGCGCCCCGGCGTCAACTCTCGCCGACCGAAGGGTTGCGGCTGCAGTCGCGCGGCGACTTCCCCCAGTTGCTGGGCGGCGAACGCCATGCCCGGAGCGATCAGGCCGCCGACGAAGGCGCCGTCCTGCAGGATATCAAACGTTGTCGCGGTACCGGCATCAACAATCACGGCATCCTTCAGTCCCGCCGCGCACGCTGCGGCCAGATTGCACAGGCGATCGGGTCCCACCGCCTCGGGTTCATCGACCTGAAGATCGAAGGGCAGGCTGGACCCGTGGTCGATGATCCGCAGATCCGCCCTCAGGGCCGCGATCGCATCGGTCAGTGTGGGGACGACGGAGGCCAGGACCAACGGCGGCCGGCCCTCGCGTTCGAGCAGGCGATCGATCTCCCCGCGCAACAGCGGCAGGTCAGCGAGCGCCCGCCGGGTCTCGATCCGGAAGGCTGTCTCCAGAAGAGGAGGATCCGCCTGCAGGGTGGCACGGCACGCGGGGCCGGTCCACAGTTTGGCGCGCAGGTGGGAATTTCCGACATCCAGCACGATCGCTTTCATTTCGCCGAAGCTCCTTCCTGGCGCCCATCCGAGACGATGTGGACATCGCCGGCGGCGTAGGGTCGCTGGTTGCCGTCATTTTCCATCAGCACCAGGCTGCCGGTCGCATCAATACCGGCGGCCTGTCCACGCACCCGCTGATTGCCGCACTGCAGTACGATGTCCCTGCCCAGCAGGCAGTCCAGACATGCCAGCTCCGATTCCCAGGGCTCCCAGCCCAACATCTGGAAGCGATCGAGTTCGGCCTCGACCCGGGCGATCAGGGGACCGGCGACCTCTCCGGGCCGCACACCGCGTCCAGTTTCGATCCTCACACTCGTGGCTTGCCGTTCCAGCCCCGCCGGTAGGTCGGCTCTTCCCGCATCGATATTCAGTCCCAACCCCGCGGCCACCGCGGGGCGTTTGCGGCTGCCCGTACTTTCGACCAGGATTCCGCCCAGCTTCCGGCCTCCGACGACCAG
>JANTGJ010000105.1 GCA_024762975.1 Candidatus Krumholzibacteriia bacterium
GCGGCCATCGTCACGGCGGTATCGGGATTCGGGACCAGGTTCAGGTCCGCGGCGGTGATCAGGCCCAGGGTACCTTCGCTGCCGCACAGCAATGCGGTCAGATCGATGCCCCGCTCCGCTGCCAGCCCCCGCCCGGTGGTCCAGCGATCACCGGCCGCATCGATCCATTCCAGACGACGCAGGTGGTGCAGGGTCACGCCGTGGCGCAGACAATGGGGCCCTCCGGCATTGGCCGCGATGTTACCTCCGATGGAGGCCGCACTCTGACTGCTTGGATCCGGTGCGAAGTGCAGGCCGACCGACCGCGTACGACGACTGACTTCGTCATTCAACACTCCTGCTTCGGTGCGGATCGTAACGCTGTTCTCTTGTACCGGATCGGAATGATTCAACCGGCCGGTACCGACCACGACCTGTCCGTCGGCCGGTACCGCGCCGCCGCTCAGACCGGTGCCGGTACCGCGCGGGACGATCGCCTTGCCGTGTTCGGAGCACCAGCGAACGACGGTAGCCATCTGCGCCGCCGTGCGCGGCAGGACCACGGCCAGGGGCCGACCGAGTTCGATATGGGAAGCATCGTGGGAATAGACCAGGCGGGCCGCCGCATCGGTCCATACCGCTCCGGGCAGCAGCCGCTCCAGATCCCGCAAGGCATGCCGGTCGGCGGAGGTCGGACTCATCGCTGACGGGCAGGGCGCAAGAGCCCGAAGATTCGGCGCGGTAGCCCCGCGATGGCGGCGAACAGGTCCTCGGCCAGCGTGGCCGTCGTCGGTAGCAGCAGCGACGTCAGGAAGGTCGATACGAACAGACCGCCCATGATCACCAACGCCATCGAATAGTAATAGACGCCGCCCAGGCTGGGCTTCTGCACCGCGATGGGGACCAGACCCAGCAACGTCGTCAACGCCGTCATCAGGATCGGGCGCAGCCGTTCCCGGCCACCGCGAAGCATCGCCTCGGTCCGGGGCATTCCCGCCCGCCGGTACTGGTTGATATGCTCGAGCATCACGATACCGTTGTTCACCACGATACCGATCAGCAACAGCAGACCAATCGCCGCGGGTTGATCAAAATCGGTACTCGTAGCCCAGAGCGTCCAGAAGGCTCCACTGAGCGCGAACGGCAGTGAGACCATCAGGGCCACCGCCTGCCGGGCCGACTCGAAGAGACCTGCCATCACGGCGAAAATCAGCATCAGGGCCAGAAGCAGGTTGGTCAGGAACTCCCGCGACTGTTCCTGCTGACGCGACTCCCAGCGTCCGAAGGTCCAGCTGTAGCCATAGGGGAAGGTCATGCCGGCCATCGCCTCTTCGACCAGCGGCATGTAGTGCTCGCGGGTACCCTCATCGTAGCGCGCGTTCACCCAGATACTGGTCAGGCGGTTGTCCCGTTGGATCGACTCGCGGCCCGTCTCCATGCGTAGATCGGCCACCGCCGCGAGCGGCACTTTCGACCCTTCGCCGGTGCGCATCTGCAGATTGCGCAGCTGCTCGATCGATTCGTTCTCCTGCTCATCCAGCGTCAGGCGCATCTCGCGTTCACCGTCGGCCGTGCGGAATCGCTGCAGACGCCGCCCCCGGAAGGTCAGGCCCACGACCTGCGAGACCTGGTTCGGCGTAACCGCATACAGGGAGGCGAGATCGCGTTCGGGCTCGATGTGCAGTTCCTGCTGTGCCTCGGCGTGCCGCGTTCCGATGTCCTTCAGGCCGGGAATCGACTCCATGCGCAGGATGGCCTCGTCGGCCAGTCCCATCAGCACTTCGGTGTCCTCGCCGACGATCTGGAAACCGACCCGGTTGCGCCCGCGATGCCTCATCCAGCCCTGGGAATTCTCCTCCACGCTCAACTTCAAGCCGGCGATCTCGGGCAGGAATCCGCGCAGTCGTTCGCGAATGAGATTGATCGTCTCGCCATCGGCGTGTCCCTCGAGCGGATAGATGCGGGTCATCATCCAGCGGTCATTCCAGAAACTGTAGATCGAGCGCGCCATCAGTTCTTCACGATGCGGCTCGAGGTGCTGTTCGACCTGGGTGATCAGCTCTTCCTTGCGTTCGAGACTGATGTCTTCACTGGGCCGGTAGCTGACCTGGACGAACAATTCCGGATTCGACGTGTCGAAATTTTTGTCCACGTTCATGAACGGATAGGCAGCAGAGGCCACGATGACCAATCCGATGACCGGGCTGAGCCAGCGCCGGCGCAATGAGAAGGCGAGCATGCCCTGATACCGGTCCTCCATCCAGACCATCAGGCGTCCCTTGGGCCGGGGCTTGGAGCGGATGAACCAGGAGGTGGCCAAAGGAATCAGCGTCTGAGAGATGAAGAGCGAGGCGAGCAGCGTCAAGCAGACGGTGACACCCAGTTCCTTCAGGATCAGATTCATCTCGCTGGGCTTGTTGAAGATCAGCGGCAGAAAAACGATGACACTGGTCAACGTGGCGGCCACGACCGCAGTGGTCACTTCCTTCGAGCCCCGCAATGCCGCCTGCCGGCGACCGGCCCCCATCTCGCGATGCCGGAAGATGTTTTCCATCACGACGACGGCATTGTCCACGAGCATTCCGATGCCCACGATCAGCCCCAGCAGCGTCAGCGTGTTCAGGCTGCTGCCCTTGGCCCAGACGACGCCGCAGGTAACGATCAGTGAGAACGGAATGCAGGCCACGGCGACCAACGTCGTGGCTACGCGCCGCAGGAACAGGAACAACACGACGGCAGCCAGGATCGAACCGAAGAGCCCGGTAAAGGCCAGATCCTTCAGTGTGTTGCGGATCTCATCGCCCTGATTGAACCAGACCAGGAAATTGACGCCCTGCAACTCGGGGTCGGAATTCATTCGCTCGACGGCCGCCTCCAGCCCGTCGCAGACCTCGACCGTGTTGGCCCGCGATTCCTGGCTGACGGTCACTCCCACGGCGAAGTTGCCGTCCAGGTGCCGGCCGTACTCCAGCGGCGGTTCCTGGTAGATGACATCGGCTACATCGCTGAGGCGCAGGCCATCCGCACGCAACGGCAGGTTGCGAATCTGCTCGACCGTAGCCAGGGTGCCGATCGTGCGCAGGGTATAACGGGCATCCCCGGTGACGACCTTGCCCAGCGACTGGTCAAAATTGCCGGTACTGAGTGTTTGAAAGACATCACGCACGTCGATCCCGTGCACTTCGAGATCGGCCACGCGCAGGTTGATGCGCACCTCGCGCGGATTCACGCCGTCCAGCCGGACCTGGGCCACGCCGGGCACCCGTTCCAGCGGTTGGATGATCTTGCGTTCGAGCAAGTCATGGCTTTCGCTCAGGTCGCGTGGAGAACTGAGTCGCGCTTCCATGACCGGCGAGTCGGCCTCCTGCGATCCCCAGCTGGTCGTCACCTGGATATCGCCCATGTCCTCGGGCAATTCACTGCGGATCCGGTCCAGGCGTTCCCAGATTTCGACCCGCGCCAGGTGCATGTCCGCGTCCCAGTCGAATCCCATACGGACCCGACCGCCATCGCTTCCGCAGCGCGACCACATGCTGTTCAGCCCCTTGACCGAGCCGACGGCATCCTCCACCGGCCGCACGATCATTCGCTCCACCTGCTCGGGCGAAGCATTCTGGTAGGGCAACTGGATAAACAATTCGGGCTCGACGATTTCCGGCATGAAGGCCAGTGGCAGGCGCACCAGGGCAACCAGACCCAGGACCACGATACTGACCAGAACCATCAGGATGGTCACCGGACGCTTGATCGCAATCTCGGGAAGAGTCATGGCTCAGTCCTCATCGCTCGGGTGCTGCAGGTAGCTGTCATCGTCCTCGTCGTCATCCACCGGAGGATCGATGCGCGAGGGCACCGCCAGGTACGCGGCCGGAATGACCACCAGGGTCAGCAAGGTACTGAGGGCCAACCCGCTGGCCACGGTAATCGCCAGGGGCGAGCGCAACTCCGCCCCTTCACCCCAGGCCAGTGCCATGGGCAGCAGACCCAGAATCGTCGTCAGCGTCGTCATCAGGATCGGCCGCAATCGCACGTGACCGGCCTGAACGACCGCCGCGTACTTTTCAACGCCGGCGCGCCGCAGGCGATTGATCGTATCGATCAGCACGATCGCGTTGTTCACCACGATGCCGACCAGCATCACGGTTCCAATCAGGACAATTACGGTGATTGGCGTCCCGGTCGCCAACAGTCCGGCGACCACGCCCACCAGGGCCAGCGGAATCGTGAACAACACGAGGAACGGATGCAGGAAGCTCTCGAATGTGGCGGCCATGACCAGGTAGACCAGAAATATGGCCAGAGCCAAGGCAAAGCGCAGGCTGTTGAAACTGGTTTGCATCTCGGCGTTCTGGCCGCCCAGTTCGGTGCTCAGTCCGGTCGGCGGTGGTGCATCGTCCAGGACGGCTTCGACATCGGCGATGGCCGCACCCAGGCTGCGTCCCTCCAGATTGGCCGAGACGACCGCCGCCCGTTGCTGTTGCAGGCGGTGGATCTCGGCGGGACCGCGAGACTCGGTCACATCGGCCACGGACAGCAGGCGCAGGGGCGCACCGTCCGGTCCCGGTACGATCAGGTTTCTCACGTCATGGGCCGAGGCCCGGTCCTGTTCACGGTTGCGGATCCGGATATCGATTTGCCGGTCCTCTTCCTTGAAGCGGGTCGGCACCACACCCAGCACGCGATTCTTCAGCGTCTCCGAAAGCGTCCCCATGTCCAGGCCCATGGACGCCAGGCGCTCCCGATCGAAGACGACCTGCAATTCGGGATTGCCGGCCTCGAGGCTGGAGCGCACATCGACCAGTCCGGGAACGGATTCCAGGCGACGCGCCATCTCCAGCGAGTAGGCGCGCAGTTCGTCCAGGTCCTCGCCGTAGACGATGACCTCGACCGGAGTCTTCAGGCTGAAGTAGCTGGGTCGACCGAACTTGACTTCGACATCGGGCAGGCCGGCGAAACGTTGGCGCAGTCGTTCGGCCGTCGCCAACTCGGCTTCGGTATCGGAGCGGTCGCGCATCACCAGATTCAACTGGCCCAGGTTTTCGGCCTTCGTGTTGACCGATACTCCGCCGGACACCAGACGGCTGCCGATGGTCGCGTAGTAGCGCTCGACGGCGTCTTCGGCACCGGCTGCCGCTTCCATCTCCTTCATCGTTCGGTCCGTCGCGGCGAGCGCAGCCCCCTCCGGCAGTTTCAGTTCGAAGAAGAACTCGCCTTCGGACAGTTGCGGGATCAACTCGGTACCCAACAATCCGATTGCCGCGACCGAGGCGAAGAACAGACCGAATCCGATCGCCAGCGTCAGCCACTTCGCGCGCAGGGCACCGTCCAGCAGACGGCCATATCCGGTACTGATCCACCCGAGTGTCCCACGCTCGTTTTCCGCCTCGACGGCGGGATCGGTGTCGACCGGACGCAGTTTGCGCAGGAAGTCCGGGCCCGGCAGGCGGCCGCCCGCCGCGCTCAGCATCGGGATCAGCGTGACCGACACCACCAGCGAGGCCAGCAGCGAGAACGTCACGGTCAGGGCTTGGTCCCGGAACAGCTGACCTGCAATTCCCTCGACGAACACGATGGGCAGAAAGACAGCCACCGTAGTCAGGGTCGAGGCGATCACCGCAGCGCCGACCTCGCAGGTGCCGATCACCGCCGCGGCGAACAGCGGCTGTCCCTGCTTCCGCTTCCGGTAGATGGACTCCAGCACGACAATCGAATTGTCGACCAGCATACCGATGCCCAAGGTCAGGCCCCCCAGAGACATGATATTCATCGAGATGTCCAACTTGTACATCGCGATGAAGGTGGCGATGACCGAGATGGGGATACTGGTCGCAATGATCAGGGTGCTGCGCAGATCGCGCAGGAAGATCAGCAGTACGATGATTGCCAGCACACCGCCGATCAGGGCCGAACTGCGCACCTCATCCACCGATTGCTGGATGAACTTGGATTGATCGAAGAGAACATCCAGTCGCGTACCCGGCGGCAACTTGCCGTCCTGCCACTCGGCCAGGCGTTCCTGCAGGCGTCGCGCCACGGTGACGGTGTTGGCGTCGCCTTCCTTGAACAGCGATACCTCGACAGCTTCGCTGCCGCCCGCCCGGGTGATTTCCTCGCGCTCCTTGCTGCCCCAGCGCACTTCGGCCACATCGCGCAGTCGCACCGCAGCCTGCCCCTGCCGCGCCACGACCAGGTTGGCGATTTCCTCCACGTTGTCGAATTCGTTGATGGTTCGAATCAGGAACTGCGAGTCGCGACCGCGCAGGGCGCCGCCCGGCAGATTCACGTTGCTGACACCGACGACCTGTCGAATCTGATCCAGAGGGATGCCCAGCGCCGCGAGCCGACCCTGATCGACCTCGATCTGGATCTCTTCCTCGAGTCCGCCCTTGATGGTGGCCGCGGCCACCCCGGGAATCGTCTCGAAGTCCTGCTTGATCTGCTTGTCGGCCAGCCGGCGCAGCGCCATCAGGTCGCCATCGCCACTGAGCGCCAGGCGCAGAATCGGGTCCAGGCTGGGATCGAAGCGAAGGACCACCGGATCGAGCGAATCCTCGGGCAGGATCAGCCGGTCCAATTTCTCGCGCACTTCCATCGACAGCAGATCCATGTCGCTGCCCCACTCGAACTCGAGCGTCACTTCGGACATCCCCGACCGCGAAACCGAGTGCACCGTCTGCAGGCCCCGCAGCACGCCCACCGCCTCCTCGACCGGCCGGGTCACGAGGTTCTCGACTTCCTGGGGCGCGGTATCGGGGAACTCGGTCTGAACCGTCAGGGACGGATAGGAGATGTCAGGAAATAGTTCGAGGGCCAGGCGATGGTAGCCCACCAGGCCGAAAGCGACTACGGCCAGAGCCGCCATGACGACACTGACCCGGCGACGGACGGCCATTTCGACGAAATGCAGCATCAGGCACCGGCCTCCGCGCCGCTCTCTTCGATGACCTTCAAAGCGGAGCCGTGCTTCAGCGAACGCTGGCCCTTGACCACGATCCGTTCGCCGGCTTCCAGGCCACTCAGAATCTGGGCGTTCTCGTCATCGGTGAAGCCCACCTCGACGATACGGCGTTCGGCCTGCGCACTCGCTTCGTCATCCCCCTCGCCCGGCAATGCCACATAGACGACCTGGTCGCCCTTGTCGGTGATCACCGCCGCGCGCGGTACCAGAACAACGCCATCGCGACGTTCGGTCACGACATTGACCTCGGCGAAGTCGCCCGGACGGGTCCCGGCGGGGTACTCGGCTACTTCCACCGTGACCTTGATCGTCCCGCTCGTCGCATCGATCACGGGACTGACCAGGTGGATGACCCCCGCGAGCCGGGTTCCGTCGCTGTCCAGCACGAGCTCGACCGGCTGATTGACCTGGAGCTGATTGAATTCGCGGCTGGGTACGTGCACCCGCGCCAGCAGCGGCTGGAAATCGCTGAGCACGAAGACCGGATCACCAACGGAAATATTCTGCCCGACATCGACCCGGCGCTGCGTTACCTGGCCTGCGAAAGGAGCCCGCACGGTCGTGTAGGAGAGCTCGAGCCGGGCCAACCCCTCATTCGCCTCGGCGGTCTCCAACTCACTGCGCGCCGCCTGGTACTCTTCCTCCGTTGCCAATTCCTCGGCACGCATCGCGTCGAGTCGATCGAAGCGCGAGCGCAGATTGGCCGTATTGGCCTCGGCCTGTTGCAGGCGGAATCGATATTCGTCGTTGTCGATGATCAACAGCGGCGCACCCTCGGCGACAATATCGCCTTCCTCGGACTCGAGCGAACGGACGAGGCCGCCGACGCGGGCCAGCACCTCGGCCGATTTCTCGGCCTCGAGCGTCGCCGTGGAGTGGTAGTAGGTCGAAATGGAGCCGATCCTCGCGGTAGCCACCGCGACCGGGACCGCCTGTTCCGTCGGTCGTCCGCGACCACCGTCAGGACCGCCCTGAGGGCGCCCCCCCGGCTTGCCATGCGCAGCCGCGGGCGACTTCTGCCCGCCCTTTGCAGCCGGCTTTTCGCCGCCTCCGCAGGCCGAGAGCCCAAGAATCAGGACGCCCGTGGCGAGAATCACCAGCGGGGCGCGCGACGATTCGAGAATGGAACGGAAAGCGGACCTCAGGTCGGACATGGCGGAGCAGCCCTTTCAAAGCTGGGTACTGAATCGAGCGATAACGGATCGGAATCGGTTCCGGAAAGCACGGAGGCGCCGGAAGAGAGAATATCACCGTTTGTCGGAACTGTCGCAACGATTCCCCGGAACATCGGCCGAATCATTCCAGGAATGCAACGCGCGCGGATCTACGTTCCAGCGCGGAAAAAGTTTCTCGAAGTCCTGCATCGCCGTACGCGTGCTCCGGACCACACGTTGACGCGATCGGGGGTGGCCGCTATTATCCTCCTCAACGATTCCATTGAACCTGAACCCCTTCACATCGGGCGGATTGCCGCCCTCGGAGGAACCATGAAGATTGCCGTTTGCGTCAAGCAGGTGCCGGATTCGGAGACCCGGATCAATCTGGCCGCACCGACTGCGGAGCTGGACTCGTCCGGCTTCACGCGGATCCTCAACCCCTACGACGCGTATGCAGTCGAAGAGGCCGTGAAAATCAAGGAAGCCGGGAGCGACGTGGAGATCACCGCGATCACGATCGGCCCTGACACGGTGAAGGAAACGCTTAAAAAGGACTGTCTCGCCGTGGGATGCGACAAGGCGCTGGTCATCACCGACCCCGCACTCGATCACGCGGATGCGGCCGCCATCGCTACTGTGTTGTCGGCCGCGCTGAAGAAGGAACCCTACGACCTGGTCCTCTGCGGTTTCAAGGCCATCGATGACGATAACGGACAGGTGCCGATCCTGATCGCCGAGAAGCTGGGCATGGCGCATGTCAGTACGATCACATCGCTCGAGCTGGGCGAAGGCACGCTGACGGCTCATCGCGAAATCGAGGGCGGCAAGGAGATCGTCCAGGCATCGATGCCGGCGGTGCTGACTTGTCAGAAGGGCCTGAACGAGCCCCGCCTGCCGAGCCTGCCGAATATCATGAAAGCAGGCATGAAGCCGATGGAGACCGTCACCTGTGCCGATCTGGGTGTCGAAGTTCCCGCGAACCTCGTGCAGATCAAGCAGTACAGCCCGCCCCCGGCCCGCGGTGAGTGCAAGCTCATCGACGCCGAGGATCCGGCGGCCGCGGCCCGGGAACTGGCCCGCCTGCTGAACGAGGAAGCCAAGGTCATCTAATCCGGTCTTCAGACCGATCTGGAGCCAGGGAGAAATATCCATGCCGAATCTAGCAGTATTCATCGAACAGCGGGACGGTGCCCTGAAGAAGGTCGCCTGGCAGATGATCAGCGAGGCCCGCCGCATCGCCGACGCCGCCGGTGGCGAGGTTTGGGGAGTGTTCCTCGGTCCGGATGCCGGCGAGGCCACCACCGAGGCAGCCAAGTACGGCGCCGACAAGGTATTCGCCGCAACCGGGGATTCATTCGCCGGCTACAATAGCCAGACCTGGGCGACGGCCCTGGCCAATTTCTGCCGGGCACACAACCCGGACGCCCTGCTCGTGGGCTCGACCGCCCTGGGCAAGGATATGGGTCCGCTGGTGGCCGCCAAACTGGAGTGTGCCTGCATCAGCGATGCGGTCGGACTGAAGTTCGACGGTGGACTCGAGGTACGCCGGCCGGTTTTCGCCGGCAAGTGCTTCACCGATGTGACCCCCACGACGCCGGTCAGCGTGGTAGGCATCCGCCCGAATGCCTTCGTGATGGAAGAGAAAGCCGGCGCCGGCGCCGCGGAGAGTTTCGATGCCGGCATCGACGGAGTCGATCAGAAGGCGACCGTGCAGAGTGTCGAATCGGCCGGCGGCGGACAGATCGAACTGACGGAAGCCGAAGTCATTGTTTCCGGTGGCCGGGGCATCAAGGGACCAGAGAACTACGAGTTGATCGAGAAGCTGGCTGATGCGATGGGCGCCGCTGCCGGCGCCAGCCGGGCGGTCGTGGACGCCGGCTGGGTCGACTACAGTCACCAGGTGGGTCAGACCGGCAAGACCGTCGGTCCGAATCTGTACGTCGCATGCGGTATCAGCGGTGCGATCCAGCACTTGGCGGGCATGAGCAGTTCGAAGTGCATTGTGGCGATCAACAAGGACGCCAACGCCCCCATCTTCAAGGTGGCGGATTATGGCGTGGTCGCCGATCTGTTCGACATCGTCCCGGTGTTGACCGATGAAGTGGGAAAGATCCGCGGGTAGCCGATCTTTTCGTATCGGGAGTGAGCGCCGGGGCCTTTGGCTCCGGCGCTTTTTCCTGGGCAGTGCCCGAGCGGCCGGCAAAACGTTCCCCTGGACAGATCGCCCCCCGGGTTCCGATATTGTCGTGCAACGTACCGAAAATTCTCCCCGCGGCAGGAGCCAAATCCATGAGTCATCTCGTGATCACGATCGTCGGCGACGATCGGTCCGGAATCGTCGAATCCCTCTCCGCGCTGGTCGCCGAGCATGGGGGCAACTGGCTTTCCAGCAGCATGAGCAATCTGGCCGGACAATTCGCCGGAATCATCGAAGTGGGTATCGAATCGGAAAACCGAGAACCCCTGGAAGCTGCCATCGGGAATCTGCCCGGCCTGCAGGTCCACTCGGTCACCGGCGGCGACGGGAATGCGAACCCGAAGTATCCCCTGGCGGAAGTCGAGGCCGTGGGCATCGATCAACCGGGAATCGTCCATCGCCTGACGCAGGTGCTCAGTCGGGCCGGAGTCAGTTTGCTGGAGTTCGCTTCGTGGACCGAATCGGCCCCCAACTCGGGAGATGAACTGTTCCGCATGGCTGCTGATTTCGAGTTGACGCCGTCGGTCGACCTCGAAGCGCTGAAAGCCGATCTGGAAGAAGTCGCCGAGGATCTGGCGGTGGATATCGAACTGGGGCTGGATGAAGACGACGACTAGAATCGGGGATTTGAACGGGAATTCAACCCGGGTTCCTCAACACAAGGCCCGGCCGTGGGGCCGGGCCCTGTCGAGGGTATGATCGGATCCGGGTCCGCTACTGCCCGATTTTTTTCCAGACCGAAACCATGTTCAGTCCCGCCTTTTCGGCAATCGCCGCGTGCTTGCGGGCCTCATTGTTCTGCCCCAGATAGCTGCAGGCGATGCCCAGGTAGGCGTGCGCCAGCGAGTTCTCCTCGTCGATCTCCAGTGCCTTGCGGCAGGCCGTCTCGGCGGCCTGGAATTGACCGAATTGACAGAACAGCCGGCCCTGCCGCGCGAAGGCGACGGAGTTCTGCGGATCCAGCACCAGAATCTGGCCGTAGGTCGTAAAAGCGGCACGCCGCTTCTCCTGCTTCTCGAGGATCTGGCCCAGACTGAGCCACAGGTCCACATTCTCCGGATCGACCGAAACGAATTCCAAACAGGTTTCCTCGGCCTGTGCCAGTTGTCCGGCCTCGAGCATGCCGCCAACCAGCTTTACCTTGGGCTCGGTTTGATCCGGAGCCAGGTCAACGGCGGTACGGAAACTCTCCAGGCCGGACTTCGCCCAGCCCAGGCGGAAGTAGATTTCCCCCATGCGCAGATGGGCCGGTACATGTTCAGGGTCCAGGGCCAGCGCCGCGCGCGCCGCTTCCTCGGACTTGGCCATCAATTCCTCGGCCTGGTAGGCGCGGCTCAGCGAGACCAGCAGATCAGGCGACGGCAGGCCCTTGATCTGTCCGGTCTTGAGGACCTGGATCGCCTCTTCCGCGTTTCCCAGGTGCAGGAAATACTCACCCAGCTCGATGTAACCGGCAGGATCTTCCGGATCCGCGGCGATCCGATTGCGTCCGTCGACCGGCGAATGGATCGCGGTCGCGGCACCGGCGAAGGTCGGCAACAGCAACAGCAGCCCCAGCAGGACCACGGGAATCGGGCGGTTTGCGTGATTCGGACGCATGGTAGGCTCCCCGGATCGGTGTTCGTGGCAGTTTGCGAGGCTCACGGCCTCGCGGTTCTCTGGCCCGGAACCTTAACAAGTATGATGCCACCGATGCGTGACGGGACCCGCCCGAGCTACCCCGCCAGCCGCGCGCGGACCTCGGCCACCGCCTGATCCGCATCGGCAACCAATTCCTCCAGGATCGTGCGCAGCGGCTGCACCTGCTGCAGCATGCCGACCGACTGTCCGGCCATCAGCGAACCGTGTTCCACATCGCCATCGACGGCGGCATTGCGCAGGGAACCGACCCAGTATTCCTCGACCTTGAACTGCGCATCGGTGCGATTCAATTCGCCCACCCGCAACTTCTCCAGCAGGTCCAACTGCAACTCGCCGAAATGGGTCATCGCGTGGTTGTTCAGCGCGCGTACCGAAACCACCGGGAGCTTCGCACTGTATTGCGGCGTGGAGATCGCCTCCCGGGCGCGGGCCTTGATGAACACTTCCTTGAACTTTTCATGGGCGCCACACTCCTGGGCCAGGACGAAGCGCGTGCCCATCTGGGCTCCGGCCGCGCCCATCAGCGTCAGGTGCGCGATCATCTTACCCGAAGCAATGCCGCCGGCGACGAAGATCGGGATCTCCGGGAACTGGAAGAGGATTTCCTGCAACAGTACGATGGTCGAGACGTGACCGATGTGGCCGCCGGCCTCGCTGCCTTCCAGGATCAGTCCATCGGCACCGTAGCTGATCATCCGCTTGGCGATCGATGCGGTCGAGGCAAAGCAGAGCACCTTCGCTCCGCTCTCCTTGGCTTTCTTGACCTCGGAGCCGCGGGGCAGGGAGCCGGCGAAGATGATGTGACTGACCTTCTTCTCACAGAGGATATCCAGGTGATCGAGGTAATTCGGAGCGATGGTGATCACATTGCCGGCAAAGGGTCGGTCCGTCATTTCGAAAGTACGATCGACCGCTTCGGCAAACATTTCGGGTGGCATGTTCCCTGCGGCCAGAGCGCCGAAGGCCCCGTGATTGCTCATCACCGAGACCAGTTGTGGATCACTGATCCAGGTCATCGCGCCACACATGATGGGCAGGTCGGACCCCAGGAACTCCGTGCCTCGCTTCCAGATCGCTTCCAGGCGCTGGGTCGGATGCACCGGTTTGTACTCGTTCATCGATATCCTCCAGGCGCTGCCGCCGCGCACGCAGTCAACGGGAAAAT
>JANTGJ010000106.1 GCA_024762975.1 Candidatus Krumholzibacteriia bacterium
GGCAGGATCTGGAAACGATGCTGGATCCAGTCGTCCTGGGAGAGCCGATCGGCAAGGCGACACAGAGCCGGAGCCCGCATCAACCTCCCGAGTAGCAGACCGGGAAAACTGCAAATTCCGAAAGGACCCCGATTCGATGAACGCTCCGAAACCCGTCCGGGTGCGCTTCGCGCCGAGCCCGACCGGCTATCTGCATGTGGGCGGCGCCCGCACCGCCCTGTTCAACTGGCTGTATGCCCGCAGCCAGAAGGGCACTTTCATCCTGCGGATCGAAGACACGGATCAGGAACGCAGCACCCAGGAATCGTACCAGGCCATTCTGGACGGGATGAACTGGCTGGGCATGGACTGGGACGAGGGTCCCGGCCGGGGCGGCGACTTCGGTCCCTACCTGCAGTCCGAGCGTTTGCCGATCTACCGTGAACACCTCGAAAAGCTGGCGACCGAGGGACACGCCTACCGCTGCTTCTGCAGCCCCGAGGATCTGGCCGCGCGCGAGAAGGCGGTCACCGATGCGGGCGGCCAGTGGGAAGGGTACGACGGGAAGTGCCGCGACCTGGATCCCGCCGAAGCATCGAAGCTGGAGGCCGAGGGCAAACCGTTCGCCTGGCGTCTGCGTACGCCGACCGACGGCTCCACCTTCTGGTACGATATCGTCGTGGACAAGCGCGAATTCCAGAACGAAGTCCTCGTCGATCGAGTCATCTTCAAGGCGGATGGCTTCCCGACCTACCAATTCGCCTGCGTGGTGGACGATCACCTGATGGGCATCACGCACGTGCTGCGCGGTGACGACCATGTGAGCAACACGCCGTTCCAGATCCTGATCTACCAGGCGTTGGGCTGGAACCTGCCCAAGTTCGGACACATGCCGATGATCCTGGGCCCGGACCGCAAGCGGCTGAGCAAGCGCCACGGCGCCACCAGTGTGCAGGAATTCCAGAAGCAGGGCATCATCCCCGAGGCGATGATGAACTACCTGGCGCTGCTGGGCTGGTCGCCCGGTGGCAATGCCGACGAGGTGATGACGCGCGAGGCGCTGATCAAGAAGTTCAGCTTGAAGAAGGTCAATTCCAGTCCGGGTGCGTTCGACTACGACAAACTCGCGCATATCAACAGCGAGCAGATCAAGCGCAAATCGCCCGAAGAACGCCATGCTCTGGCGGCAGGCGTTCTGGCGGAACACGGGTGGCGGATGGACCCGGAATGGAAAATCCACAATGCGACCGACTCGGACACCTACCTGGCCCGAATCCTCAAGACCCTGGGCAATCGGTTCAGCAGTCTGATCACATTGCCGGAGCAGATCGGCTTTTTCTACACCGACGATCATTGGCGTGATGACGAGGCGTGGCCCTCGGCGGTCCAGGGGCCGGAGAATGTCCAGGCGTTGACGGCGCTGGCCGATGCGCTGGAAGCGGAGCTGGACATGGATCAGCCGCAGCCCGCCGAGGCATTCGAGAACGTGACGCGCGCGCTGGCCGGGAAGCTGGAGATCAAGGCGGGCGCCCTGATCCACCCGAGCCGGGTCGCGCTGACGGGGCAGCTGCGCAGTGCGGGGATCTTCGAGGTGATGGAGCTGGTCGGGCTGCGCCGATCGCTGGCTCGATTGCGCCGGGCCGCCAGCCTGTCGTAGAGAGGGAATGGCCCGGGGGATGGAACTCGCCCGGGCTGCAGCAAGGGGGGCGTTGCGAAAACGACGTTCGGCATTCTCGGTCGCTATTTCCTGGTCTGGGTGATCTCCGTTTGCGCCCTGTTGCTGGCGACCTCGCTGTTGCCGGGTTTCCGGATCGATACCCAGGTGCCGCTGTGGTGGATCTCGATCCTGCGCCTGCCGTTGGTTTTTGCCGCCCTGCTCATCGTTTTTCGACCGTTGCTGATCTTCCTGACCCTGCCCTTGAATTCGATCACGCTGGGAATCCCTTCGATGCTGGCCAACGGACTGGTGTTGTGGCTGGCCGCTCGTGTCGAACCGGCGATCATCATCACCAACTACGCAGAAGCTCTGCTCGGTACGCTGGTCATGACGGCGGTATCGGCGTCGCTGGCAGGTTGGCTGGGACTGGACGAGGCCTACCCTTTCTTTCAGTCACTCATCTATCGACTGGGCCTGCGTTACGGTCCGCAGCAGGACAAGAAGCCGCTGCGGGGACTGCTGCTGCTGCAGATCGATGGACTCTCGTATCCCAGTCTGCAGCGCGCCTTGCGGCGAGGCCGCACGCCTACGCTTTCGGGAATGTTGGCGCGCGGAACCCACCGGCTGCATCGTTGGAATTGCGGTGTGCCGTCGAATACTCCAGCCGTGCAGGCGGGCCTGTTCTATGGCAACCGGGATCTGGTGCCGGGCTACCGCTGGTTTGACCGGTCCGAGCAGCGGGTCCGCGTCGTCAGCGAGGCCGCGGATCTGCGCTGGCTCGAGGCCCAGGTGGCCAGCGAGGGCGGTACCCCCCTGCTGAACGGCGGCTCGTGCATCAACAGTTTCATGTCCGGGGGAGCGGCGAAACGTCTGTTGACCGTCAGTGCGCTGAAGGAACCGTCCAGTGCGCGGCGCGACGGTGAACTGGCTGATTTCAATCTGTTCTTTCTCAGCCCGAACTCGTATACGAAGGCTTTTCTGGCTCTGGTCTGGGACTACCTGGCGGGATTCTTCGTCAGCGTCGCCGGACGTTTTGCCGGGGACCGGCCGCGACTGAAATTCAGTATCCATCGGCTGGCGCATCGCGCGATCGCCAACGCGTTCCTGCGGGACCTCTCCTTCTTCTGGCTGAAGCAGGACATGGTGCGCGGCGTACCGGTGATCTACTCGAATTTCGTGGGATACGACGAGATTGCTCACTTTTCCAGTCCTGATGCCTACGCGGCCCAGATCTCGCTGTCGGCTTTCGACCGGCAACTGAGACGATTGCTGCGCCGGGCCGGTAAGGCGTCGCCGATCCGCTACGAGGTCGCGCTGTTGTCCGACCACGGGCAGACGCCGAGCATGCCGTTTCGGATCCTGTGCGGACAGACCATCGACGAGGCGCTGGCCTCGATGATGGGGCGCGCGGCGGCGGAGGTGATCGATCCGAGCCGCATCCTGGATCCGGATCGCAGCTACACCGGGGCGCTGCTGGCCGAGTTGGAGGCAACGGACGATTCCCATCTGGGATGGGCCGGGAACCGGGGGCGGCGAGCCCTTTCGCGCTTGTCGAAACCCGCTGCCAAGGACGCCCCGGAGACTGCCCCAGCCGCGGTGGTTTGTGTTTCGGGCTGCCTGGGGCATATCTATTTCACCGGCCACGACCGGCCGCTTCACCTCGAGGAGGTCGTGGCACTGTATCCGGGGCTGGTCGAACAGTTGGCGCGCCATCCGGGAATCGGTTTCGTGGCAGCCAGTCGTGGGTTCGGCGATGCCGTGGCGATCTGTGAGGACGGCATCCGCAATCTGATTACCGGCGAACGGGGGGGGGCCAACGACCCGTTCGAGCCCTATGACGATCCAGAACACTGGGACGAGGAGTTTGCGCAGTTGTTGGCCTGTCCCTCCAGTGGCGACCTGATCATCAACGGTGCCTGGTTGCCGGAGGCCGCACAGGTGGTGGTTCTGGAGGAGCAAACCAGCAGTCACGGCGGATTGGGAGGGCGCCAGAATGAACCGTTCGCGCTCTTTCCTGCGACCTGGCGAATCGAAAGCGAGGATCTGAAAGCACCGGAAGGGCTGCACCGAGCGTTGGCCCGGGTTCTGGCTACCTATCGCCAAAACACGGACGATGGGTCCCCCGAGACTGTGTAAAAAATTCTGGGAGGCCAGCTTGCGCCGCGCGGGGGGTGCGTATATATTTCGCCTTCGGATTGCCCGGTCGTCCAACGGCAGGACAGCTGACTCTGGCTCAGTCGATGAGGGTTCG
The DNA here is from genome assembly GCA_024762975.1 of Candidatus Krumholzibacteriia bacterium. Taxonomy (GTDB): domain Bacteria; phylum Krumholzibacteriota; class Krumholzibacteriia; order LZORAL124-64-63; family LZORAL124-64-63; genus JANTGJ01. The sequence goes on from JANTGJ010000106.1 coordinate 3,888, forward strand.
AATCCTTCCCGGGCAACCACCAACTGCGATTCCACTGATGTTTCGGCGTTGTGCCGATGCGCCAGTTTGTGCCCCGTTCGTCTAGTGGCCTAGGACGCTGGCCTCTCACGCCGGTAACACGGGTTCGAGTCCCGTACGGGGTACCAAGTTGAAAAGCCCTCTCTTCGGAGAGGGCTTTTTTCATTCCAGATCGAATCCCACGAGCTGATGGTATAGGCGGTTGGTCCGGAAGCGAGTCAGGGAACGGCGGTCTCGGGACAAGCCGGGCTGCCGCTTCCTTTCGAATTCCACCAGGCCGAATTCTGCCAGAGGGCGAAGTAGCCGGAGTTCCACGACCCACCTGCGGTAATCCACCTGGAATCCATCGGAGTCTCCTCGAACCGGGAGGGACGCAGCCAGGTCGGGGTGCATCAAACCGGGCGCCGCTTCCGCCAATCCGAACCAACGGCCGGGTTCCTGGCCGTGCAGGCGATATAAGCTGAACCCCAGGAATTGCTGAAAATCGGGCAACTCGACCAGGCGATCATGAAAAGCGAGATTGAAAACGCGGAACTTGGTCTGAAACAGCAGGGCGAACAGCCGGCCCAGGCTCCCTGGTTCGATCAGGTCACGGCCCAGCTTCGTGGCCACGAATTTTCCCCGGTATTTTCGGATCAGCTTGCCAATTTCCAGGACCAAACGCAGGTCGCCGGAAAGATCCTGGAATTTCAAAGCCAGGGTTCGCTCACGGCCAGAAATACGAAATTTCATGGCAGTCTAGACGAGCTCCTTCAGGAACTGGATCACATTGATGAACCGGATCCCATTCTTGCCGATGGTATCCGAATCTGTCCGGGCATCGATGAGAACTGCAGGGACATCCGGGTATTTTCCCTTCAGATACGAGAGGCCTCTGTAGGAGCGCCCCTGAGAAGTCTTGCACTCGATGAACATGAACGGTTGGTCCTCTTCCAGGACGACGAAGTCGACTTCCCGCCCCGTTGTGTCTCGGTAGTAGCGTAATTCCATGGACCGTCCTTCGGAATCTTCCAGGAAATGGCACCATTTCAGAAGGTGGCAGGCCACCAGGTTTTCCAGCCTTGCTCCGGGATCGGCGACGACCGTCCAGTCCAGGTGGTAGTGCTTGGCTTCCTTCTTCACGGCCTTGATGGAGGGGCCGCCGAAGGGGGGGATCCGGAAGATCATGTAGAGGTTTTCCAGTATGGTCAGCCAGCGGGCTACCGTTTGGTGGGCGACCTGCAGATCCTCCCGCAGGGAATTGATCGACAGAGGGGCGGCGACCAGGTCGGGTAGCCTCAGGACCAGTTGTTGGACCAGGGCGATGTCCTTGACCTGCTCCAGATCCTTCAGGTCCTCGGCGACCAACCGGGCCCGGTAGTCCTTGCTCCAGCGGCGGGCTTCCTTTTCGGAGCCGGAGAGAAACGGTTCGGGAAAACCGCCCAATGCCAGCAGGTCCTCGAGATCTCTCGTTGTCGTTCCACCGATTTCGGAGAAGGAAAGGGGATGGAGGCGATGGAAGTGATAACGCCCCTGCAATGAGTCCCCACCATGACGGTAGTGGTCCAACTTGGCGCTTCCTGTTACCAGTAGTCGGATTTCATCCTTCCGCTTGTCGAAGAGACCTTTCACCACTTGTCGCCAACGGGTGTATTTGTGGATCTCGTCCAATACGATCAGTCCGGGCCCAGCCGGGAAGCGCTCCTGGAGAATCAATTCCCGATCGCCGAGGGAATCCCAATTCAGATACCTTCCCTGGTTTTCCGGCATAACGGTGCCCAGGAGTTTCTGGCCGAGAGTCGCCTTGCCGCACTGGCGTGGCCCGGACAGGAGGACCATTTTCCGCTCCAGGTCCACCTGGACCTGGTTTTCCAGATATCTGGTCAGGGTCTTCATTGCTACTCCAGGTGAAAATAGTCTGGACTATTTTAAGTCTCTGTTGAAAACAGCACACCCCGGAGAGGGCGGCGAGTCCGATTGCCCGGGAGGGGACGCCCTTGTTGTATCCGAGAAATGGAAACTCACTTGCCTGTCCCTGGAGTCGCCTTGGAGAGTTACTTCAAGCAACCAGGCTAACGCATTGGAGATCGGTCGATTGGCGTAGTGACATTTCAGTACATCTTTACTTTTTGTATTCCCTCAAAACCGGTAGAGTCATCCGCTGATTCACAATGCGCATCCAACGTAGTCGGGGAGTCGCCCATGCCCGAGCCGTCACGCCTTTTGCAGATCTGGGGTTCCTACGAGCAGCTCGAAGTACGGTATGATGCCGAACGCCGGGCTGTCTGGTACACGATGGTCCCCCGGGGGCGACCCTGTTTCAACCAGGACCTGCTGGCCGAGCTGCGTCGTTTCCAGGGTTTGATCCGCGCTGCCTGCGCTGGGCGTTGCCAGGACGAGGATCAGCCCGTCCGCTATATGGTGCTGGCCAGTGGCATCCCCGGAGTCTTCAATCTGGGCGGTGACCTGGAACTCTTCACTTCCCTGATTGCGAATTCGGACCACGCAGGGTTGTTGCGGTACGCGACCTCCTGCATCGACGTGCTCTATCCCAACGCCGTCAATTTCCACCTGCCCCTGACCACCATCACGTTGGTACAGGGAGATGCCCTGGGGGGCGGATTCGAAGCCGCAATTTCGAGCAACGTGGTCATCGCCGAGCGAAGTGCGAAGTTCGGTCTGCCTGAGATCCTGTTCAATCTGATCCCCGGTATGGGCGCCTATAGTTTCCTGATCCGCCGGACCACCCCGTCGGTCACCCGCCGGTTGATGACCAGCGGCGAGACGCTCTCAGCTCAGGACATGCTGGAGTTGGGCCTGGTCGATGTCGTGGTGGATGACGGCGCCGGAGAGGCCGCCGTCGAGGAGTTCGTGCGCGATCACCAGCGGCGGCGCAGCGCTCACGAGGCTCTCGATCGCGTCGAGAAGTTGATGGGACCGGTCACCTACGAGGAACTGATGGCCATCACGCGGATCTGGGTCGACACCGCGCTTCGGCTGAATGATCGGGACCTGCGTATGATCCAGCACCTGATTCGCGCCCAGAATCGTCGCTTGCATCGGGGCGCACCGAACCAGGCGATGGAGAGCAGCGGCTGATCGGGGGGGAGCGGGCTGGTCAGTTCGTTTCGGCGGGCTGCAGATCGAGCGATTTGAGAGCCTGCACGATTTCCGCCACGCGAACCGGTTTGGCCAGGTGGACGTTCATTCCGCTTTCCAGGCTCTTGCGCACATCGGCGCGGGTGGCCTCGGCGGTCAGGGCGATGATCGGGATGCCGGCCAATTCGTCTTCGCGCAACCGGATTGCACGCGCCGCCTCGTATCCGTTCATGACCGGCATACGGATATCCATGAAGACCAGATCATACCGATTTTCCTGCAGCATCTCCAGGGCGTCGGCTCCATTCTCGGCGATCTCCACCTCGATGCCGATCCGCTTCATCAGATTCACGACGACGACCTGATTGAACTTGTTGTCCTCGGCCAGCAAGGCGCGCAGACCGAAATCCGGCATCTCGATCGGCTCCGGATCGGGCACCGTGTCCGTCGCGGGCACCTCGGCCAGACTGAGGCGGGTGGTGAAGGTCGAGCCGACGCCGGCCTTTGATTCCGCTACAATATCGCCGTCCATCAAGCGGGCGAGTTTGCGACTGATCGCCAGGCCCAGGCCGGTACCACCGAACTTGCGCGTAGTCGAGTTGTCGGCCTGCTCGAACTGATCGAAGATCGCCTCGAGCCGTACTTCGGGAATGCCGACACCGGTGTCCTCGACAACCAAAACGACATTGTCGCGGCCGCCGCCGGCCTTGATCATCGGCGCCAGCCGAACGCGCCCGGTCTCGGTGAATTTGATGCCATTGCCGACCAGATTCAGTACGATCTGTCGGATCCGGGTCGGATCCCCGACGAAGTGGCGATGAGCGTCCTGGGGATATTCGAACTGCAGGGCAATGCCCTTGGCGTCGGCCGTCGGCTTCAAGAGCAGGACTACGTCCTCCAGCATGCGGGCCAGGTCGAAGGGAACACGCTCGATCTGCAGTTGGCTGCTCGTGATTTTCGAGTAATCCAGAATGTCGTTGATGATGTTCAGCAACGACTCGACCGAGCGCGTGATGATGTGCAGGTGGTCGCGCTGCTGGTCGTCCAGTTTCGTGTCGCGCAGCACCTCGGCCATGCCCAGGATGCCGTTCATCGGGGTCCGGATCTCGTGGCTCATTGCGGCCAGGAACTGGTCCTTGGCCTGGTCGGCCAGACGCGATTCGGCCAGCTTGACCCGCAACTCCTGCATCGCTTCGAGGCGGCGCAGCACCGTAAGGAAAAAGATCGGCAGGACGATGGTGCCGACCAGCAGGCCGACCCCGATCTCCAGGTTCTGGCGCCAGAACGGCGTCATGATCAACAGCGAGCCGAAGCCTGTCGCCCCGACGACGATCGCGGCCAGCAGCAGTCGCTTGCCGAATCGTATTCCGTTGCCGATGATCACCCAGAGAAAGATCGGATAGTAGGCCGCGGCGTGTTTCTCTCCCAGGTGCAGGAAGACGGTCATGATGCCCAGGTCAGCCACCATGCCGATGTAGATTCGCCAGGGGTCCCGGCCCGGGCGGCGGACGACCATCCGGTTCCACAGCAGAGAAAACAGGCTATATCCGAGGATGGTGGACAATCCGCGAACGGCCATGGACTGGTCCTCGAATCCGCGAAAGATCCAGATCGCCAGGAACGCCGCCAACGATACGGCACAGATCGCCAGGCGCGCGCGACTTTGCGAGCGTTCCTCGTCGACGGGGCGGATCGGGAGCCGGTGGGGCGACATCGAGCATCCTTGTTGCGGGCCATTCGGATCGGCAATTGTCTCCCCCTGCATCGGCTTTCCTGGCATTCGGTTTAGCGTTACCTTGGATTCGATCCGACGGGCCGGCGCGGGGGGGGGCCGGCACCGGAGGGACCAGGAGAGGACATGAATCGCACATTGCTGCTCTTTTTGGACGGTTTTGGTTGGGAAACCCGTGCCGATGGCGCCAACCCGCAGGCCGACTACGGGGGGGATCTGCTGGACGTATCCCGCTATCGTCCGCTGGGTGCGCAACGGTGGGAGGTCCCGCGCGGAGGACTGGCCCGCCCGATCGATGCCGTGCTCGGCGTGGCCGGAGTGCCGCAGAGCGCCACGGGCCAGACCACTCTCCTGACCGGCGTGAACGCGCAGGCGTCATTGGGCCGTCACCTGACCGGATTTCCCAACGATCGATTGCGCGAGATCCTGCTGGAGCACTCGATCCTGCGCTCGTTTGCCCGTGCTGATCGTTCCGCCCGCTTCCTGAATGCCTTTCGGCCCCGATTCTTCGAATTGCCGCGGGAACGACAACTGCAGTTGTCCGCAACGACGGTTGCCACCCTGGCCGGGGATCTGCCCTTTTTCGATCTTTCCGATATCACGGCCGGGCGCTCGATCTATCAGGAGTTCACCAACGCGGAGTTGATCGAACGCGGTTTCGAGATCGACCCGTTGACCCCCGGGGCGGCGGGTGAAATTCTGGCCCGGGAATCGGCACGCTACGAATTCAGTCTGTATGAATATTTTCAGACGGACAAAGCGGGCCACAGCCAGGATCTCCCACGCTGCCGCGAACAGTTGGATCGTCTGGACCAACTATTGCAACGATTGCTCGACCGGAACGATGCCCTGGGGCAGGAGGCGCCCCTGGTGGTCCTGACCAGCGATCACGGAAATATCGAGGATCTTTCCACGAAGCGGCATACGACGAATCCGGTGCCGTTGATCGTCTGGGGCGCGGGAGCGGAGGACTTCCTGACGGGAGTGGAACGGTTGGACCAGGTCGCCGACGCCATTCGGCGGCGCCACGGTTTGCCGGTGGGATCCTGATCGGAAACGTCAGCGCTCGTCCGTGAATCGCAATCCGATAATCCGGAAACCGTCTTCCCATTCGGCCAGGACGAAGATCGGTCCCAGCCCCGGAGCGGATCTCTGCGGTCCGTCCATTTCGATCGCAACCACGTATTCCTCGAGTGGCACTTCCTCGCCGCTGAGCGTCCTCATTTTTCGGCGACGCTCCAGGGTCGGAAAGACGAACTGGCAACGGCCGAAATCGAGCTGACGGGGGCCGCCGCGCACGGCACGGTCGAACTGCTCGCGCAACAGCCCACGTTGACGAGGTCTCATGGTTTCACCGGCGAAGCTGTTTTCGGCTTCCGTTTCAGCGATCCGGTTCTGGCGCATCAGGTAGTCGGCCTCGGTGATCGTCAGATGGGAGTAGGCCTCCCAGTCCTGGGCCTTCAGGGCCTGGCAGGCGTCATGGATGAGTTTTTCCTGCGGTGACGCGCCGCATCCGGCCAGGAGGCAACAACAGGCGAGGGGCAGGGCGGCCGCGACCCAGCGGATCGCGGCCGGGGTATTGGAGATCCGGCGCAAGACGGCTTCCTTTCCGTCGACACGTTTGATCATCTGTCGGTCACGATTCGATCATCGTTCAATCGGCCAGCGCAACGGGTGCACCTCGCCGTGGAAGTCCAGCAGATTGATCTGCAACACTCCCGAACCATAGGCCTCCAGATACCGCTCGTACAGTGGCAACAGGTCGAAGGTGTAGTCATGCTGGAACCAGGCATCGCATTCATCCAACGACTCGTTGACGAAGACCATGTTGACCTGCACCGGCTCGGACTCCATGAAACCGCCCGTCACCCAGAGCGAGACCGGTTGTACCGGTTCGCATCCGGAGTGTCCGACCCGGATTCTCAGACCCATCGCCGGCAGAACTTCCACGTCGATCAGTTCCCACGGCATCTGGTGCAGCGAATCTGCCGGAACGTCGGTGAACTGGACCGGTGGGGGCAGGAACGGCATTTCGGTCGCCAGGCCAAAATCGGCGCCGAGATAGCTGTGCGGATTCCCGTTCTCGTCCGGGGTAATCAGTACCTGCAGCGGGTGCGGGGTGGTGAACCGGAGAGGAGCGAACGGGTCCGCTGTGATGGTGTCGATCAAGGGATCGAAGCGCAGTGTGTACAGGCCCGTGCGATCGATCGGCATCGACCAGCGCCCCGAGTCGTCATCAAGCCAGACTTCGAGCGTATCATCGGGGGTGTAGGCATGGATCAGCCCGAAGGGCAATTCCTGGTCGCCGCGATCGAACTCGCCATTGTAGTTGTTGTCCCAGAAAGCGACGCCGGCGATGCGGGGGCGGTCCGGCTCAAGACCGAATTGCGCGTGCGCCGCGAAGGCGAACGGGGCGAGGTCCGCGCTGCTGAAGATCCAGGTCCGGAACCCGGAGGTCTCGCCAGGCTCGAGCGTACCCTCGTCGCCCAATTGCGCCGAGTAGTCGTAGCGATACTCGACCTCGCCCATCGGCCCGGTGGGCACGATGATTTCGTCGGAATTCACGGGATGCACATCCGCCGGGTCGAACCGGGACAGCGCGATCGATGCCGGCGCATGCAACGCTTCGCTGAAGTTGTTGCGGATCGCCACCTCCAACGTGATCTGGCTGGAGTCGGGTAGGACCTGCAGATTTCGGCCGATCAGCTGGATGGCGACATAGGTCTGGCCGTCCGGCGGAATCGTCTGTGCTTCCAAGGTGAAGGTCTCGGCACCGGGGTCGAGGCTGCCATGGGCCAGGGCGCCGCCGAGCGGCGATTCGGCCGGTGTGGGCTGGGTGGAGTCGTCCGCGCAGCCGGCCGCCAGCGCCATGATCGCGAACAGAAAGACTGCCGGCAACAGGGCCGGGCGTCGCCGCACCAATGTAGACGATGGAACTCGCATCGGTATCTCCCCTCGATTCGAGTCGGTTTCCCATCGGAAATGTCCATCAGGAGCACCTGAGCATACAGCAATTGTGAAATCCGGTCAAATTGGTGATCAGGGCCGGGGGCCTTCCAGGAAAAACACCTCGAATACCTTTTCGTGGCAGATCGGACCGTGACCAAAATAGCCTTCTTCGCCGAAAAGCTCGCCGTGATCGGACATGACCATGAACCAGGTGTTTTCCGGACAGCGCTCAATGAATTTTCCGACCACCGTATCGAGATGCTCGACGCAGGCGATCTGCTTCTCGTAGAAAGCGCGGAACTGCGTGGGGGTGAAAAATTCGTCATTGCGCTTACCCTGGATGAATTCGGAGGGATTCTTGAGGAAGTCATCCAGGTGCTTGAAAACTCCGTGCACGCCGCTGATGTGGGGCAGGTCGTCGGCCGTCTCGCCCGGCAACAGATAGGGGTAGTGCGTCTCGCCGGTATTGATGAAATAGAAGCCCGGCTCGTCGGCGCTGATCTTCAGGGCCGGAAAATCGCCCTGGCCATCGAGGATGGCTCCGAGGTCGTTGTGTGACGGCGCCAGGTCGTAACGGTCGAAATGCTGCGACATCGAGGTCATGGGATTCAGCACGGGAAGGCTGACGATGCCCTCGGTGCGGAAGCCCTGCGATTTCAGGAACGCCGGCAAGGAAAGTTGGGGCACAAATTTGCCGAATTCGACGTCCTTCACGTTCAGTCGTTGCGACCACATCGAAAACTCGTCGCGGTATACGTTGGAGGCGAAAACGCCCTTCGGGCTGACATGGGGCACCATGCCCATCAGGAAAGTGTAGTGGCTGGGACTGGTCCAGCTGGCGTAGCTGTAGCGCTTCTCCGCGGTGCCGATCCGGTCGAGATTCGGGGTGTTGGCCGCATGGTAGGCATCCCAGCGGCAACTGTCGAAGACGATGAAGACGACGTTGTTCTTCTTCTCGTCGCCGCGCAGGATCTTTTTCACTCCGCTCAGGAATCCGGACATGTCGCATCTCTTCCGCTGGCAATGGAGTTGTGATTGATCCCTGAATAATCGCCCGATGTATGCGGGGTGGCAAGCTCTGTTGGCATCAACATCAAGCGACCGCCGACCCGGGGGCCGGCGGTCGCAGGGTCGCTTTCCCGGAGTGGCTAGAGGGCGTCGGTCAGCGCCCCGGCCAGATCTT
>JANTGJ010000107.1 GCA_024762975.1 Candidatus Krumholzibacteriia bacterium
ACAGCAAGTCCGTCGGCTGCCAGACCTGCCACATCCCCCGTTTCGCTCGCGCCAACCCGACCAAGACATGGTGGGACTGGTCGACGGCCGGTCAGGATCTGCCTGCAGAAAAAGACGAGTACGGCAAACCCACCTACCTGAAGAAGAAGGGCTCGTTCAAGTGGGAGACGAACGTCGTGCCGAGTTATGCGTGGTACAACGGCGTCAGCGGACAATACCAACTGGGCGATACGATGAACCCGAATGAATTGACTCAATTGAACTGGCCGCAGGGCAATCGGGCCGATCCGGTCGCCCGCATCATGCCGTTCAAGCAGATGCGCGGGAAGCAGCCCTTCGACGTCAAGAACCAGACGCTGGTCGTGCCGAAGCTCTTCGGCAAGGGCGGCTACTGGAAGACCTTCGACTGGAAATCCGCCATCACCGCCGGCATGGAAGCCTCCGGTCTGGAATTCAGCGGGGCCTACGATTTCGCCGAGACCCTCGCCTGGTGGCGGATCAATCACATGGTCGCCCCGGCCGATCAGGCTCTCCAATGCATCGACTGCCACGGCACCGGAGGAAAGACCCGCATGGACTGGGCCGCCCTCGGGTACGATGGCGATCCCGCGCACAAGCGTGGACTTTCGCGGTATGAATTGCAGAACGAGTATCGCGGTACGGAACTCGATTGACCAACTGCTGGTGCCGGAGGTAAGCAGCATGACAGCCCCGAGAATGTCGGCCCTGTTCGAGAAGCGTCAGCCCTCGATGATCCGCATGGCCCAGATTCGTTTCGACGAGCGCAACGACGAGTGCGAGGCGATCAACGTCGCGATCGGTAACGTCTCGTTGCCCATGTACCCGGCGATGATCGAGCGGATGAACTCGCTCGGCGACAGCGGCAGCCCGTTCGCTGACGGCGTCGTGAAGTACTCGGCCACCAGTGGTGTGCCCGAATGCATCGATGCTTTCCTGAACGTGATCGGAAGCAGTGGCTTTGCGACCGACCCCCTGCACGCCCACATCACCGAGGGCGGCACGCAGGCCATGGAGCTGGTCATCTCCGGAGTGTGTGGCGACCCGGGAAGCGGCGAAGATCCCCTGCTGCTGATCGACGCCGCGTACACGAACTACAAGACGTTGTGCGAACGTCTCGGGCGCGACACGTGTTCGATCACCCGCAGACTGGACGACGAGGGCCGTTTTTCGCTACCGAGGATCGAAGAGATCGAGAAGGTCATCGCCGCAAGGAATCCGAACGCGATCATCGTGATTCCGTTCGACAATCCGACCGGGCAGTACTACCGCAAGGAGACCTTGATCGAGCTGGCGAAGCTGGCCGTGAAGTACAACCTGTGGCTGGTCAGCGACGAGGCCTATCGCGAGCTCTACTATACCGACGATGCCGGTGGTGACACTCCCTGCACCAGTGTCTGGGCCCTGTCCGACGCCGATGTGCCGGGCATCGAGGGTCGACGCGTCAGTATCGAGACCACTTCGAAGGTCTGGAACGCGTGCGGGTTGCGCATCGGTGCCTTGGTCACCGACAACGAGGCCTTCCACCGCAAGGCGATCGCCGAGCATACCGTCAGTCTGTGCAGCAGCGTGATCGGGCAGTATATCTTCGGCGCCCTGGCGCATGAGGATCATGCGGCCCTGCGGGGTTGGTACGACAAGCAACGCGCCTACTACCGCGAGATGCTCTTCGCGTTCACCGACGGCATGCAACACGCATTGCCGGGCGTGGTCGTCTCCAGCCCGGAGGCCGCCCTCTACTCGGTGATCGACGTAAAGAATCTGGTCGACGAGAACTTCCAGGCCGTGGATTTCGTGATGTGGTGTGCCAAGGAAGGATCGGTGCAGAAGGACGGCCGCGAGATGACCTTGTTGACCGCCCCCATGTCCGGGTTCTACAGCGTACCGGCAGGCACACCGAATCCGGGGCGCACCCAGATGCGCGTAGCCTACGTCGAAACGCCCGGACGGATGACCCTCATCCCCGAGCTCTTCGCCGAGTTGCTGCAAGCATACCTGGCGAGATAGCGTCGGCTAGATCTCGAAACTTTCCTTCAATTCCGGGGCGGTCGTTTCCGCCCCGGTTTCTTTCGCGATCCGGGCGGCCAGGAACTCTGCGGATTCGGGCTCACCGTGTACGACGAAAACGCGGCGCGGCGGCTGCGGAGCCGAATGGACCCATCGCATGATTTCCTCGCCATCGGCGTGGCTGCTCAAGCCGTGCATCTGCCCAACCCGGGCCTTTACCTCGATATCCTGGCCGTGCATGCGCAGCGTCCGGGCACCTTCCTGAAGTGCTCGACCACGGGTTCCCACCGCCTGATAGCCGCTCAGCAGGATCAGATTCTTCCGTTCTGGCAAACGCCGTACCAGGTGATGCAGGATGCGCCCACCGGTCATCATTCCGCTGGCGGCAATGATCACACGCGGCCCGGACATCCGATTCAACTGCTTCGATTCGTGCACCGTACGATGCAACTGGACATTTTTGGGCAACAATTCGCTGCGGCCGTCATCGACGATGTCGTCATCCAGATTGTTGTCATAGAGATGGCGCGAGTAGATCGTCGTCGCGTCGATCGCCATCGGGCTGTCGATGTGGATCGGCACTTCGTGCAGGCTGCCGGAGCTCATCAAACGCCTCAGGATCAGGGCCACGATCTGCGTTCGCCCCACGGCAAAGCTGGGAATCAATACCACGCCGCCCTGGGAGATCGTCTCCTCGAATTCCTCGCCGACCTGGTCCAGAATCGAATCGTGCTCATGTTCGCGCTGTCCGTAGGTCGACTCGACGATCAGCACATCGCACGCCGGCAGTGGTTCCGGGTCGGTGTGCAACGGAACACCGTAGCGTCCGAGATCGCCGCTGAAAACAAGGGTCGTCTCTCCCGGATTCACCCCGTCGCCCCCGGCAATACGGAATTCCACGAAGGCCGCGCCCAGGATATGCCCCGAATTCCGGTAGCGTAGCTTCACCTCGTTCGAAAGCTTGATCCACTTGTCGTAGCGAACCGGCGCCAGGCGCTTGATCGCCTGCAGCGCATCGACCGAAGTGTACAGCGGCTCGGGATGCTTGTGCTTCGAGTAGCCCCGCTTCTTCGCCCAGGCCGCGTCTTCCTCCTGAAGATGCGCCGAGTCCATCAGCATCAACTCGAGCAATTCGGAAGTGGCCCGTGTGCAGTGGATCGGTCCCTTGTATCCATACTGCATCACGCGTGGCACATAGCCCGTGTGATCGATGTGCGCGTGCGTCAGTACGATGTGGTCCAGAAAGCCGGGCTCGAATCCCGGATCGTCCCAGTTCATGCGGCGCAGTTTTTTCAGACCCTGGAACAAGCCGCAATCGACGAGAATGCGCTGGCCGGCAGCCTCCAGGAGGTGACGGGATCCGGTAACGGTGCGCGCGGCGCCATGGAAGGTCAGCTTCATGGGTTCTCCTGGACCGGACTGGCGGTCGAATAGGTTACGGGAAACATCCTGGACACGATTCGATCTTCGCGGATTCGGGTGACCAGGGCCAGACAAAAAACAGCCAGGGCGCGAAGCAAAGCTCCGCGCCCTGTATCTGCCTGCCGAAAGGGGGATCCGACAGGCAGGTGGCCGTAGGTGATCCGAGCCCGAATATCGCGAGTCCAAGATCGCGGTTTCGCGCCTGGGCCCCTCTATTTGGCGGCGACTTCCTTGGCCATCGCCCTTTCGACCTTGTTCTCGAAGTCGGCCTTCAGGCCCTTCGCGTCCTTGCCGCAACAGCCCTTGCCGGCGGCCAGGGACGCGGCACAGCACTTGTGCATGTCGGCCATGACGGCCTCCTGCGCCTGGTGAACCTTGATCTTCTGCACGAACGCCGTCTTCAGCGTCTCGGCGTCCTTGCCGCAGCAGCCCTTACCGGCGGTCACGGCCTCGGCGCAGCACTTGTGCATGTCGGCCTTGGCGGCAATTACGGTCGGGCAGGAAGCAAAAGCAGCCTGCACTTGTTCGGCGGACTTGCCACAGCAACCCTTGCCGGCCAGCGCGGCTTCCATGCAGCACTCGCCCTGAGCAGCGTCAGCACAGGCGGCCTTGGCCTCGGTGGTGCAGGCAGCCTTGGCTTCCGTGGCGCAGGCAGCCTTGGCCTCTGTGGCGCAAGCAGCCTTGGCCTCTGTGGCGCAAGCAGCTTGGGAGGCGGTGTCGCAAACCTTCGAACATCCGGCCTTGGTGGATGCTTTGGAAGTCTTACAGTCGCCCGCCAGGGCGAACGACGCGGCCATCATGGTGACGGCGAGCATCGCGATCATGATCAAGGAGGTCTTCTTCATTTCTGTATCCCTTTCAAGAGGTAATTTTGCTACCCGGCCAGGGCTGCTCTGCGGTTCCGAGCCCCGGCTTCGCCACGACAAGCGGCTCGCAGCGCCTCTGTTGTTGCTGCATTTCGGCTGCAGGACCATTTCCTACCCATTCACTATACGTTTGGTTCCCAAATTCGCAACAGAGAAGGTCAAGTTTTTTTGTAATCCTTGTCCCACTTCCCGCACTCACTTCGTAGAAGCTGATAGCAGCCCCGGTTCCGGGGTCGTTGAAAACGATAGATCACTGCGGAGGAATCGCATGTATGAAGTGGAAAACAGCCTGGATCGTCGCTCCGACCCGGCCCTGCGCCACTATTTGAGCTGCATCGGAAAGGTCCCGCTGCTGACAAGGGAAGAAGAAGTCGAGCTGGCCCGGCGGGTTCGTGAAGGCGACCGTGAGGCGCTCGATCATCTGGTCAACGCGAATCTGCGCTTTGTCGTCTCGGTCTCCCGCCAGTTTCTGAATCGCGGATTGAGCCTGATGGACCTGATCGCCGAGGGGAACCTGGGCCTGATCACGGCCGCGAAGCGCTTTGACGAGCGACGTGACTTCCGATTCGTAACCTATGCCGTCTGGTGGATCCGGCAGAGTATCCAGACCGCGATGCAGAATCACGTTCGAACCGTACGCGTCCCGGCCAACCGATTGCGCCAGACCCAGGGGCTGAACAAGGCCGTTCGTGTCATCGAACAGGAGAAAATGAGCGCCGCGCGGGAGGAGGAGATCGCCGAACGAGTCGATCTACAACCGTTTCTGCTCGGGCGGATCCGAGCCGCGACCGCGCCGAAGATCAATCTGGATCAATCGATGGGCGACGCGACCCCTCCTTTGAGCGAAACCCTGCCGGACAACACGCGTGAATCGGCTTTCGATACCGTCCATCGCGAATCCCTCGAATCCGATCTGCAGGCCGCCATGGAAGACCTCTCCGATCGCGAACGCGCCGTTTTGCGTTCCTATTTCGGTCTGGATGCCACGGAACCACGTTCCCTCGACGCCATTGGACGCGAATTTCGGCTTTCGCGAGAACGCATCCGACAGATTCGCAACGTGGCTTTCGCCAAGATCCGCAATTCGATCCAGGGTCGACGTCTGGCGCAGTACCTGACCGCGTGATGATTCGATAGCGGGTGTTACGAGGAATTCGCAGGGAAATTTCGACATCCGCCGGCCCTCCTCGATCAGCGCCGAGGGGGATCGGATTTCGCTGTTTCAGGATGGGGCCGGCCGGATGTACGAGCAACAAGAGATTCAGAGTTCCGACTCGTTCCCTCGGGTTCGCCTCCGAAGGATTTTTGAGCGGGAAGCCGGGTCGACTCGTGATGAGGTCCGCCGATCCCTCACTCGAGGGGGCATGTCTCCCGGGATCGGGACCGGCGGATCCGAAACTGCTTCCTGACCAGGGATCCAAAGGCGACCAGGTGAAATGGGATCCCTCTTTGCGGTGGCCTTCGGGCAGCTGGTCCACTCGGCCTCCCCGCTCGAGAGGGAATGAACCATTTTTCCGATTTCTCCGCCTGAGGGACACCTGAAGAATATCTGAAGATCACCTTCGGAATCGTATGTTGTTTAATTACAAGATCTTAAAATCCAACATTTCTGCAGAATCGCCCCGTTGATTTAAAAATTCCCGGCCGAAGACTCGCCGTCTCCCCCGCCGAGCAGCATCAGATCTCCCTCATCAGCCCGCGTCCGGGTAAAATAGAAGGCACTTCCGTCCGGAGCAGCCCCCAATCCGGCATCTGCCAGTCCCGGAAGCTCGGCCAGAATCGACGATTCCCCGTTGTCCAGCCGCTGAATGACCAGGAACGCCTGTCCGCCCGCCCGCAGCACCCAGGCCACACGGTTGCCGAAGAGCAACCAGCCGTGACGGTCGCGGGAATCCAGATCATCCACGATCCGGTCTGCCGGCCCCCCGTCCGCCGGCAGTCGCCACAATCCGCGTTCGCCGGGGCGCGTGTACAGCAGATCTCCGGCGGGGGTCATGCGAGCGGTGATTCCGCCCTCGGGGATCAGCACCTGGCGCTCTGCGGAATCCGGGTCGACTTCCAGAATGCGCCAGTTCTCGCGTTCGGCCGCGCCGACCAGCAACTTTCCCGCCGGGGTCCAGGAACAGAATATCTCCGTCGAATTCTCCGATGAGACCACGCGGGGATGCCCTCCCCGCGCATCGACAACGATGACCGCCGATCGACCGTCCAGCATCGCACCGGCAGCAATCCGCTCGCCATCCGGCGACCAGGACGGGAAGGTCACGGATGCGAAATTAGTCTCCGTCAGTCGCTGCAGATTGGCCCCCTCACGGTCACAGACCCACAGCTGCGGTGATCCCGAACGGGTCGAAACGAAGACGATCCGCTGGCCCGTCGCATCGACCGCTGCGGCCGATTCCCAACGCGTCGAGCGCAGGAACGGCGCCGACTCCACCCGCCAGGGATCCTCCCCCAGAACCCGCAGGACCCAGACGTCCTGATCGACACGAACCTGTTCATAGACCAGGTCACCACTGATTCGCGCGACTGCCGGATTCCAGGCGAAATCGCCGGGAGTGGGAATCCACACCGCTCGCCCGGCCTGTCCTGTTCCGGGCACCGCCAGGCTCCAGAGTTGGAAACGCCCGGCATGTTCCTCGGCATACACCAGCCCGCTACCGTCTTCCCACCAGTCGAGTCCCTGGATTCCCGACATCCCCCCGGTCAGGCGCGTCGCTTTTCCGCCTTTCGCGGGAACGAGATACACACCGCTTCCGCCTGTCAAACTGGTGCCGGTCCAGGCGACGAGACCACCGTCCGGCGAGTACCGAGGCAGGTAGTCCCCGGCCGCACCGGAGCGATCGATCTTCAGGGTGCTGACCGCAAGGTCTCGCAGATCCAGCACCTGCAAGCGGTGAACTCCTTCCGCGCCGAGCGCCGAAAACACGATCGCTTCGCCGGCCGGATTCCAATCCAGTCCCTCGATCCAGGAATCGAGTTCAAACAATTCGCGCACGGCGCCTCCGATCGCCGGTACGGTGCAGATGCAGGTCCGTTCCCCCTTCTGCTGCGCGAAAGCAAGCGTCTGTCCATCGGGCGACCAATCGGGCCAGGCGGCCCAACCGGGCGCATCGGTCAGTCGCAGTGTGGATTCCGAATTCCGCTGTTTGAGGTACAGATCGATGTTGTCTCCCTCGGGCCCGGCCCAGACGAAGGCCACGCGCAACCCGTCGGGGGAGGGTGCCGGATGCCACTCCCGGCCCGTGAAACTGGTCAGGGGCACAGCCCCCTGCGGAATCGAATGGGGGGTGACGAATTCGTCCCCATCACTGCTTCTCAACCATCGCCACCCGAGAACGACCGCGACAACCAGGGCGAGGGCAATCCACCAATCGACACCGCGCATACCCCGTCGCGAAGCAGTTGCGGGTTTCGGGGGAATCACGACTGCCGGAATCGGTTCGGCGGCGACGGGATCGATTGCGGCTTCGTCCACTTCCTGCGGAGGCTCGGATTCGAACTCGGGTTCCGGCTCCGGAACCGGTTCCGGAATTGCCTCGGAGATCGCCTCCGGCGACACCAGCAACCGGTAGCCATGGTTGCGAATCGTTTCGACAAATCGAGGCTGGCGCGCCGACTCCCCGAAGATCCGTCGCAGTTCCGAGATGGCGCGGGTCAGATTTTCCTCGCCGACGATCGCATCGCCCCAGACCTCTTCGAGCAGGGTGCCACGTGCACAGACCTCCCCACCGCGGTCGGCCAGTTGCAACAGGACCTGCATGACGCGCGGCTCGACCTGGATCTCGCCGCCGGGTCCCTGCATCCGGTTCAAGCCGGGTTGCACGGTCCACTCGCCGAGTCGAAACGGTGGATGGAATTCGGAGCGGTGATCGTTCATGCAATACTCGTTGGGCCTGCAGGGCCGGAACTGGTCGCCGGTCGGTTTGATTCAGAACGGGACGAACCCCGTTCCTGCTTATAGTATAGTGTGGCGCGAGAGACAAGAGAACAACCCCGCACCCGATGGAGGCACGAGTTGGAAACGAAGGAGTTGATGGAAGCCATCCGTTCGGCGGGCCTGACGCCCGAAGAGTATCTGGAATGGATGACCCGGCAGGCCGCGGCCGACCCCGGCGCCGCAACCGCCGAGGAAGCCGAACTCATCGAATATACGAAACTGAACCTGCGCCGGACGCAACGCATCGATCGTACCTGGGACCCGTCGACGGAAATGATCGAAGCGGTCGGCGCGATTTCCTCTCCGCAGCTGTGGATGGTCCTGACCGAACCGTGGTGTGGCGATTCCGCGCAATGCCTGCCGTATGCGGTGAAGCTGGCCTCCGCCAACCCGGACATCGAGATGAAATTCGTGCTGCGCGACTCGCATCCGGAAATCATGGACCGGTTTCTCACGAACGGCTCGCGAAGTATCCCGCGCCTGGTCGCTTTCGCGGCCGACGGTACGGTACTGGGCCAGTGGGGGCCGCGGCCGGTGGCCGCCCAGGAGGTATTCACCGCAGCCAAGCAGGCGGGCCTGGAAAAGCCGGAAATCCTGGAGAAGCTGCATCTCTGGTATGGCCGGAATCGCGGAGCCGCCGTTGCGGACGAGTTGCTGGAGTTCGTGCACGGACTGGGCGCCGGGGCCTCGAACGCATGATCCTCTTCCGGAATGATCATTGGCTGGCGATCTCCAAACCGTACGGAATGGCCACGCACGCGCCGGAAGCGGGCGAACTGGGTGCCGTCGAGTGGCTGAAGCTGCATCTGGACGAGACCGTCCATGTCGTATCCAGGCTGGATCGCGGCACATCGGGAGTGTTGTTGCTGGCGCGGAACGCTGCGGCCTCGGCGGAAGCGCAGAAGATTCACGAATCGGAAGCGGCCGGCAAGACCTACGAATTTCTGGCCGCGATTCCCGAGGGCGCCGAAGTACCGGAATCCTGGACCTGTCAGGAGCCCCTGGATGGAAAACCGGCGCGCACCCGCTTTCAACGGCTGGGAGTCACCGGGATCAACGCCGCGACCCAGACCCTGGCGGGAGTGGATCTGAACCACCAGGGGATCGCACACTTCCGGGCCGAGATCTCCCGCGGCCGCCGGCACCAGATTCGGCGGCACGCTGCGGCCGCCGGATTGCCACTGCTGGGCGACAAGGAACACGGCGGAAGCCCGTGGCCCCGCCTGTGCCTGCACTGCACACAGGTGCGTTGGCCGGGCATTGATTCGCCGTTGCAATCCGGGCGGCCCGATTCGTTCCGGTTGATCATGGACCCCAGCGCTTCGATCGCCGATCTCGAACGGGCTCTTTGCCACGAGCGCCGGGGATCCTGGCCGGCCGCGATCACGGATGCCTGGCGACTCATCCACCGCGACGAATTGGCACGGTGGCCGTTGGCGGTCGATCGCTATGGCGAGTTTTTCAATGCCGTCTGGTTCGACGAAGGGAATCCGCCGGAACCGGACGGCGAGCTGGACGAATTCCTGCTCACCCTGGCTCGTACTTCGGGTTGTCGCGGTGGGGTGTTGCGCAGTCACCGGCGCAATCCGCATCAACGAACCCTGGTGACCGAGAAGCGGATCCTGGGCGAGTCGCCGCCCGAAGTGTTTACCGTGACCGAACATGGCTTAAACTACGAAATCGACCTGCAACGGACCCAACATACGGGCCTCTTCCTCGACCAGCGGGATACCCGCCGCCGCGTGGCACGGCAGGCGGGCGGAGCGCGGCTGGCGAATCTCTTCGCCTTCACCTGCTCGTTTTCGGTCGCCGCCGTCGCCCGCAATGCCGAGGTCGCGTTCTCGGTCGACGTCGCCCGGCCCTGTTTGAATACGGGCAAGGCCAACTTCGAATGGAACCACTTGACCGAATCCGGCCGTGGGAAATTCGTGCAGGAAGATGTTCGGCGGTGGCTGCAGCGCCAATTGCGGCGGCGCGAAGCGGATCAGGGCTGGTCACCGCTGGATCTGATCGTCTGTGATCCCCCGGTTTTCGCGTCCTCGAAGGACGGTGGCCGGTTCAGCCTGGAAAAGGAATGGCCGCAGTTGGCGAGCGCCGCCGCGCGGTTGTTGGCGGCCGACGGCGAAGCGATTTTCGCGAACAACCACCGCTCGGGCGACGACGCCTCCTACCGCCGCGCGTTGCGTGAGTGCTTCGGCCAGGTCGTGGCGTTGCGCCCGCCGCTGGATTTTCCGGTGCTGCCCGGGCGCCCGCCCCACGTTCGGATCTATGCGTGCCGCCAACCTAGTTGTGGTCGACCATCCCCATCTCGACCACATTGAGCGTCGGGTCGTAGCTGGCTTCGAGTCGGTCCGCGAACGGAGCGATCGAATCGGCGATCCGCTGTGGCAGATCGACCTCCCACAAGATGCGGCGGGATTCGCTGTCCATGGCTTCGACCTCGGCGGCCAGGGCCTCGCGCCACTCCAGCAGATCCGCATCGTCGCTTCCTGCCAGTTCACGGCTGAGCGCCTCGAGCTGGTTGCGGGCCATGGCGGCCAGGTTCTCGTTCAGCTTGTAGCGGATTGTGCGATTGCGCTCCTCGCGCACATCCCCCGACTCGCTGTCCACGTGTACCCCCCACCGGACCTTGTCCGCATCTTCCTCGTCATCCGGACCGTTCAGACGGAAACTCGGACCGTCGGCCGGCTCCTTGTCCAGGTAGTCGAAATAGGCCAGTGAATAGATGTACTGGTACTCGCCCAACCCCATGCCCTGCTCCAGCATCACCGAGTTGCGCGAATCGAGGTAGTTCATCATCGAGGGGATGAGGCTCACGCCGGCCTTGATCTTGGCGACGATCGTGCCGACATCCCGCGCGGATTCGTCGTCATCCAGGATGCGCAGGATCCCCGCGGCATCGTCGCGAGCCACTACCATTTCGTCGCGCACGGACAGGAAGACCTCCATCCGGTCAGCCGGGATGCGACCATCGACCGGCGGCGTGAATTCTCTCGGCTCGCCGAACTCGGCATCGAGTTGGTCAAAGGTTTCACCCATCGTATCAGCCCGGTCGACGATTTTCTTGACGCCGACGTAACCGCATGTGCCGATCCCTCCGAGGATCAACAGGACGACCCCACAACCGATACTGCAACCGATCCCCCACTTCTTCGCCGTACTCGACATTTCGAATCCTCTCTGCTTCCAGCATCCCCCGGATGATCGTGACGGCCCCTGTACCCGCCTTCGTCCCGGATTGTTCGGTACGAATCGATCCTATTCGGGTTGCCTCCCGACCGGTTTGGACCGATCATAGGCCACGCGCCGGCCGGAATGGAACCTGAATCGTTCCGAACTCGGTCCATCTCACCGTCCCTGTTTTTTGAACCGAGAGGTCGTCATGGCTCAGCAGTACATCTTCACAATGAAGGATTTGAAGAAAGTCGTTCCCCCGGGGCGCGAGATCCTCAAGGGCATCTGGCTCTCGTTCTATCCGGGCGCCAAGATCGGTGTGATCGGACTCAACGGTGCGGGAAAATCGACTCTATTGAAGATCATGGCCGGCATCGACGACGATTTTATCGGCGAGGCCTTTCCGGATCCCTCGGTCAAGGTCGGCTATCTCGCACAGGAACCCCAGCTCGATCCCGGGAAGGACGTCAAGGGCAACGTCGAGTTGGCCCTGGGCGAAATCAAGGACAAGGTGGACCGCTTCAACGCGATTTCGGTCAAGATGTGCGAACCGATCGACGACGACGAGATGAACAAGCTGATGGAGGAAATGGGCAACCTGCAGACCGAGATCGACGCCGCCGACGGCTGGGATCTGGACCGGCACCTGGACATCGCAATGGATGCGCTGCGCTGCCCTCCCGGCGACGCCGATGTCTCGAAGCTTTCCGGTGGTGAGATCCGCCGCGTTGCGCTGTGCCGCCTGTTACTGGAGAAGCCCGACCTGCTGCTGCTGGACGAACCCACCAACCACCTCGATGCCGAATCCGTCGCATGGCTGGAGCGCCACCTGCGCGAGTACGAAGGCACCGTCGTTCTGGTCACGCACGATCGCTACTTCCTGGACAACGTCACCGGCTGGATCCTGGAGTTGGATCAGGGCATGGGCATTCCCTGGGAAGGCAACTATTCCAGTTGGCTGGAGCAGAAGCAGGCCAAGCTGCTGGAACAGGAAAAGAAGGACAACAAGCGCCTCAAGACCCTGGAGCGTGAGCTGGAATGGGTCAACGCCTCGCAGAAGGCGCGCCAGAAAAAATCCAAGGCTCGCGTCTCGAAGTACGAGGACCTGGTCAGCGAGGAACGCGAGATGCGCCGCTCCGCCTCGCAGATTCGCATCCCGGTGGGCGAGCGTCTGGGCAACGTCGTGGTCAAGGCCCAGGACGTAAAGAAGGCCTACGGCGAGAAGCTGCTCTTTGACGACCTGAGCTTTGATTTGCCGCGCGGCGGCATCGTCGGCGTGGTCGGCCCCAACGGTGCGGGCAAGACGACCCTGATGCGGATGATCACCGAACAGGAAACGCCCGACGA
>JANTGJ010000108.1 GCA_024762975.1 Candidatus Krumholzibacteriia bacterium
GCTCTGCCCCCAACGGGTAGGGACCTGGTACAGCGGCGGGCAGGGGATACACAGATCGACCCCGCCCGGGTAATCCGCAGGCACGAGGACATCCCGGGCGGGGTCTATCTGTGTATCCCCTGCCCAAGAATGCACCATGGCCCTACTCTCCCTGACAGATGCCCATTTCGACTTCGGTCGAGAAAAGATCCTGCGCGGCGCAACCCTCGCACTGCAGCCGGGGGTGAAGTATGCCCTGGTGGGCGCCAACGGTTGCGGCAAGACCACGTTGTTGGATCTGCTGGCTGGCGAGATCGATCTGCAGGGTGGGTCGCGCCAGTTGCGGGGCGGCACGCGCGTACAGTTGCTGCGGCAGGAGACTTCCCTGGAGACCGGGGCCGACGATCCGCGCCCACTGATCGAGGTCGTAGCCGAACACGCCTTTGCTCTCGAACGGGAACTGGAGCGGGAACTGGATGCTCTCGCCCATCGCCTCGAGGCCGGAACGAACCGTGACCTTCCGGGCGACGACCTGGCCGCCGTGATCCAACGGCAGGGAAAACTCCAGGCCGAGTTTGAGCGCCTCGGCGGCTATACCATCGAGTCGCGACTCGAAAGTGCGCTGAGCGGCGTAGGTCTGCCGACCGATACCTGGAACCGGCGAATTCCCACGCTCTCGGGAGGCGAGCGCCGGCGCGGCGCCCTGGCTTCGGCGCTGTTGCGGCAGGCCGACCTGCTGCTGCTGGACGAGCCCACGAACCACCTCGATCTCGACTCGTGCGAATGGCTGGAAAATTTCCTGCTGCAATTCCCCGGCTCGGCACTGGTCGTTTCCCACGATCGCCAATTCCTGGATCGCGTCGCCACGAAAACCTGGCACCTGGATCGGGGCCGGCTGGTCAGCTACAGCGGCAACTACAGCTTCTTCGATGAGCAGAGTCGCCTGCGATACACGCAGGATTTGGCCGCCTGGCAGAAGCAGCAGGTGCGGATTCGTCAAACCGAGGAGTACATTCGCCGAAACATCGAGGGCCAGAAGACGAAGCAGGCCCAGTCGCGGCGCAAGCAGATGGACAAGGAAGAGGTACTCGAGCGCCCGACCTCGGAACCTGGTCTGTTTCGATTCGAGCTGAAACCCGAGCGCGACAGCGGCGGCACCGTGGTGCAGATCGAGGGACTGGGGAAGCAGTACGGCGAGCGCGTATTGGTCGACGATTTCGACCTGCATGTTTCGCGCGGCGATCGGATCGGCATCGTCGGTCCCAACGGGTGTGGCAAGTCGACGTTGCTGAAGATGATCGCTGGTCGCGTCGTTTCCGATGCCGGGCGCATTGTGCTGGGTCACAATGTGGACCTGGGCTTCTACGACCAGGAGATCAGCGGGATCTCGGATCACAACACGGTGATCACCGAACTGGCGGATGTCGACCCTCGAGCTACCCTGGGCGAGTTGCGTTCCTTCCTGGCCGCTTTCGGGTTTGACGAGGATCTTTTTGACCGCCCGGTCGGGCGGCTGTCCGGTGGCGAGCGCGGACGGCTGGCGCTACTGCGTCTGATCAAGGAAGGCCACAATACGCTGCTGCTGGATGAGCCCACAAACCATCTGGACGTGCGCAGCCGTGAATCGCTCGAGGCGGCGCTCGCGAAATTCGAAGGTACCTTGATTGTCGTTTCCCACGATCGCCGCTTCCTGGACAAGGTCGTCGATCGGCTCATCGTGTTCGCATCCGATGGATCGGTCAGCGCCTTCCTGGGCAACTACGCCGAGTATGCGCGTTCGCGGTTGGAAAAGGGACCGGAAGTACCCGAGCGCCGGGTTGAGCCGAAGGTCACGGCCGCGGCAGGGTCGAAATCGACAGCGAAGGGGCTGAGCAAGAACGAACAGAAGCGTCGCGTTCAGTGGATGGAAGAGGCCGAGCAGGCGATTGCCGCGCTCGAGAAGGAAAGCGAAGAGCTGCTCGAGCGCATGGGCGCGGCCGATCTGGACAACGAGGAACGCATCGCGATGGGACGCCGCAGCACCGAGATCGAGAAGGAAACAGCTGAACATCTGGCTCGCTGGGAACAGTGGGGCGAGGAGATCGAGGGCACATAGATGGGTGACGCCAGAATCACGATCCACGAAACGGAATCGCCGGTCGAGAAGGTGGTCCTGGCCGGCGTGCACCTGCCCGACGCGATGAGCGGCGGTCTCGGCGGCGAGGCCGATCTCGAAGAACTCGCCATGCTGGTCGATACCGCCGGAGCCAAGGTGGTCGGCCGCATCGAACAACGCCGCAACCGGCCCGCACCGCGAACGTTCCTGGGCAAGGGCAAGCTGGAGGAACTGCAGGAACGGGTCGAGGAGACCGGTGCCACGCTCGTCGTTTTCGACAACGACCTGTCCCCGGCCCAGGGTCGCAATCTCGAGGCGGTCCTGGAGATCAACGTCATTGACCGGACCGAGCTGATTCTGGATATCTTCGCGCGCCACGCCAGTTCGCGTCAGGCCCGGCTGCAGGTCGAGCTGGCCCAGTTGCAGTACCTGCTTCCGCGCCTGACCCGCTTGTGGAGTCACCTGGAACGCCAGGTGGGAGGCATTGGGACCCGAGGTCCCGGGGAGACGCAGCTCGAGACGGACCGCCGATTGCTGAACAAGCGCATCACCCAGTTGCGCGCCGCCCTGAAGGAGATCGAAACCAACCGGCAGACCCAGGTGCGCTCGCGCGAGGGGGTTTTCAAGGCCGCGCTGGTCGGCTACACGAATGCCGGCAAGTCGACCCTGATGAACGCGATCACCGGAGCCGGCGTCTACGTGCAGAACCAGCTCTTTGCGACCCTGGATGCGACCACGCGCCGTGTCGAAGTCGACGAGCGACGCCGATTCCTGCTGACGGACACCGTCGGGTTCATCCGCCGCCTGCCGCATCATCTGGTCGAGAGTTTCAAGGCCACCCTGCAGGAAGTCGCCGACGCCGATCTGATGGTGCACGTCGTGGACGCCGGCAGCGAGGATCCCGAACACCAGATCGCTTCGGTCAACCGGGTCCTGCAGGACATCGTGCCCGAAGAGAAGAAGACCCTGATGGTCTTCAACAAGCTGGATCTGGTCGACGCCGAGCTGTTCCGCAACCGCTACTCGTCGCGCTATCGGGGCTGCCACTACACGACGCGCAAGGACGCCGAATCGGTGGTCGAATTGCGCGATGCGATTCTGGCCGAGATCCTGGGCGGTGAGCAGATCTACGTCGTCGAGATGCCGATCACCAACCTGCACGCGTTGAGCCGCTTCCATCGCACCGGGTCGGTGTTGGAGCAGGAGTTCCACGCCGACCAATGCCGCGCCACGTTGCGACTGACCGAAAAGGAATTGAACCGGTTGGTGACGCGCGAGGGGGGGCGCTTGGTGGTCTCAGAATAGAACCCACTAGTCCGTCCCGGGCACTTCGAGGCCCGATCCTTGCCCCTGATCGTCTGGAACCGTCCAGGTCCCCCGAATTTCATGCAATTTCCGGTGGCGCAAGCAGCGCGACCGGGCAAAACGCATGTCTCGGGTCCTCATTCCGATCTTTTTCCTCCATTTTCCCCCGCCATCGCCGAAAACGATGCTGGCATATGGCTTGCTGTCAACCCTCTGCGGTCGGGTGTATTCCGTGCGAAAACACCGCGATCAAGGCCGTAAACCGCGGGACCGTACGGTCCCTGGAACGAGTGGGGATATGTTCAAACGATTCGCAATCCGGAAAAAGATGCCCGGTCGGGCTGGATTCACCCTGGTCGAGGCCATGATCATCGTGGTCCTGGTGGGAGTGCTGGTCGCGATGGTCGGGCCGCCGATGTACGGCTATTTGCAGTCCCAGCGGCTGAAGACGAACACCGATCGTATGGTCGCCGATCTGCAATTCGCCCGTTCCCAGGCAATCGCGCGTGGCAGCGTGCTACGGATCGCGACGACGGCCAACGGCTACACGATCACCGACACGGGGGATGGGACGATCCTGATGCAACAGACCTTCGACCCGGGTGTGCAACTGGGCATGGTGCAACAGGCGAATTTCTTTCCCTGGGGGATGGCCGAGGATACCGATTTCAACATCACGAACACGAAAGGTACGAAGCAGGTCCAGCTGTTGCCGACCGGAATCGTGGAGGTGACCTGCCCATGATGAAGAGATTGCATCGCCGCCTGCGTCGCGCACTCGGTTTCGGCCGCATGCCGGCTCCCGGCCGCGAGGGGTTTTCGCTCGTGGAAATCATGATGGTCATGCTGATTCTGGCCATCGGGATCCTGCCGGTCGTGATCATTCAGCACCGCTCGCGCCGCGAGGTGAGTGAATCGGATCGCTACACGCAAGCAGTTACCCTGGCCCAGGCCCAGATGGAACGCATCAAGGGAATGGGCTTCGGCGTGGCCGCACCCGACTCCGGCACCATGGGCGAAATCGACTGGGTGTGCAACGTGACGAACGTGAGCGTGGGGTTGGACCGTATCGAAATCGTCGCCACCTGGCGGAGTGCCGAAGGTGAAGAAACACTGACCCTGGCCGACCTGGTATCGATGCGCTGACGGGGATGGGCCCGGCAACGGAGCTTGGAGAAGAGATGAAACGCTGGAGACTGCCGAAGCTGGATCACCGGGGCCTGACCCTGGTCGAGTTGATGGTCACGATCTCGATCTTCGGGATCATCATGGCCGTCGTGTTCACCTTCATGACACAGGCGAACCGCTCGTACAACTCGTCGCGTGATCGTGCGCAATACCAACAGGCGATGCGGGCGACGATGTCGCTGATGACCCGCGAAATCCGTTCCGCGGGGTGTGATCCGGAGAATGTCGGCTTCGAGAAGATCTCGGTTGCGACCGCGACCTCGTTCCGCTGTCAGATGGACCTGAACGGCGATCGCGACACCACCGACAACTCTCCCGACGAGACCGTCACCTATGCCTACAACCCCGGAACCGGCGAGGTTTCTCGCGACGACGGGACCGGACCCACGGTCATCCTGCGCGGAGTCACCGGCGCGAGTTTCGACTACTTCGCCGAGGATGGAACCGCACTGAACGGGCTGCCACTGAACGCCACGGACCGTGCCGACGTGGCCTTTGTGAATATTGCGTTGGCGGGCGAAACCGATAGCGGCGAACCCGTCCGGTACCAGACCAGCGTCCGCGTTCGCAACTTCTGATTCGCCCTGGAGGGAACATGGAAAACAACATGGCAACACAGACCCATCAACCGGACCGGGAAGGATTCGCCCTGGTCACGACGTTGCTGATCATGCTGGTGCTGAGCGTATTGGCCTTGGCGGTGGCCTGGATGGCGACATCGGAAAAGAAGATCTCCTTTGCCGAGGGGGTGCATGTCAGGTCGGTCTTCTCGGCCGACGCCGGCGGTGAAGCGGGAATCAACTTCCTGCGCCTGACGGATTCGCCTCCGCACATCACCGACTTTGCCAACAACAAGGTGCTGGGCATCGGGGAAACGAACGTGATGGACTCGCAATCCTACGAGTATGACGCGTTCTATTCCGGTAAAAGCGCCCGCCCGGGATGGGGCGTGGAATTCATGGACTACGACTACCAACTGACTTCGACCGGAAAGTCTTCGACGAGGGGGCAAAGTGAGGTCCAACTGGTCGCGAGTCGTTTGTTCAAAGAGGGATATTGAAAGCAAGCCGCCCTGTATCGAAAGAAAGGACTTCGGTCATGAACCGTTCGACGAATAGCAAAAAGAGGATCGCGATGCTGGTGCCGCTGGCGCTGTTCGCGATTGCGCTGGCGCCTCCGGTTGCCATGGCGCAGGACCTCTGCGATGTTCCGCTGTTCATCAAGAAGGGCGTCGTGGACGCCAATATCATGATTCTGTTCGATAATTCGGGATCGATGAATGAAGCGATGTACCATCCGGCGTTTGATCCGGACACCGGCTATGCCGGCATGTTCCAGCAAACGCAGATGTACTATGTCGGTACTACCGGCAATTACCACATCAACAACCGCGATGCGATTCTGGTCGAGGGACGCAATGGCGAGTCGGGCCGGTACATCGGGAACTACCTGAACTGGATCTACTATGTCGCCACCGCCGATGAGCGCGCGGCGATTCCCCAGGAAACCCGTCTGGATGTCGCCGTCGCCGTGGTGAACGACTTCATCGCACGAACCGACGACGCCCGTCTCGGCCTGGCGATCTTCAACACCAGCGACGGTGGCCGCGTCATCGCCCCCTGCGGTACCTCGCAAGCTACGCTGATCAACACCGTACGGAATATCCACGGTAATACCTGGACGCCGTTGGGTGAGGCCATGGAAGACGTTCTGAACTACTTCAAGGACCGCAACGACGGGCCCATCCAATACGAGTGCCAGAAGAGTTTCGTGATCGTCATGACCGATGGTTTCCCGACACAGGACCGGGACATCAGCGCCTACCTCGTCGACGCCGACGGCGACGGTAACGATCCAGGCAGCTGTACCAGTATCGGCGCGCCCTATGGTAATGGAGCAAACTGTTCCGACCACATCGACGATGTGGCCTACTATATGTCCCACAATGATCTACGAACCGACCTGGGCGAGCCGGGCGAGTCCTGGGAAGATGGCCAGACGGTCGTGACCTATGCCATCGGCTTTGGTCTGGACGCGGGAATTCTGAGAGATACCGCCATCAATGGCGACGGTTTCTATGTGACGGCGACCGATGCCGCGGAATTGGCTGCCAGCTTCGACATGGTGAAGCTGAACATCCGAGGCCGCGTGGCTACAGGTGCGGCCGTGGCCGTGGTCTCTTCCGAGACCGGTGACGACAACTATCTGTACCGTGGAAAGTTCAACCCGATGGGTTGGTCGGGCTATCTGGAGAGCTTTGCGCTTCCCTACAACGATGGCGATACACCCGTTTGGGAGGCCGGCGAGATTCTGTCGGCACGCAGTGCCTCGGATCGCACGATCGCGGCGGTTCTTGACGGGTCGGTGGTTCCGCTGACCGCCGACCAGGCTCCGACGCTGCATTCGGCGATGGGACTGGGTGACGTGGACGATGCCGCCGATGTGATCAACTGGGCTCGCGGCGACCACGTCGATGGATACCGCGTGCGGCAACTGGACATGAAGCTGGGAGATATCATCCATTCGGCCCCGGTCATCGTGGGCGAACCCCGCTTCTTTACGGACGACCCCTCGGCACAGCAATTCATCGAGGACGGCGAAGGCCGCGAACGGGTGGTCTACGTGGGGGCCAACGACGGAATGCTGCACGCTTTCCGCTCCCGCGATGGTTATGAGCTGTGGGCCGTCGTACCGGAGTTCGCGCTGGAGATGTTGCCGGAAATCGCGGACACGAACTACTGCCACCAATATTCGGTGGACCTGACTCCGACCGTTGCGGACGCGAAGGTCGACGGTGACTGGAAGACCGTGCTGGTCGCCGGTGCCGGCCGCGGCGGTGCGAACTATTTCGCGGTCGACGTGACGAATCCCTATGACCCGCAGTTCATGTGGGAGCAGGAGTTGACCGATGGGTACCGATTCAGCTCGGAGGTCAAGTTCGCGACCATCGACGACCGGGCGGTACTGCTGATCGGTTCGGGCCTGGACACGGTCGATGGCCGGGCGTACGTCTACGTAGTCGATGCGGGAGACGGCGAAATTATCAGTCGTCTCCTGCTGTCCGAGTCTTCGGGCTCCAGGAACAAGGCTTCGACGGTCAGTACCGTGGACCTGGACTTCGATGGCAACTCGGATCTGGCGTATGTGTCCGACCTGCTCGGTACGGTCTACCGCATCGATCTGCGCAACACGACCTCGGCAAGCTCGTGGAGCGTTTCGGAGCTCTATTCGGGCAATCGAGAAATCCAGGCACCCCCCATGGCCGCCTACGGCGAAGGTGGCGACATCTACGTCTATTTCGGAACCGGAGCCTACCTGGAAGAGGACGATATCTCGACCCTGGACAGTCAGAGCTTCTACTGCATCTTCGACGACCACGACGAATCGGAAAACCCGACGCTCGTCAATCAGACCGGTTCGATCGACGATGTCGGTACGGCGGACGGCTGGTACATCGACCTGGACCAGGCAACGGGTGAGCGCGTGACGGAGCCGGCGGCGATCGTGGCCGGCACGGTCTTCTTCACCACCTTCGCGCCGAACGCCGAAGCGTGCAGCGCGGGTGGACGGTCGTGGCTGTATCAGGTCCAGTATCAGGACGGCTCGGCGCCGGAGGAGAGCGAGGACGAGGACGACGGCCAACTCCGCTACGAGGGCGACGGTATCGCCTCGCGGCCGGTGATCGATATCACCAACGAGTCGGTGATCATCCAGAACTCGAACCAGACCATCACGATCGAGGCCATCGGATCGGCCTTCATGCACCTGAATGTGCGGTCGTGGCAGGAGAACTTCGAGATGCCCGAGTCTGCGGAAGAGTCCTTGAGCGAGGAAATCCAGTAGCGGCCGTGCCGCCAGAAAAAGGATAGAACGATGAAGAACTTCAGTGCATCCCGACTCTGGGTCGCGACCGTGATCGTGGTCCTGGCCGCGGGATTGGTGATCGGTAACGACGCCATGGCCTGGGGCAAGAAGAAAGACGATGGGCCGAAGGATCCGAAAGGCAAAGCGGTCAATCTGAACCTGATGCCCGAGATGGTCATCACGCGGGGCGTTCTGCAGCGCGACGCATTCGGCCAATGGGCGTTGGATGGAAAGACGCTGGCCTTCGACAAGAACAGCCGGATCGGTGAGAATGACGCCCAGGGCGGCGAGGAGCTGATTGCCGGTCGCGAGGCGATGGTCATCGGCGCTCCGTTGGGTGAGAACCTGCTGGTTCACCGAGTGGTGCTGATCTCGGCCACCGAGTCCTCCGAGCGGGGACTGCTCTATCCGACCGTGGTGAATGCCGCGCCGGATCCGCTGCCGGGTGCCACCCCCCAGTAGCCAAGGGCAATCAGTAAAAAAGGCCGGGTCCCGCGGGGCCCGGCCTTTTGTCTATCACCCAGGGAATGCGCCTAGTTTTCGCCGAGGATATGCTGGTCGTATTCCAACTCGAAGCGCAGCTTGTGCTTGGCCTCTTCCTGGGCCAGGCTTGCGAAGATGCCTTTCAGCTCGGTATCGCCCGAAGCATTGGCCAGATCGGTATAGAGGCGGAAAGCCTGCTTTTCCCGTTTCATGGCCAAGACCAAAGCTCCCTGATAGTCCAGGGTCTCTTCTTCGTCATTCTCGGTCACATAGTCGGCGATTTTCAGATCGGGGATCTCCTTGAAGGCACCCATGGCGCGCTCACCGGCCTTGATCTTGCGCAGGCGGGCAGCGTGGCCCTCTTCTTCCTTGGCGAAACCACGGAAGAGCTCCTGCAGGTTGGAATTCTCCACCTTGCGGGCCAGGTCCTCATAGAAGAAGGTGGCCTTCACCTCGTTGGCGATGGCGAATTCCAGAACATCGTCGATGCTTTCCCACTGCTTCATCTCATTCCCCTTCTTGGCTCACGGATTCCCGTCGCCCGAGGTCGGCGCCGGGGCCGACTGCAAAACTCTCTGCCGAAAAGGTGGTCACTGCCGAGCCTGCGCGCAACCGTGCAACCGCTCGAATCCTCCGTCACCTACACGGTAGTGCAAACACGGCGATGTTTCAACGGGTGTGCCGGCCGATCTGCCGACCCCGGGCATGATTTTGCTGACGGTCCCCGGAATCTTCCCTATCATGGCTCAGACGAGAATCCTGTACCCGGGGCGCCTGCCGGAGGAGTTTTGATGAGACGAGAGCTCTTGTGGGTCCTGGCCCTGGCTTTGCTGGCTGGATGTGCGCAAAAGGGAATCCAGGTTCAGGCGACGTCGGATGACGGGGATCTCCTGGAGGGCCCGCGAAACCGATCGCAGGTCCCGATGAGCGGTACGGAGCGGACGACCTACTCGCGGCGTCCACCCTTCATCAGCCTGAGCCGGTACGATTGGGAATATATCGAATGGCTGGAGGACGTCAGCCAGGCGGTAGCCCGGTTGAGACTGCCCGACTCGAAAGCCGTCCAGGTCGAATTGGTGTATGCCCGGGCCGGCGACCGGCCCGAAGAGGTCATCGTTTGTGGCGACATTCCCACGATCGATTGCGAACGGTTGCACGAGCAGATGAACGATTTGGGGAAGATGCCGATATTGCCCCCCGGATATCCTCACGGAGGACTCACGGTTCGGTTGAGCAGGCTGCCGTGACCCGGTACCGGCCCGATCCGGAACCAAATGCGCGCGCGGTGGGTTGTGAGAACTCCCCTCATTCCCTGGGAAGGAAATCCTGGATGAAGAAATGGATTCCGCTGGTGTTGGCGCTCGCGATGATCGCGGTGTCGTCCCCGGCTGCCACAACGGATGCGCCCACCTGGCTGAGCGCTGACGAGTTGGATCTCGCGCAGTATCACGGCAAAGTCGTGCTGGTCGATTTCTGGGCTTCGTGGTGCAAGCCGTGCAAGGAGTCGATGCCGTGGCTGAGCGATCTGCAGACCCGGTACGGCGAACGGGGATTGCAGGTTGTGACCGTGAATCTCGATCAAAAACCGGCGTCCGCACTCGAGATGGAGAAAGAGTTTCACGAGGATTTCGTTCTGGTGCACGACCCCGAGGGCAAGCTGGCCTCCGGCTATGAGTTGCAGGGCATGCCGAGTTCTTTCCTCTTTGATCGTTCCGGCAAGTTGGTGAGCTCCCACGTAGGATTCCTGGCGTCAAACTGCGCGGAGAAAGAGGCGGAACTGAAGGAGCTGTTGGGTCCGGATGATTCGGAGGTTCCCACGGATGAAAAATAGAAACGCTGCGATATCGATCCTGTTGCTCTGCCTGCTCGCGCTCGGTGGATGTGCAAACCTGGGCGTGCAGCCTTGGGAGCGCGAATTGCTGGCGGCTCCGGGCATGCAAATCGATCCCGACCCGATCGAGACGGCCCTGAACGAACACATCTTCTTCAGCAAGGAAGCCTCGACCGGCGGATTGGGAACCGCGGGAGGTGGTTGTGGCTGCAACTAGAGGCAGGGGATCGATGCGAGCCGCGTTGGCCTCGGCTTGCGGTTTGCTCGGCATCAGTGGCGCCGCGGCCGCCGCCACCGAGATCGGCAGTGCCGTGCTCGGATATACCGAGCCCAACCGGGTAAGCGCCTTCGAGGCCGTGGTGGATGCCCGGCAGATTTTCGCCGACGGCAAGTCGATCAACGGCCGATTCGTCTATGATGCCCTGACCGGAGCTTCGGCCAACGGTGCCGTGCCTTCGACGGGAATCCAGACTTTTACTCGCCCCTCGGGCCGCGGATCTTTCGACACCGCCGCGGGTGAGACCCCACTGGATGACACCTTCCACGACGCGCGCGGCGCCGGCAGCCTGGGCCTGACCCTGCCCTGGGGTCGTATGACGCAGTGGTCTGCGGGAATCTACGGCTCCGGTGAATACGATTACGTTTCGATGGGCGCGAATTCGGCCCTGACGCGCGACTTCCACCAGCGCAACACGACCCTGTCCCTGCGCGGTGCCTACTTTCACGACACCATCAATCCGGAGGGCGGCCGGCCGGTGCCGCTGGCGGCGATGCGTCCCGCCGGCGTGGCCCCGATCCGAATGGAAGGTGACGGCGCCAAGGACGTCACCGATCTGGGACTGGGGCTGACCCAGGTGCTGGACCGCGCCACGGTCGTGCACCTGAACTACACCTACAGCAACGTGAGCGGCTACCAGACCGATCCCTACAAGGTGGTCAGCGTGGTGGACGGCACGACGGGTTTGCCCACCGAGCATCTCTTCGAGGGCCGGCCCGAGGCGCGGCACAAGCATGTTCTTTTCAGCGAGGTGGCCCGGCATCTCGGACGCGACGTGGTTCACTTCTCCTACCGCTACATGGGAGATGACTGGGGAATCGCCTCGCATACGTTCGACCTGAAGTACCGCTGGAATTTCCGGCCTAAGCAGTATCTGCAGCCGCACGTCCGGTACTACCGCCAGGGCGAAGCCGATTTCTACCGCCGCTTCCTCGTTGCGGGCGAGGCGCTCCCGCAGGAGGTCACGGCCGACTACCGCCTGGGTGATATGACGACCTGGACCGGCGGTCTGAAATACGGACGCACGCTGTCCAACGGACACGAGCTGACGATGCGTTTCGAGTACTACGCTCAACTGGGCGACAGCTCACCTGCGAACGCGATCGGCGCCCTGCGCGACCTGGACCTCTTTCCCACCGTGGACGCGTTCATCATCCAGGCCGGCTACTCGCTGGGGCCGTAGCCGTGGGCGACCCGAAACCGAAGGGCGCCGGCTGGAGCGTCGAATTCGAGGCGATGGCCAGCCCCTGCGAAATCCTCGTTGATCTGAATGAAGCGGATACGGCCCGCTGGCTGGGTGAACTGGCCGAGGTCGAAGCCCTGCGCATCGAGCACAAGTTCAGTCGCTACCGTGACGACAATCCCATCCATCAGATCAACCATGCCGAGGGTCGGCCGGTAACGGTCGACGACGAGACCGCCGACCTGCTCGATTTTGCGAACCGGTGTCACGAACTGAGCCATGGCCGCTTCGATATCACCAGCGGCGTATTGCGGCAGTTGTGGCACTTCGACGGTAGCGACAGGTTGCCGAGCCGCAAGCAGGCCAAGGCGTTGCTGCCGCGAATCGGCTGGCGGCGCGTGACCTG
>JANTGJ010000109.1 GCA_024762975.1 Candidatus Krumholzibacteriia bacterium
GGGGCGCGCAAACAGACTTCCGAGATTCTCGGCATCAACGCCTCGACCTTGTATCGCAAACTGAAGAAGTATGGCGTGCAGGACGGGGACGAAATGGAGGAGAACGAACTCGAGTCCTCCCGTGGCGAAGAAGCCTCGGTGCCCGGGCAGGAACTGCTCGAAGCCGTGGATTCGGCGCTGCGCGAGTCGTCCGAGGAAGCGGAGGGCACGCTGCAGGACGCAGAGGAACCCGTCCCGATCTCCTGAGAGATTGGCGCGGACCTTGCGATCCGCACCCCGTCTACCGGGGAAAATGGGGGCTACGCAGGCAAAATGCCCGCCCACGACCCCGAAACAAGGACCTGGAAGTTCAGCGCCGAGCGGGTAACTCGCTGAAAGACTGAGCGTTGCGAATGTTCGAGAATCAATGTGCAAATGGCATGACCATTGCACGGAGAGACTGCCGTTGGCAGGAAGCATCGGGACCGGAATGACTTCGGAACCGGGGACACGAGTGGTCGACGAAAAGTGGACCGAGCAAGGAGGACGCCTAGTGCTGAATCGTAAGGGATTTACTCTGATCGAGCTGATGATCGTAGTCGTGATTATCGGTATCCTGGCCGCAATCGCTATTCCCAACTTCATCAGCATGCAGGATCGTGCGAAGGAAGCCAAGGTCAAGGGCGCGGCCCACACCGTGCAGCTGGCCGCCGAGGACTACGCCGTCCGTAACGATGGCATCTACGACGACACCGCTGCCAACCTGCTGCCCCTGTTGCCGGGTGGCGTCCTGTTGGACAACGCCTTCACCGGCGCCGCGACCGAGCCCGTGTGGGCTGGTGCTGCTGCGACGGCCGGCCAGGTCGGCATCGTCTGCATCGTGGACGCTGTGGGTACCAACGTTGGTTACACGATCAACGGCTGGGGCAAGGACGCTGAGATCCTGACGCTCGCCAGTGGCTCCTAAGCACTGATCGTTGGATCACGAGGGCGGAGCCGCAGTGCGGCTTCGCCCTTTTCGGTTCCATGGGTAGCTTCCACGGGGAAAGAACATGAAGATTCCATCGATCTCCAAACCCAGTACACCCGACCTGGTCCTGACGCTGGGCGCCACCAGCCTGGTGGTGGTATGCCTGTTCCTGCTGGGAGCACCCGCCATGAAGCACCTGCAGGGCCGAGCCGCCGAGGCTGAAGTCCGTGGGAACGCCGCCACACTGCAACTGGCCGCCGAGACGTACGCCTCGAAGAACCTGGGCCGCTATCCTGACGACCCGCTGGATCTGTTGCCCTACCTGCCCGGTGACGTGGCTCCGGCCAATCCCCTCACCGGCGACGTACTGCACTTTCGTAACGAGCCCGGAGACCTGACCTATCGCTCGCCCAGCCGCGGTTCCGACTATGTGATCGAGGCCTGGGGAGCTGACCGCGATGGTCACGCCCATCGGATCCTGGTTCTTCAGAGCGCCGTAGTGAATCGCTGATCTCGATTTTTCTCAACTTGCCGCCCCGTTGGCCGATGGTAGCTCTACCGATCATTTTCCGGTTTCCAGCCGTCATCATGAAAAGTGAGGGTGAACGTGATACGTCGAGATGGTTTTACGCTGATCGAATTGATGATCGTCGTCGTGATTGTCGGTATCCTGCTCACGATTGCCGTACCTAATTTTGTCCGCATGCGCAGCAACTCTCTCGATGCGCAGATCAAATCCAACACCCACACCGTACAACTTGTCGCCGAGGACTTTGCCGTTCGCAACGACGGGGCATACTCCGATCTGGCGGCGGATCTGATGCCTTTGATGCCCGGCGGTGGGATGTTGGAAAACGCCTACACGAACCTGAGGTCCGAACCGCAATTCGCGGCAGCCCCGGCTGCTGCCGGCGAGATCGGCGTACGAACCGTGATGGGCGCCTTCGGAGTGGCCACCGGCTACGTGGTCGAGGGTATGGGCAAGGACGGAATCGTCCTGTCGTTGACCAGTGGGAACTAGGGCCCGAGCGGGGGAATGAACTTGAACACGCGCCAAGGCTTTACTCTGATCGAAATGATGATCGTCGTGGTCATCCTGGGGATCCTGCTCTCCATCGCCATCCCGAACTACAATCGAATGCGGGATCGATCCAAGGAGGCCCAGGTTCAGAGCGTTGCGCATACCGTGCAGTTGGCGGCCGAGGTCTATGCCGCCAGCAACGACGGTAAATATTCGGTCGCCGCTGCGGATCTCAGGCCTCTGTTGCCGCGCGGCAACCTGCTGGAAAACGCTTTTACCGGCATCGCGTCCGAACCCCAATTCTCCGCTGTGGCGGCCACGCCCGGCCAGATCGGAATCGAAGCGGTGCAGGAGGCGGGCGAGTCGGTCGGTTACACGGTTACCGGTTTCGGCAAGTCCGCATTGGTGGCTGAACTGAGCAACGGAACCTGATCGACACCGTAGGGAGTGGGGAGGAAACCGCCCCGGTTCCCCTTCCCGCCCGTCTGGCATCTCTGTTGCATATCTCCCCGCGATCAAACCAAACACGCTGATTTACGCGGGTTCCGACAATCAGGCCCACGGGGGTGGACATTGAGCTCTCAGCAGGTGGTAACAAACAGACCAGCCGTCGGAATGACGTCGCGCAGTGCCGCGATGCATTCGGCCGAACCTTTCAGTGAGACCAACGATGCCCTGCGCGTCGTGGATCTGAGCAAGTCCTTCCGGTCGGGATTCCTGCGCCGCCGGTTGCGCGGCATCAACGGCGTTTCGTTCACCGTTCCGCGTGGCAGCTTGTTCGCCCTGCTGGGCCACAATGGCGCCGGCAAGACGACGACGATCAGCTGCATCCTGGATCTCGTGCATCCGGACCGCGGAGAAGTGAATATCCTCGGGGCCCCGCACGGTAACCGCTCGGTCCGGGCGCGGGTGGGCTTCCTGCCCGAACGTCCGTACTTCTTCGAGCACCTGAGCGGCCGGGAATTGCTGCACTTTTACGCCAAACTGGTGGGGGTCGAACCACGACGTCGCAATGATCAGGTGCAACGTCTGGTCGATAAGCTGGGGATCGAATCCTACGTCGATCGCCGGCTGAGTAAATATTCCAAGGGCATGCTACAGCGAATCGGTATCGCGCAGGCCCTGTTGGGAGATCCGGAATTGCTCATCCTGGACGAGCCGATGTCCGGCCTGGACCCGATGGGGCGTCGGGAAATCCGCGAACTGCTTCTGGATCTGAAGGCCCAGGGCAAGACGATCATCCTGTCCTCGCACATCGTACCCGACGTCGAAGCCCTGGCCGATCGGGTCGCGATCCTGCGGGAGGGCCATCTGGTCATGTCCAGGGATCTGGCCGATCTGCAAACGGACTCGCGTTTCGAAGTCAGCTTCGGCGCGGGCGATCCCGCCACAGCCGACGGCGCCGACGAATTGGCCCGGCTGCTGGCTGCCTGCAAACAGGACGGGCGCAGGATTCAGCGGATCGCAACGGCAAAAACCAGCCTGGAGGATCTCTACCTCGAGGCTCACGGTTCCCGTCCGGCGAATCAAAAGGAAGCGGAGTGATGGGAAACATCGGAGCACTCGCCTACAGCACCTTCCAGGAAACGGTCCGGGACCGGATCTTCTACCTGGTGGGTGTTTTCGGAATCATCATGCTCGCGTCGACAGCGATCCTGTCGCCGCTGACCATCGGGGCGCAGAACAAGATCATGATCGACGTCGGGCTGGCCGGGATGGCCGTCATCGGCCTGTTGGTCATTCTCTTTGTCGGCAGCGGCATGGTACGCAAGGAATTGGACAAGGGCACGATCCTGACCATCCTGTCCAAACCCGTCGGTCGCCGCGAATACCT
This sequence comes from Candidatus Krumholzibacteriia bacterium, assembly GCA_024762975.1. Taxonomy (GTDB): domain Bacteria; phylum Krumholzibacteriota; class Krumholzibacteriia; order LZORAL124-64-63; family LZORAL124-64-63; genus JANTGJ01. The sequence continues at coordinate 3,805 of JANTGJ010000109.1, forward strand.
GGCCGGCAAGTTTCTGGGGTTGAGCCTGACGCTGGCCATGATGCTCCTGGCGATGGCGGCACTCTTTCTGTTGATGCTGCTGTTGGCGCCGGGAGCCTTTTCCTACGTCTACCTCAAGGCCTTCTACATGACCCTGCTCGAGTTGATCCTGATCAACGCCGTGGTGGTCTTCTTCTCGACTGCCGTTTCGCCGATCCTGACCGCGGTGTTTTCGCTTTGCGCGTTCGTCGTCGGTCATATGAGCGAATCGATCCGCGATTTCGGCATGATGCGGGACAACGTGTTCGAGCAGAAATTTTTTGAATCGATCTACTACCTGACTCCGAATCTCGAGGTATTCAACGTACGCGGCGCGATGGTTCACGGTGAGCCGGTGACGTGGACGCATCTGGGACTGGCCACGCTGTATGGAGTCGGCTGGAGCGTTCTGTTGCTTTTGCTGGCCGGCGCGGTGTTCCAACGCAAGGAGCTTCGCGGATGAGCCTGCCGGGTGGTATGAATGTACAACGAGTCGGACGCTGGGTCGTCGTCGCCGGGCTGTTGGCGGCGCTCCCCCTGCTGCTCCAGGTACTGGACCAGCGTCCGGCCGCGAAGCAGAGTCAGGAGCGACTCTATTTCCCCTCGGGCAAGTTCCTGGTCGAATCGTCGCTCGGATTTCGTGAAGCGATGGCCGACTATCTCTGGTTCCGGTTCATCCAGTACTACGGCGCCTTTCGCAAGGGTGAGAACGACCTGCGGTACATGGATCTGCTGGTGGACGGAATCACCCGCCTGGATCCCGAATTCGTCGAGGCCTACTACTTGCCGTCACTGATTCTCTGGTCCGACTTCGGCACTCCTGAAAAGAGTCTCGACCTGCTCAAGAAGGGCATCCTGCACAACCCGGACACGGCGAAATTGAAGTTCCAGGTGGGCTTCGTCTACTACGTCTTTCTGCACGAGTACGAGCGGTCGGCGTTCTGGTTCGAAGCCGCCGGATCCTGCAGCGATGCAAGCGACAAAGAGAAGCGTTTTGCCGCATTCGCCCGCTACAAGGCGGGCGACGATCGCGTTTCGCTCGAACTCTGGTATTCGCTGCTGGAGAATACCGATAGTCCGGACATGCAGAAGCTCGCGGTCAAGATGATCAAGAAGCTGGAAGCGAAGATGAACGTACCGACGCGCCTGACGGATTGGGCGTGGGAACTGTGGAAGGAACCGGAGGCCTGATGCTGAACGTGGTGGAATCGCCCTGGACGATCGCGGCTCTCGCGGGTTGGCTGGGTCTGTGTTTCGGTTCCTTCTCCAACGTGCTGATTCATCGCCTGCCGCGCAACGAAAGCGTGGTCCGGCCGCGCTCGCACTGTCCCGGGTGCGGCAAGACGGTTTCCTGGTATGACAACATCCCGGTGCTCAGCTGGATCCTGTTGCGAGGCCGCTGCCGCGGCTGCGGTACGCCGATCTCCGTGCGCTATCTGCTGGTCGAAGTGGCCGGCTCCGGCTGCTTCCTTGCCGGTTGGTGGTTCGGAGGCTTCAGTGCGGCGGGATTGTCGGCCGCCATCTTCCTGCTCCTGTTGCTGGATATCGCCATCATCGACTGGCAGCACATGATCATCCCGCACACCCTGACCCTCGCCGGCATGATCATCGGCCTGCTGCTCGGGCATTTTGCGGGGCTGGGCCTGGACGGCGCCATTCTCGGCCTGCTGGTCGGGAGCGGTAGCATCCTGGTCGTTTCCTATGGTTACAAGTTTTTCCGTGGCGTGGTCGGCATGGGAGGCGGCGACGTCATGCTGATGGGGATGGTGGGGGCCTTCCTCGGGATCTGGGGAGTTCTCGGTACTCTATTCGGAGGGGCGTTGTTGGGCAGCGTCTACGCTGTCACAGCCGGGCGAGGAACGGTCGATGGGAGTGCCAAACTTCCCTTCGGTACCTTCCTGTCCCTCGCTGCGGCGATCGTTCTGTTGTTCGGCGGGACGATCTTTCGCTGGTACCTGACCCTGGTCTGATCCCCGGAAAAATTTTCCGGTCCCCGCCCACCATGCAAAGTCCGAGTCGGGGGTCGTTTCCTCCCCAGCGACGCCGTTTGGCGGACAACGGGGAAATAGGACTCAAGGTCGCCAATCAGGGGCCGATCCGGTTTGTGGCACGCATGTTGCGGTTTGAAGTCGGACTGCCCGGCGAATCGGGTGCAACACGCTCTAGTTTGAACAGCAAGGCAGGCTTGAAATGTTCGGATTCCTTAAGAAGAAAAGGAAATCTCTGATCGGCCTGGACATCGGGTCCAACGTCGTGAAGATCTTGCGCCTGGACGTTTCCGGGGATCGCCCCCTGGTGACCCACTTCGCCATGTCCGACTTGCCGCCCGAGGCAATCGTCGATGGCGAGGTCATGGATCGCGAACTGGTGATTCAGGCCATTCAGGAATGCGCCGACAAGGCGGAGATTCCGAATGAGCCGGTGGCCAGTGCCGTGGCCGGCCGGGCCGTTATCGTAAAAAAGATCGTGATGGATCAGATGTCCGAGGAGGACGCGCGTGAGGCCATCTACTGGGAGGCCGAACAGCACGTTCCTTTCGATATCGATGACATCACACTCGATTTCGAGATCCTCAACGAGGATATCGGCGCCGATCAGATGGAATTGCTCCTGGTTGCGGCGAAGAAGGACATGATCCTCTCGCACGCCGATCTGATCCGGGACGCGGGATTCACACCGCTGGTCATCGACGTCGCATCGTTCGCCAATCAGAACGCATGGGAGTTCGCCAGCGGCGAAGCCGTCCAACTGCCCGAGATCGATGAGGCCGACCTGGCCGCGGAACCGTCCGACGAGATGGACGAGTTCCTCGGCGAAGAGGAGGCCGACGGCGCCGAAGAGGAGACTGCAGCGGCAGAGGAGGAGGGCGAATTCGTCGCTCTGCTGGATGTCGGTGGCGGCGTGACGAACGTACACATCGTCAAGGACGGTGTGCCGTACTTCACGCGTGACCTTCCGATCGGCGTGGCGCAGTTCAGTGAGGAATTCCAGAAGCAGCTGGGATTGACCTACGAGTCGGCGCAGTCCGTATCGCGTGGGCACATCGATGACGTGGACGAACAACTGGTCGAAGATATTGTTCGCACGGTCGGCGCCGAGATCTACCAGGGTCTCGAGCCGAGCCTGTCCTATCTGAAAACCTCCGGCGAGACGGACGGCATCGACCGTATCGTGCTCAGTGGCGGCGGGGCCCACCTGCCCGGGCTGTGCAACTACCTGGCCGAGAGCTACGACATTCCCGCAGACATTTCCGATCCGCTTTCGATCCTGGACTACGATCCGGATCTGTTTGTGGGCACGGACTCCGAAGAACTGAGCCCGCTGCTGACGGTGGCCGTCGGCCTCGCTCTGCGGGAGGGGGTGCAGTCATGATCCGGATCAACCTATTGCCGCAGGATGAACTGCCCAAGCAGAGTTCCCTCAAGCTTCCGAACGTCGGCGCCTTCGCCCCGTTGGCCATCGTGTTGGTGGCTGCCTTGGGCATCGGCTCGGCACATATCTACCAGAGCCAGAAAATCTCGGCCCTGAAGGAAGTCATCGCCCAGGAAGAGGCCGAGAGCCGGCGCCTGGCACCCGAGATCGCGAAGATCAAGCGACTGAACCAGCAGCGCAAGGATCTCAATGACCGGCTCGACGTCATCACCCAACTGGACAGCGATCGCTATTTCCGGGTCCATCTGATGGATGAGCTGAACCGGAGCCTGCCCAGTCATATGTGGCTGACGCGGTTCGAGGATGTGGGGGGCGACACGTACGCCGTGGAGGGCGTCACCTTCTCCAACTTCCTGGTCAGCGATTTTCTGCAGAACGTCACGCGGAGTCCGTACTTCTCCGGCATCAACCTGCTGGTGGCCGAGAAGGGCGACATCAACGACGTGCAAGTGATCAAATTCAAGGCACAAGCCCGGGCGGCGCGCAAGTCGGCGTCCGTCCCCTTCGACGGATAGGAAGGATCGGCATGGACATCGACATCAAAGATCCGAAATTTCTGCGCTGGGCTGGAGCAATCCTGCTCGTGGTCGTAGCGGTCCCGATGTACTTCATGTCGGCGAGTTACCCGTTCACCTGGGCTGCTCGTACCGGCACCATCGAGTCTCTCGAGGCGCACCATGAGGAACTGAGCCGTGACCTGGAAAAGGCGCGACTACTGGTTCGGAACCTGGAACGGGTGGAACAGGAATACGCCATCCTGCGCGAGCAGTGGGAAGTCGCGCAGACTCTGCTGCCCGAGCAGAACGAGATGCCCAACCTGCTGCGCAAGGTCTCGGCCGCGGGGCAACAGTCGGGAATCGAATTCGAGGTGTTCCGGCCGACGGCCCCCCTGAACCAGGGCTTCTACACCGACAATCCTGTCGAAGTCAAGATTCATGGCGGATATCACCAGACAGGCGTTTTCCTGAGCCGGTTGGCCAATTTGAATCGCATCGTGAACGTCTCGAAGCTGCGTATGCAGGGAATCGAGAATCAGGAAGATACCCCGGCCACGTTGGAAATGGACATGGTCCTGACGGCCTATACGCTCGGCAACGGCACGCGTCCGGCTGACCACCTGGCAGACGCGGGCACCGGTACCGGCACCGGGGCTTCGGCTTCGGCCGGGCAGGGAAACAAGGCCATCGCCCAGGCGAAGCAATAGGAGAGGAACGTAACGATGAAGAACACGATCCTGAGATCTCTTTCGTTCGCGGCTCTCCTGGCGCTCCTGATCGGTTCGGTACCGGTCCTGGCGCAGGACAGCGCGGGCTCGGTGTCGCCGTCGCAGCAGTCGCGGGCGCGCATCAACGCCCTGAGAGCCAATGAATTCTTCTACCAGTCCTACGGTAAGACCGACCCGTTCAGTACGTTGGTCTCCGGGGAATATGAGCAGTCGTCCGCGGCCGACGTCGTGGATATGAATTCCGCCAAACTGGTGGGTGTCATGTGGGGGCAGGATGACCGTTTCGCGCTGGTCGAGGACGGCGACGGTTTCGGGTATATCCTGCGCGTCGGGGATCCGGTCCAGCACGGCCGGGTTGTTTCAATTCGCAAAAACTCGCTGGCAGCGCGCATCACGCTGTACGGCATCACGAATCAGGTAGTCCTGAAGCTGGAAAAGACGGAGGGTTGACCAATGTACGGAAGGGTTTCCATCCCAACTCTGATCATCCTGTGCGTCCTGGCGATCGCGACGATCGCAATTGCGCAGGAGGTCCAGACGACCGACGTGGCGGCTGATCCGGTGGCTCCGGTCCAACCCGCCTACAAGACCAAACCGATCTCCCTGGATGTCCAGGAAGCCGAGATCAGTACGGTCCTTCGCTCGCTGGCCGGATTTTCCGGCGCGAATATCGTGGCGTCCCCTCGCGTCGAAGGCAAAGTCACGGTCACCCTGGAAGAGGTACCGTGGATCGAGGCTCTGACGGTGGTACTGCGCGCGCACAGCTTCGACTTCATCGAAGAAAACGGGATCTATCGAATCGATACCGCCGAGCAGCTCCGCCAGGAGAAACTGGCGATCGAGCGGGCGCGCAAGCAGGTCGAGGACCTGGCCGAGTTGAAGCTGGGCAAGGTCGCACTGCGTTTCGCCAATGCCGAAGAGGTCAAGGACGCGATGGAGGAGATGCTTACCGAGCGCGGGAACATCGATGTCGACGTCCGAACCAACAGCCTGCTGGTGAACGACGTCGAGGATCGCGTCAACATGATCACCGACATGGCCCTGCAACTGGATTCCACGACCCCCCAGGTGGAGATCAACGCCCGCCTGGTGGATATGGATCTGCGTGCCACGCGTGAGCTGGGCATCAACTGGACTGCCACGAACATCATGCCCAACGGTAGCAACATGATCGGCGGCATGACGATCGACAACGCCATGCAGGATCCCTCCGGCGCCCTGCGGGTCGCCACGGTCCAGGATTGGGGCGAGGTCATGATGCAGGTCGAGGCACTCGAGGATGACAACCGTGCTCAGTTGATTTCCAATCCGGTGATCACGACCACGGACAATCGAGAGGCCAGCATCCTGGTCGGCCAGAAGATCCCCTTGATCGTGGCCGATGATGCGGGCAACGCCATTACCCAGCTGACGACGATCGGCATCGGCCTGAAAGTCACGCCGCACATCAACAGCGACAATCAGATCACGCTGGATGTCCACAACGAGGTGAGCGATCTGTCCAGCCAGGCCACGGTGCAGGGTGGTGTCATCATCAACACCTCCGAGTCCGATACGCGGGTACTGGTCGAGAACGGCGAAACGGCGATCATCGCGGGTCTGATCCGCAAGGTCGAAAGCAAGCTGAACTCGGGAATTCCGGTCCTGCAGGACATTCCATTGCTGGGCGCGCTGTTCCGGCACCAGACGAAGGCCGATATCAGCCGTGAACTCGTCATTTTCGTGACACCGCGCATCGTGACCGAGGAATACCTGCACCGGGATATGATGACGCCCGAGAGCAATGTCACCCAGAGTGGCCCGCTCAGCGCAGCCTCGATCTCGAGTACCGGTCTGAACGACTTCAAGTAGCCGCACCCAGCTTCCGTACCGACCAGGCCCTCCGGCATCGCCGGAGGGCTTTGTCGTTGCGCCGGGTACCGCCCCCGGATTAGCTTGGGGGCATGTGGATCACTTTGACAGGCTTCATGGGCAGCGGAAAGAGTTCGGTGGCGCGCCAGCTGGGTGCGGATCTCGGCTTGCCCGTTGTCGATCTGGACGCGCACATCGCCCGGCAGGCGGGGTGCTCCATCGCGGAGATCTTCGCTGTCGAGGGCGAAGCGGAATTCCGCCGGCGGGAGTGCGCCGCACTCGAGGCCCTGGATCCACGGCAGGAGTTGATTTTGGACCCGGGCGGTGGAGTGATCGAATCGGGCCGTGCCCGTACTTCGATTGTGCGGGGGGTGGTCTTCTGGCTGGATGTCCGCTGGGACCAGGTGCGTTCCCGACTGCGCGGTCCCGAAGCGAACCGCCGTCCTCTCGTGGCAAGGCTGGGTTGGGAGCGTCTCGAGGCCCTGTACCACCGGCGCCAACGGCTCTATGCGCAGGTCGCCGATTTCCGCATCGCTTCGCAGGACGCCGGGCCTTCGGAGACGGCTCGCCGGGTGAGCCTGCGCCTGCGTTCTTGGCAAAAAGCACATCGGCCGCAGACCGAACGGCAGGGGAGTGACTCATGAGAGTCATCGCAGGCAAATACCGCGGTCGGAAATTGGCCAATCTGAAGGGCACCCGGGTTCGACCGACGGCCGACCGAGTCAAGGAGGCCATGTTCTCGATTCTGGGTCCGCGACTGGCCGGCGCCACGGTGCTGGACCTGTGCTGCGGCACCGGAGGCCTCGGGATCGAGGCGCTCAGTCGCGGTGCCGAAAGGGTGATCTTCGTTGACGAATCTCCCGCTTCGCTGGAGCAGGCGCAACGAAACCTGGATCTGGTCGGAGCCGGGGCGGATCGCTATGCGTTGATCCGTGCCGATGCCGTCGCCTGGTGGTCGGCCTGGTCGGCGCCGGCGGGATCGTGGTTCCTGTTGTCGGATCCCCCCTATGCGAAAGATATCGCACAGCGTATCCTTTCGGGACTGGCCGCCAAACTGCCGGCCGATGGTTTCGGCGGTGCGATCCTGGAACACGGACGCCACGAATTGCCCGAAACGGATCTGCAGGGAACCGCGTCAATCGAGGCCCGCCGGTATGGCAACTGTGCCGTCACGATTGTCCGGCCGGCTGCGATCCATCACGAAACCCCGAGCGGGGGAGAAGAACATGAGTGAACGCCACGTCCTGTATCCCGGCTCGTTCGACCCGGCCACACTCGGCCATCTTGATATCCTGCGGCGGGCGGCGGACCTGTTCGACCGGGTGACGGTGCTGGTTGCCGAACACGGGAAGGCGCAACTGTTGCCGGTGGAGGAACGGGTCGCACTGTTCCGCTCCTCGATTGAAGGGATCCCCGGAGTCGAGGTCGAATCGTTCCGCGGACTGCTCGTGGACGAATCCCGCCGCCGGGGGGCTTGCGGTGTGGTCCGTGGAATTCGCTCGGCCGGCGACTACGAGCACGAGTGGGCCCTGGCCGGGGTCAATACGTTGCTGGATGATGCCTTCGAGACGATCTACTTTCTGGCGCGGCCGGATCTGGCCTCGGTGAGCAGCAGTCTCGTGCGCGACGTGATCAAACATGGGGGGCCGCTGGAGAAACTGGTACCCCCTCCGGTGGCCGATGCACTTCGGCATCGAGCTGATTGAATCGACAGAACCGCGAGAGGATCGAAACGTGTTCCTGGATCTGGCCACAATTTCCCTCGAGTCCGGCAAGGGCGGCGACGGATGCGTCTCCACGCGCAAAGAGAAATTCGTTCCCCGCGGTGGTCCGGACGGAGGCAACGGCGGGCGGGGTGGCTCCGTGATCCTGGTGGCGACGGATGAACTCTCCACCCTGTTGGACTTCAAGCTCAAACGAAAGTACAAGGCCGGCGCCGGGCAGCCCGGATCGGGCAACAAACGCACCGGCGCCGACGGCGAGGATGTCGTCCTCCGTGTCCCCTGCGGGACCTCGGTGTACTCGCACGATGACGACTCGCTTCTCGGCGAGTTGTTGGAAGATGGCGATCAGTTACGCCTGCTGAACGGCGGCAAGGGCGGTAAAGGCAATTGGGAGTACCGCAATGCGCGCAACCAGACTCCGATGCGCGCCCAGCCGGGGCAGGAGGGGCGATCCTTGCAGGTGCGTCTCGAGCTCAAGCTCATTGCCGACATCGGACTGGTCGGCATGCCGAATGCCGGCAAGAGCACGTTGC
>JANTGJ010000110.1 GCA_024762975.1 Candidatus Krumholzibacteriia bacterium
CGTGGCCGGCGGCTGCAACGAAGCCTGGCGATGCGGCCGCCCGGGCCGGACGCTGGGCAAAAAAATGGTAGCGGCTCAGGGATTCGAACCCCGGACACTCGGATTATGATTCCGATGCTCTAACCAACTGAGCTAAGCCGCCACCCATTCGTATTTCGTTGTTGGACCGGCGGTGCCGATCCGGGGGGGAAAATTAGAACCTCTTCTGTGCCTTGTCAAGAAGCGGACCGCCGCCTATCCTCGGCTCCATGGATACAAAATTCTTTGAACAGGTTCCGCCCCCGGTGGGTACGGTGCTCGAGCCGGGCCGGGTCGATCAGTCGCCACTGGACGGCAAGACGGTGGCCATCATCGGCTTCGGCACGATGGGCCGGGCCCACGCGCTGAATTTGAAGCGCAGTGGCGTCGACGTGGTGGTCGGATGCCGGGCTGGTTCGGCTTCCATCGAGCGGGCACGCCGTCGCGGTTTCGATGTTCGGCCGGTGACCGAGGCCGTCGAGCGCGGCGATATTGTGATGCTCATGCTGCCGGATCAGGCGATGGGCGATGTCTGGACGCTGGATATCGCGCCCCACCTGCGGCCGGAAGCGGCGGTCGGGTTCGCCCACGGTTTCGCGATCGCTTTCGACCAGATCCGGATGCCCGAAGATCGGCCCTGCTTCCTGGTGGCTCCCAAGAGCCAGGGCGATTTGCTGATCGCGGCCCACGAAAAGGGCGGAGGTGTGCCGGGATTGCTGGCCGCAACGGATTCGTCGCCCGTTGCAACCTGGGACCTCGCTGCCGCGTATGCGCGAGCGGTCGGGTGCCTGCATGGGGGAGGTTTCGTCACCACCTTCCGCCTCGAATGCGTCAGTGACCAATTCGGCGAGCAGGCGGTTCTTTGTGGCGGCGTGATCGAGTTGTTGAAGGCGGCCTTCGAGATCCTGGTCGAGGGCGGTTACGGACGTGAGAACGCATATTTCGAGTGCGTGCACGAACTGAAACTGATCACCGACCTGCTGCACCGCCATGGGATCGACGGTATGCGGGAGCGGATCAGCGGCACGGCCTCCTACGGAGGGCTGACCCGCGGACCCCGGATCATCGACGAAGCCACACGCGATCGCATGCGCGAGGCGCTGGCCGAGATTGAGAACGGAACATTCGCGCGCGAATTTCTCGCGCAACACGACGACCCCTCGCGGGGTATCGATGCCCGGGCACGACGGGAGGCCCTGGGCCCCTTGGCTACCGCTGGCCGGGAGCTGTTGCCCCGGTTGCATCGGGAGTCCGGACCGGAGAAGGAGAGATCCGAATGAACGATATGCTGGAACCGACTCCGGACGAAGAATCCCCGGAGATGATCGCGGCCGACGGGCCCCGGGTGAATGATCATTTCCTGGGCCGACTGGTCGATCTCGTAGCTCAGCCCTCGCGGCTGATGGAGAACGTGGGGTTTGCGCCGCGTTGGTGGCAGGCAGGACTACTCGTTTTCGTGGTGATCGCAGCCTTCTCGTGGCTGACGGTGCACATCTCCGGACCCGAGCAGATGGAGATGATGCGTGACTCGCGGTTTACCCAACTGATGCCCGCCGGCGAGTGGGAAAGGGCCTACGCGGACGCGATGGACCCCTCGATGGCCAAGCGAATCACCCAGTCCCTCGGCGCGGGCATATCGACCTGGGTCATGATGATGGTTCTCTCGCTGGTGCTCGGATTTTTCGCCAAGATGAGCGGCGGCCAGGGCAAGATGAAGCAGTCGATGGGAATCGTGCATTGGGCTTCGATCATTCCCTTCGTGATCATGGTTCTGATCAAATTGCCCCTGGTGCTGATCACCGAGTCGGTATTCTCGGTAAATCTGGGACTGGCGGCACTGTTGGGTGATACGGACCCGACCAATCCGCTCTACCACATCCTGGCCACCTACGGTGATTTTTCGAATTGGTGGGGATTGTTCGTACTCGTGATCGGGTATCGCACGGTCTACCGGATGACGACGGCGGCAGCGGCGGTCTCGGTGCTTCTGCCCTGGGCCCTGTTGGCCGCGATTCCGCTGGCGATCACGCTGGTGATGATGTAGCCGAACCGAAACGTCGCCGGCTGTGCTGCGTTGCATGGCCGTCCGCGAAAGTGGTGACAACGTGAAGAAGACATTTCTGATCATCCTGGGTGTCGTGCTGATCGGCGTGGTGCTGTTCTCGATCCTGCGGCCGAAGGACCGGTCCGAGGCCGAGGTGGAGACGGGCAAGGTCTCGCGTCAGACGCTGACTGCGCTGGTCAACTGTTCCGGTACGATCCAGCCCCAGCGCAAGGTGGATGTCAGTGCCAACGCCATGGGGACGATCGTTCATCTGGCAGTCGAGGAGGGGCAGCGCGTCGCCGAAGGTGACCTCCTGCTGGAGATCGACCCTACCGAGTATCGTGCCCAGGTGCTGGCGCTCGAATCGACGGTCAACACCGCGCGAGCGGAACTCCATCTGGCCGAAGCATCGCTCGAGAAGGCGCAGTTGGATGAGACACGAGCCAACGATCTCTTCGCCCAGGGACTGTCTTCCCAGGAGAGTCTGGATGCGGCACGAACGAACGCCATGGTCGAGGCGGCCCGGGTCGAATCGGCTCGTCACCGCATCCGGCAGTATGAAGCGAATCTGAGCAAGGCCCGCCATGATCTGCAGAAAGTGACCATCACGGCCCCGATGTCGGGCGTAATTACCCGCCTGAACGTGGAAGAGGGAGAAAACGCGATCATGGGCACCCTGAACAATCCGGGGACGGTGCTCCTGGTGATCGCGGACCTCAAGACGATGGAGGCCTGGGTCGAAGTGGACGAGACGGAGGTGGTCAAGCTGGAGCTGGGCCAGGGCGCGACGATCGACATCGATGCTTTCCCGAATCGTACCTTCGCCGGCAGGGTGACCGAGATCGGCAATTCGCCGCTGCAGGTGCGGACCGGATCGAGCCGGGAAGCCGTCGACTTCCAGGTCAAGATCACGCTGGACGACCAGGTGGAGAACATCCGGCCGGGTCTGTCGGCCAAGGCCGAGATCGTCGTCGCCGAACGCAGCGAAGCCCTGGCCGTGCCACTGGGAGCGGTCACGGTTCGCGAATGGCCCCTGCGCGAGGTCGACATCCGGCGCTACAACGGACGGCGCGCGAAGAAACAGGAGGCGGCTCTCGAGGAACTGGGATTCCAGCCCCTGCGAGGACGCGAAGTGGACGAGGAGGCGGAGGACCGGATCGATCGCGAGGAGACCGAGGGGGTCTTCATCCTGCGCGACGGCTTCGTGAAGTTCGTACCGGTGGAGATCGGTATCGCGGGGGAAAAACACTTCGAACTGATCTCGGGTCTGACCGAAGGCGACGAACTGGTCACCGGTCCTTTCCGGATTCTCCGGGAACTGAAGGATGGCGCCCGGGTCAAGGAAGCCGACAAGAAGAAGCGCAGGCATCGCGGACAGCCGCAGTCGGACGACCAATAGCATGAACCTGCTGGTCGGCGTTCGTATCGCCCTGGACAGCCTGCGCGGCCACAAGTTGCGCACCTTCCTGACCCTACTGGGGAATATCGTAGGTACGATGTCGGTGATCGCCGTGGTCTCGTTGATCTACGGCACCGATCGCTACGTTTCTCAGGTCGTGCTGGACGAGGGGACGGACGTTTTTACCATTTCCCGTGTGGACGATATCCAGTTCCTGACCGATTTCGACGCCTTTCTCGAATCCCTGAACAACCCGGATCTGACGTTGGACGATCGGGACTGGTTGGAGGGGCGGCTCGAGGAAGCGGCCACGGTCGGGGCCACGATCTCGACGACGGACAACCTGCGGGCCGGAGCCAACGAGATCCGCGGTTGCCGTGTGCGCGGTGTCACCGAAGACTACGTGATCCAGGAAGATCTGCCCTTGTTGCTGGGCCGGCATTTCGGTCCGCAGGATGTACGCAGCAGCGCCCAGGTCGTCGTGTTGGGCTTCGAGGTGGCGCGCGATCTGTTTCCGCGTCGGGCCGATCCGGTGGGCCAGGAGATCCGCCTCGGCGGACGCCATTTTCGCGTCATCGGTGTTGTCGAGGACCGGGGTACGGTCATGGGCAACAACCGGAATCAATTCGCGGTACTGCCGATTACGGCCTGGCAAAAGGTGTATGGCTCGAACCGCAGTGTCGATATCCGTATCGCGGCGCGGGATCTCGAACACATGACCGAGGCCCGGGACGAGGCCAACTTCCAGATGCGGATCCGCCACCGGTTGCGGCCCCTGGAGAAGGATGATTTCGCGATCACCACGGCCGATCAGATGCTTTCGATCTGGGGCGGCATCTCGAGCGCGATCTACGGCGCGCTCGTGCCCCTGGTGGGAATCAGCCTGGTGGTCGGAGGAATCGTGCTGATGAACATCATGCTGGTCGCGGTGACCGAGCGCACGCGCGAGGTGGGGATCCGCAAGGCTCTGGGTGCCAAGCGCCGGTCGATCCTGTGGCAGTTCCTGGTCGAGGCAATCACGCTCTCACTGGTCGGGGGTGTGCTGGGAATTGTCATCGGCCTGTTGATTGCGTGGGTCATCTCGCTGGCTTCGCCGCTCCCGTTTGCGATCGCGGGCTGGAGTTTCGCGTTGGGTCTGGGTACGACCTTCGTGATCGGGGCGGTCTTCGGAACGTATCCGGCCTGGAAGGCCGCGGGATTCGATCCGGTGGAGGCGTTGCGCCATGAGTAGCCAGCCGCACACCGGCCTGCTGATGAGCGACGCGATCGTTCAGGCGTTGCGAACCATCATCGGGCACCGCATGCGTTCCTTGCTGTTGATTCTGGGCGTATCGATCGGAGTCATGACGCTGCTGGCGATCTTCACGATCGTCACCGGATTGAGCAATCGCATTCGCGCGGACATCATTTCCTCGAATCGACCCTACATCTACGTGGCCCGCTTCAGTGGCCTGGGCGGAGGCGATCCGGACGAGATGATGCGTCGGCCGCACCTGCTGTACGATGCGGTCGAGGCCCTGAAGGACACCGACGGCGTCGGAAAGGTGGACTATCAGATCAACAATGGCGATGTGATGGTCCTGAAGTACGGCAACGAGAAGACCAACTTCGTGCAACCGGTCGGTTCGTCGGAGAATTTCCCCTACCTGTTTTCACTGGATGTCGAGGAAGGCCGCTACTTCAACGGTGCCGAAGTCGAAGCCAGCGCACGCGTCGTGGTCCTGGGCTACGGTCCGCGCAAGGACCTTTTCCCCGGCCTGGACCCGATCGGACGTGAAATCAATATTTACGGCCGGCCCTACCGTATTGTCGGGACCATGGCCGAGCGCAAGCACATCATCGGAGCACTGGGCGACAATTTCATCGTCCTGCCCTGGTCGACGTTCGAGAAGTACTGCATGCACACCGGTGTCGAAGACCGGAATATCATGCTCCAGTTCGACGAGAACCGAGACGTGGACGAGGTCATCTCGAACATTACCGGCACCATGCGGCAGGTGCGCCGGTTGCGTCCCGGACAACCCAACAATTTCGATGTCGTGGCCAGTGAGACCTTTGGCGAGTTGATCGACAAGGTTACCGGCGGTGTGGCGCTGGTGCTGGTCGTGCTCTCTTCTGTCGGCTTGCTGGTCGGCGGGATCGGCGTGATGAATATCATGTTGATCTCGGTGACCGAGCGCACGCGCGAGATCGGTGTGCGCATGGCCCTGGGTGCCCGCCGACGCGATGTCCTGTTCCAGGTGCTGGTCGAAGCCGGGGTGTTGACCGGGATCGGGGGAGTGATCGGCATCGGGCTGGGCTATCTGGCCTCCTGGGGAATGACCCATCTGTTGCGTTTTCCCTTCGAAGTTTCGCCTGGCGTGACGATCGGTGCGGCGCTGTTCTCGATCGCGATCGGCCTGTTTTTCGGATTGTATCCGGCGAACAAGGCTGCGCGGATGGATCCGATCGTGGCTCTGGGAAGAGAGTAGCGCGGATCCGGCGGGGTTCGTGGCGATCGTCCGAATACGAAAAACGGCCCCCACCTGAAAGAGGGGGCCGTTTGCGATCCGGACAGTCCGGGTCAGTCCACCGGCCACACCGGGACGCGGCCCGGCGTATAGGGGGCACCGGCCTGGGTCAGGCGCAATTCGACGCCGGCCAGATCCTTTTCCACCAGTTGCCGCAAATCGGCCAGGACCGGACGGAACAACTGATCGGCCAGGGCCAGATTCGCGCGGTGGGTGCCGGTCGGGTCCGAGGTGATCTCCCGCGTGCCCCACAGAACACTGCCGACGCGCCCGCTGATCCCGGGGGCGACCGGTTCGCTGCGTCCGGAGATCGTACCGTCCCCGTAGAGTGCTACGCGGACCTCCGCCAGACCCGCCTCGATCCGATCGACATCGTCCAGCAGTGTCCGGTCCAGGCCGGGTGTGCGGTCGATCGCGATACGGATGTGGTCGATCCGCACCTGCGCGTCCGAGGCGGTGCGACCCGCGGCCTGGACGACCCGATACAGCTCTGCCGCTTTCCGCTGGAAGGCGACGGTCTGCGAGAAATCCTTCGCCGGCGTGGAGGATCGATCCAGCAGGCGGGTGTTGAATTCCACCGGGCCGGCCAAGGTCGATTCGGTGCCGTCGACGCGCTGGCTCAGCGTGACGGTGTACCTGCCCGGTGCGGTAAACGGTCCGGCCGGTTCACGGTCCCACGGATTTCGCGGCCCACCGCTGCCGAGGCGAATCGGCCCGGTATACGGATAGCGCAGATCCCACGCCGTGCGATGCAGCCCGGCGCCGGTCTCCCCGTTCAGCCGGCGTACGACATTGCCCTGCGCGTCACGGATCGTCAGCACCACCGCCGGATCCTGCTCACGATCCTCGAGACGCAATTCGTCCCAGCTGGGATAGCCGACCGGTTCCTGGTTCTCGACCTTCTCCTTTTCGGCCTCGTGGCGCAGGTCCTCACGGCTCTTGAGACCCTCTTTCATGCGATAGGTGATCACCGCACCGAAGGGCGGATTCTTGGCCGTGTAGAAGGCATCACCCTGGCTGCCCTGGCCCGAGTCGCCGATCGGCGTACTGGGCACGTAGAGCAGCGCATCGGCGACGGGGAAGACTGTCGCGTCCGCCTCGAGATCGGCCGGCTCCAATCCACGCAGTGCAGTGTAGTCGTCCAGGACGTAAAAGCCGCGACCGAAGGTGGCGACGACCAGGTCGTTCATGTCGCGTTGGATCTCCAGATCGCGGCAGGCGATGGTCGGCAATCCATTCTTCAGCTGCGTCCAGTTTTTACCGTCGTCGCGAGTGAAGAAGATCCCGAATTCCGTTCCCACGAAGAGCAACTTCGGGTCGACGTGATCCTGCGCGATCGAGTGGACCATGCCGTTCTCGGGCAGGTTGCCGGCGATGTTCTTCCAGCTCTTGCCGCGATTCGTGCTTTTGTAGATGTAGGGCTTGAAGTCGTCGCGTTTGTGATTGTCGAACGAGGCGTAGACGACATCGGCGTCGAAACGATCCGCCTCCAGGTCACTGACATAGGACTGCTTGGGGACGTCCTTGAAGTTTTCCAGGCGCGTCCACTGGGCCCCGTTGTCCGCCGTCCACCATACCAGACCATCGTCGGTCCCGACGTACAGGAGGCCTTCCTGCACCACCGATTCACTGATCGAAATGATGCTGCCCCAGAAAGACGTCGAGGTGTTCTTGGCGACGGCGTCGACGCCCCAGACCCGACCCATCACCTCGAGTTCGTTCCGGTCGATCTGCTGCGTCAGGTCGCCGCTGATCTTCGTCCAATTGTTTCCGCGGTCGTCGCTGCGGTAGACGTATTGGCAGGCGTAGTACAGCCGGTGGTTGTCGTGGGGGCTGATCATCAGCGCAGAATTCCAGTTCCACTTCAGCGCTTCACCGTCTTCGGCCATCGGCCGGATGTCGAGGGTCTCACCGGTTCGCCGGTCGTAGCGGTTCAGGCTGCCGTACTGCCACTGGCAGTAGACGATGTTCGGATCCTTCGGGTCGACTGCGGGTTCGAATCCGTCGCCTCCCAGAATCAGGTTCCACTCGCGGTTGCTGATTCCGTGGCCGTAGGTCGTGCGGGCCGGGCCGCCGATGGTGTTGTTGTCCTGGGTTCCACCGTAGATGTTGTAGAACGGCTTGTCGTAGTCGACCGCCACGCGATAGAACTGGGTGACCGGCAGGTTGGCGAAGAAGCGCCAGTGCTCACCCTGGTCGAAGCTCTCGTACATACCGCCGTCACAACCGGCCAACAGGTGCTGGTTATTCGTCGGATCGATCCAGATCGCGTGATCGTCGACGTGTTTGGCCTTGACGCTCAGGCGGCGCCAACTCTTGCCCGCGTCGTCGGACACCTGCAGGAAGGTGTCCATGCTGTAGATTCGGTCGGGCACGATCGGATCGGCGACGATCTCGTTGTAGTACTGCGGGCTTCCGGCGACGTAGTCGCTCATCTTGTTCCAGGTGCGACCGCGGTCTGTCGAACGGAAGAATCCGCCCTTGTCGCGCTCCGCCTCGATGATCGCGTAGATCGTATCGGGCGCCTTCGGCGGGATCGTCAGGCCGATGCGGCCCATGTCCACGGACGGCAGGCCGCTGGTCATCTCGGACCAGGTCGCGCCGCCATCGGTTGTCTTGTGGATACCCGAGCCGGGGCCGCCGTCGATCAGCACCCACAGATGGCGTCGTCGTTGGTAGCTGGCCGCATACATCGTGTCCGGGTCGCGCGGATCGGCGACCAGGTCCACGACGCCGGTATTCTCGTCCAGCACCAGGACGTTCTCCCAGGTCTCGCCGCCGTCGGTGGTCTTGAAGACCCCGCGGTCGCCGCCCGGACCCCACAACGGGCCCAGAGCCGCCACCCAGACGATGTCCGGGTTGCTCGGATGCACCACGATGCGGCCAATGTGCAACGAGCGCTTCAGGCCCATGTTCTTCCAGCTCTTGCCTCCGTCGACCGACTTGTAGATGCCGTCTCCGTAGGCCACGCTGCGCTGACTGTTGCTCTCGCCGCTGCCAACCCAGATCTGGTCCGGGTCCGAAGGCGCGATCGCCAGGCAACCAATCGAATAGCTGGCTTCGCTATCGAAGATCGGCGCGAAGGTCACACCCGCGTTGTGGGTCTCGAAAACGCCGCCCGAGCAGACGCCCACATACCAGTGATAGGGATCGCGCGGATCGATCGCGAAATCGGCGATGCGGCCCGAGGCGATCGCGGGGCCGACGCTGCGGAACTCCAGGGCGCTGAAGTCCCCGCTGGACCAGGGACCTTCGTCTTCCTCGGCCTGGACCCACGGTGCGCACAGCAGGATGATCAACGCCAGCAGGACAGCCGGGTGCGCGGACAATCGTGACAATCGTCGAGAGGACATGAATTTCACCTTTCGGGGCGCAGGGGATTCCGGAGGACAGCGCGGGGGAGACCTTCTCCGGAGAGCGTGATGAGAATTTTCGTCCCAGTTTATAGCAGATGGGGGGGGGATCTGGCAAGGTGGTGATCCGCCGGGCGCACCGGAGCACCCGGCGGATCTCTTTCTCAGCCGATCAATTCCTCGTCGCTGGTTTCGAACAGAGCGGCCAGTTCCTCGGCGTCGGGCAGACCCTCGGTCGTTTCCGGCGGGTCGACGTTCTGGATGTCTTCGGCAGGCGCGTCGCCGGCAATCTCGTTGCCGGATTCATCGATCTCGCCAATCACGCCCGGAGAGGGGGCGGCCACGGGCTCACCGGTCAGCGGCAGGTAGATGCGGAAGGTCGTACCTTCGCCGACGGTGCTGTCGACTTCGATTCGGCCGTGGTGATCCGTGATGATCCCGTGGCTGATCGACAGGCCCAGTCCGGTACCTTTCCCGACCTCCTTGGTGGTAAAGAACGGATCGAAAATCCGCGGCAGCACATTCGGCTCGATGCCCTTGCCCGTATCGGAAATGCGTACCTCGACCATATCATCCACGACCGCGGTGGCGACGCGGATCGTGCCGCCCTCCTCGCCGATCGCGTGGCTGGCGTTGACCAGCATGTTCATCAGGACCTGATTGATCTGCCCAGGGTGGCAGTGGACTGCCGGAATGTCGCCGAAGTCCTTCTCTACGGTGCAGTGGTATTTCAACTCGTTCCAGGTCATCTTGATCATCTGTTCCAGACCCGTGTTCAAGTCATGCTGTTCCAGCGTGGGGGTGTCCGAGCGTGCGAAGCTCTTCAGGTTCTTCACGATCTCGGCCACTCGTTGGACTCCGTCCATCGATTCTTCCAGCACGCCGGTCAGATCGTCGAGAATGAACTCGAGATCCTCGGTCTCGCGCAGGGCGGCGATCTTCCGGCAGAGTTCTGTGCGGGCCTCCCCTTCGGCGGTCTCCAGCTCGAGATACTTTTCGAGGATATTCCTGAGCGTCTCGGCATACTCCTGCACGGTGCCGATGTTGCTGGTCACGAAGCCGACGGGGTTGTTGATCTCGTGCGCCACGCCCGCGGCCAGCTGTCCGATCGAGGCCAGCTTCTCCGACTGCGCGACGTGTTCCTTCGACCGTTTCAGCTCGTCCATGGTCTGGGCGAGCTTCTGATTGAACGAAACCAACTCCTCTTCCTTTTTCTTCATCTCGCTGATATCCAGGAACGAGGCGACCACCAGATTCGCGGTCTGGCCCCACATCTTGGTCACCGAGCCCATCGTCGGGATATCCGCTCCATGGACGTTCCGCATCAGGAACTGGCGGTTGGTGACCGGTTCTCCGGCGGCGATACTCCTGGTCAGTTCCGGCGTGGCGTAGGGCGTGAACTGTTTGACGACCTCTCCGATGATGTCGTCCGGCTCGCCGCCCAGAATCTGGGCGCCGGATTCATTGACGTCCATGATCTGCCAGGTGTCGGAATCGACGATCATCAGGCCTGCCTGGGCAGCCTGGAATACGGATTCGGAGTAGGCTTGATGCTCCCGCAGATCCATCTCGGCCCGCTGCAGGCGCTGGAACTCATGCTCCATTTCGCGTTGGTAGGCTTCCGCTTCCTGCTGCAACGCAGTCGGCTCGAGCGGCTCCGCGGTCGCATCCGGCGGTGCAGGGAAATTCCCTGGATCCAGCTGGTTTGCGCTTTCGTCCATGGATGAGGGAGCTCTGCGAAGCCCCAGAACATAACCGCATGCCCCAGCGGCACCACCGATCAAAACGATTCCCAGCGTTGCGAGCATTTCCATCGAAGAAGCCTCCTGCCTTGCCAAAAAACCGATTCACTTCGGGAATTATCGGCCGATGAACTGAAACATAAAGGGATCTTGTGCGATGCGTTCGGATATCTCGTAGGCAGACCGCGCAGGATCACCACAACCAAGGCAAACAGCTCTCCGGGAGTGGATCGGTCGATGAATGAAGAGATTCGCATCCTGTGCGTCGACGACGAGGAGAACATCCTCAAAGCCATCCAGCGCGGTCTGCGCAAAAAGTTCGAGATCAGCACCGCGACCAGCGGCAAGGCAGGTCTCGAGATCCTGCGCAAGGGACCGGCGCATCAGGTCATCGTATCGGACATGCGAATGCCCGAGATGGACGGCGCCGAGTTCCTGAAGCGCGTGCGGAACGAGTTCCCCGATACGGTCCGGCTGCTGTTGACCGGCTACGCCGATCTGGAAACCGTGGTCAGTGCGGTCAACGAGGGGAACATCTTCCGCTTCATTGCCAAACCCTGCACCGCGGGTGTACTGCTCGACGCTTTCACCGCCGCCGTGCGTCAGCACGAACTGCTGACGGCCGAGAAAGTACTTCTCGAGCAGACGCTCAAGGGCAGCATCCATGCCCTGACCGAGGTCCTCTCGATGTCCAATCCGGCCGCATTCGGGCGCGGCTCGCGCATCTGCAATCTGGCCAAACACCTTGCCGCCGAACTCGGGGTCACCGACCCGTGGAAACTCGAGGTCGCGGCCATGGTTTCCCAGATCGGTTCAATCACGCTACCCGAAAACGTCGTGATGAAGCTGTACAACGGAGACGAATTGAGTCTGCCCGAACAGGGCATGATCGAGCGTCTGCCGGAGATGACCCGCAATGTGCTCGGAGGCATCCCTCGGCTGGAGGATGTCCTGGAGATACTGGACTATCAAACCAAGAACTTCGACGGTACCGGCTATCCCGAGGACAAACGAGCGGGCGAGGACCTGCCGCTGGGTTCTCGCGTGCTGAAGGTCGCATCGACCTGCGAAGAGATGCAGGGCAAGGGCGAGTCGCCCAGTCGAATCCTGGATGTACTGCGTGCCAAGAAAGGTATCTACGATCCGGAGATCGTCGAGGCGTTTCAAAAAGTAGCGGCGCGCGGTGACGGCAAAGAGACCGCGCGTGGAGTTTCGATGCAGGAACTGCGCACGGGGATGATTTTTACCGAGGATGTCAAGTCCAAGGCCGGTGTGCTGCTCGTTGCCGCGGGGCAGGAGATCTCGGTCAGTCTGCTTGAGAGAATCCAGAACTATGAGGATACCGTGGGTTTGAAGATCCCGATGTGGGTTATGAATCCTGAATCCGAGGAAGAAGAAGAGCCGGTCGTCGAGGCCGACCCCTTAACCGAAGTAATCGGCTCTA
>JANTGJ010000111.1 GCA_024762975.1 Candidatus Krumholzibacteriia bacterium
CTTCGCGGGCGGCGGCCAGGCGCGCCAGTGCGCGGCCGATGACGGCGATGCCCTCGCCGAATTTCTCGCGGCGGTGCATCGTGACCAGCAGGCCGCGCTTGCCGGCGGGGAAGATGCTCTCGCCCGGGTCCGTGTCGCGTTCGACTGTCCACTGCAACGCATCGATCGCCGTGTTGCCCGTCAGGACGATGTCCTGATCGGCAACGCCCTCGGCCAGCAGCGAACGTCGATTGCGTTCGGTCGGCGCGTAGTACACGGAGCTGATCACGTCGCAGATGCGCCGGTTCATCTCTTCGGGGAACGGATCGTGGATGTCGCCCGTCCGCAGGCCCGCCTCGACGTGGCCGACGGGGATCCTGTGGTAGAAGGCGGCCAACGAGGCCATCAGCGTGGTCGTCGTATCGCCGTGCACCAGCAGCACGTCGGGCCGCAGGCCGGTCAGGAAGCTGCGCATTCCGTCCAGCAGGCGCATCGACAGGTCGGTCAGATCCTGGTTCGGCCGCATCAGGTCCAGGTCGGTATGCGGCTCGAGATCGAAGTGCTCGAGTACCTGGTCTACCAGTTCCCGATGCTGCGCCGTCAGGCACAGGGCCGTCTCGATGGTTGTGCTGCGGCGCTGCAACTCATGCAGCAGCGGAGCCATCTTGATGGCTTCGGGGCGGGTTCCGAAGGCTACGGCGACCTTGAGCAAGCTCGTTCCTTCCACGGTTCGATGGGCGGCGCAGCGCGCGCATCGCGCACGCCGGAGAGGGAGGGCACACGCACAGTCGCGTGAGACCACTCCCGGTATCGTGTTTTCAATCGGTCGGAAGTGGCGGGGATTGAGGGGTTTTTGGGAATTCGGGTGCGATAGCAAGGGCCCCGGCAAATTTGAAGAGGTGGATTGCTTTTGGACTTGGTTTTCGAAATTTCCGCTCATGTTCTTCATTTCAGCCCCGGGTGAGAAAAGCAGGGAATATCTAGGGAACTGCGTTGAGATCACCTGCAATCACTCGACGCGTGCCTTGGAGTCGTTGCCGAAGAGAACGGCGGTGGTGATGGCGTCTCTTGGTGAACATCCATGCCCACCCAGGCGGTATTGGTGGTACAAGGGGACATGGCTGGGCATCTTTACGGGAACGAGAGCGCGACCGACCCAATGGCGTAATGGATCCAGGCAAAATTGTAGACCGCATCCACGTCGGCTCCCCCTTCTACGGTGCGATAGCCAGCGGCCATCCGCCAGCGCTCGCTCGGCGCGTAGCCCAGCTGGAGAGCCGCATCGACCGCACGTCCCGGACCGCCTGCCAGCGCGTCCACATCCAGGTCGGCGAACCAGTTCTTGCCCAGCGCGCGCCGCGCCTCCAGGTGCAACAGCGGCACGAATCCGACATCGTCTTTCTTCGCCGTCAGCGCTCCCTGGGTCAACTGCACCCGCGCATCGCGAATTTTCGCCGTGAAGCCCACCTTCCAGCGCCAGGTTTCGGACTCGCTCAACAAGTATGCGTAGGTCAGACGATAGGAATTGAACTTGTAGGTCGCGTCGGAAAGCACCCCTTCGGCGAAGGACCCGCCTGCGAAGTCCAGCGGCGCCGCCGGCGTGCCGGACTCGTTGACCTCGAGCGGAGCGTACAGTCCGCGCAGGCTGTGCTTCTCGTTCAGGTTCCAGGTCAGGTAGACGCGATACGCCGCCCACGGTCCCTCGCCGACCAGATCGACGAGCGAAAAGCGGGTTCCCCCGGACGAGTTGGGGATCTGCTGGTCGTTCCGGGTCTGCCAGAAGGATCCTCCCTCGACCTCGATCTCCAAGGCCGGCGTCCCGGCCGCAACCGAAACGGCAATCATCATCAGGCAAAACAGGATTGCTTTTCGCATCGGAATCTCCTTTCGGGAATCATCGGCAACGGGAATATCGGTGCGAATCCGGAAACCGCCAGTAGCGCAAAAGGATATCTCCGCTAGTATGAGCGCGGAATCGGCGACGAATCCGACCGAAGGGAATCCAGATGAGCCAACCCGAGATCCGGATCGGTGTCAGCGCGTGCCTCCTGGGCCAGAAGGTGCGGCACGACGGCGGTCACAAGCACAGTCGCTACCTGACGGACATCCTGGCCGATTTCTTCCAACTGGTGCCGACCTGCCCCGAGGCCGAAGTGGGTATGGGCACGCCCCGCGAGAGCGTGCGCCTGAAGGGGCCGGTGGAAGCGCCCGAAATGATCTCGAAGTCGGGAGTCGACTGGACCCGGCGCATGACCCGCTGGTCGCGCTCGAAGGCCAGGAAACTGGCCGGCGAGGATCTGCACGGCTTCGTCTTCATGAAACGCTCCCCCAGCTGCGGACTGTTTCGCGTGCCGGTGATGCAGCCGAACGGCCAGCCACTGCCCGGTCGTGGCATCTTCGCGCTCGAGTTTGCGCGCGCCTATCCCCATACACCGGTCGAAGAGGTCGGGCGTCTGAGCGACCCGCGCCTGCGCGAGAATTTTCTGGAACGTGTCTTTGCTCACCACCGTGTGACCGAACTTTTCGCCGGACGTTGGAAGCGCGGTGACGTGGTCGCCTTCCACAGTCGCGAGAAATATTTTCTGCTGGCCCACAGCCAGAAGCACTACAAGGAACTGGGCCAGTTGGTTGCGGCGATTGCCGACTTCCAACCCCGCGACTTTCGCGATAAATACTTCGCGACGTACATGGAGGGCCTGTCGGCCAAAGCAACGAACCGCCGCCACGTCAATACGCTGCAGCATATCGCCGGCCACCTGCGCGAGCATGTCGGCGAGGCGGAGCGGCAGCGCATCCACGAGGTGATCCAGGACTTCGGCCGGGAGTTGGTACCGCTGGTGGTACCGGTCACGTTGCTGCGGCACTACATCGAGATCCACGACATTCCCTACGTGAAGGATCAGGTCTACCTGAATCCCTCGCCGAAGGAATTGATGGTTCGCAACCACGTGTAGGATCTGACGTGCCTGCTGGAGAGAACAGTGTCGCTGTCTGGTACCGGCGTGACCTGCGCACGGCCGACCATGCCGCATTGCGGATGGCGGCGGCCACGGGACGCCCCGTTTTGCCTGTTTTCGTCCTCGGCGACGAAGAGTCGGGCGGCGCGGCACGCTGGTGGTTGCACCACTCGCTGCAGGCACTGCGTGACGAACTGGCCGCGCTCGAACTGCCGCTGGTTCTGCTGCGCGGAAACGCTCCTGAAATTTTGCCCGAATGGGCTGACCGCCACGGAATCGACTCGATCCACTGCCACCGCAGCTACGAACCGCCCGCTGTGCAACGCGACGATGAGACTGCGGCGGCCTTGCGCACCCGTGGCCTGCAGCTGCATTACCATGAAGGGGCGTTGATCACCGGGCCCGAATCGTTGCGGACCGGACAGGGCGGCCCCTATCAGGTATTTACCCCTTACTCCAAGGCGTTCACCGATCGAGTCGTCATCGAACCGCCGGCGACGGTTCCCGCGGCAGTCCGCGCCGCCGCTGATCCGGGAGATGGCCTCCCGCTCGCAGCACTCGACCTCCTTCCGCGCACGGATTGGGCCGCCGGCCTGCGCGGGCTGTGGCGCCCCGGTTCGGAAGGTGCGGCAACGAACCTGCAGCGCTTCCTGGCCGATGCCGTGAATCGCTACGACGCGGACCGCAACCGGCCTCACCGCGATGGTACCTCGCGGCTGTCTCCCCACCTGCACTTTGGCGAGATCAGTCCGCGACAGGTCTGGCATGCTTCCAAAGCCACCAGGAGCGCTGGACCTTTCCTGCGGCAGATCATCTGGCGCGAATTCGCCCATCACCTCTTGCATTACTTCCCGCACACGGTCGACCGACCTCTGCGCCCGGCATTTGATGCCTTCCCCTGGGATGGTGATCCGAATTTGTTTTCAGCGTGGCAGCAGGGCGAGACCGGATATCCGCTGGTTGATGCCGGGATGCGACAACTCTGGCACACGGGCTGGATGCACAATCGAGTGCGGATGGTGGTCGCCTCGTTCCTGGTCAAGCACCTGTTGCTGCCCTGGCAGACCGGGGCAGACTGGTTCGCCGACACGCTGGTCGACTCCGACCTGGCCAACAACACCTTCGGCTGGCAATGGACCGCCGGCTGCGGTGCCGACGCGGCCCCGTACTTCCGCATCTTCAATCCTACGCTCCAAGGCAGGAAATTCGATCCCGAGGGCGAGTATGTGCGCCGGTGGGTGCCGGAACTGGCGAAGCTGCCGAAGCGATGGATCCATGAACCGGCGGCGGCATCCCCGATGGATCTGGCCGGCGCCGGCATCGTGCTGGGACGCGACTACCCGCACCCGATCGTCGAGCACCGCACCGCCCGCGAGCGCGCCCTGGAATCCTATCGCCGCATGCAGGCGGGCTAGTCTGTTCGGGAAAACTCCAGCGAGGACGGTTGCCCCTCGAGGCGACCGAATTTTTCAGCAATGATCTCGTGGCGATGAGTGAAGATTCGCTCGAGTTGGCGCCGGATCATCAGGGCATGGGCCAGACGTCCGAGCGGTCCCAGCGGCGGTGCGTAGACGACCCGATCGAGCAGCAGGGTACCTCCGGCGACCGATTCGAACTCGTGGGTGTGGTGCCAGTAGTCGTAGGGCCCCAGCAATTGCTCGTCGACGAAACGATGAGGAGGCTCGTACGAGGAGATGATCGACCGCCAACGCGTGGGCAGACCGCTCAATCCGATCCGATAGTCCAGAATTGCACCCGACCGCATGAGAACCGGCGAAGGGGTCAGGATTCGGAAGCTGAGCCAGTCGGGAGTAATCCGACCCAGATTTTCCGGACGAGCGAAGAACTCGAACACCTCATCTCGCTGGACGGGAACGAGTTGGCTGGCTTTCAGGATATACACAATTCTCTCCTGCAACGGCCCGTGTAGAACTTTGAAGCAGTTTTTTCGTGACAAATATAGACAAAAACTATACAATGTTGTGAAAGTTGCAAGACCCCGATGACCGGAGAAACGATGAACACCAGGAACACCGACCCCCGACAGGAACCCCGGCACAGCATTGCCGTCGTTTCGCGCCGCACCGGCATCAGCCAACTCGTGTTGCGCGCCTGGGAGCGTCGATACAATGCGGTCATCCCCGCCCGAACCGACACGGGGCGCCGCAAATACAACGATCTGGACCTTGAAAAGCTGATCCTGCTGTCCCGGCTCACCAGTGGCGGACACCGCATTGGTGATATCGCGGCCCTGACGCTGGACGAATTGAAGCAATTGGCGAAGGATTTTCCGCCTGAAGTCCTGGCTCCGGTCACCACCGGCAGGCCGCCGGCGGAAGTTTCCGAACTGATGGAAGCGGCGCTCGACGCCGTGGCCAATCTGGACTCGCGAGGACTCGAGTCCGTACTGGACCGAGCTCTCGTGGACCTCAGCAAACCATTATTGCGCAATGAATTGCTGGTCCCGCTACTGGAAGAGATCGGCGAACGTTGGCGAGACGGGAAGCTGCGCGTAGCCCATGAGCACATGGCCAGCAGTATTGTGGCTGCGTTCCTGACCTCGATGAATGCTCGCTACCAGGTCGCCCCCGGCGCACCGATGGTTGCCATCGCTACACCCGCCAGCCAGATGCACGAACTCGGTGCCCTCCTGGCAGCCTCTTACGCCTACGAATCCGGCTGGGATGTGCTCTATCTCGGACCCAATCTCCCCGCCGAGGACCTGGCAGACGCCGCGCGCACCCGTGGCGCGCAGGCAGTTTTGTTGAGTCTCGTCTTTCCTCATGGCGATACCGGAACCAGTGCCGAGTTGCGAGAATTGCGCCGATTGGTAGGCCCGCAACTGCCCATCATCGTAGGCGGCCAGGCCGTGCAGTCCTATCTGGGCGTTCTGGTCGAAATCGACGCCCGGATCGTCCTGAATTCCAGTGATCTGGAGCAGGCTCTCAATCTCTAACTGCGACTGAATCGAATGGGGTACCGCCTTTTTAGAGGCGGTATCTTTCTGTATGTCAATGGGTTTCTATTTTCGTACAGGTTTTGTATTATATTATATTGACATAGTCTAGACATCGACTATCATGTATTCCACACGGCGGGACCGGAACTCCCTCACCGTTTCGAATAGAGCAAGACCCGAAGCACGAAGAAAACTCGAGAGAGAGAGGAAATAGATCATGAAGACCACGAACAAGATCCTGATGACCATCGCTGTTCTGGCCCTGGCCACAACCCCGACGATGGCCCTGGCCGGCGGCTGCAACAGCAGCCACGCCAAAGCGACCGAGGCGAGCGCAACCAAGACGATGTCCATCTACGCGACTGCCAAGGAAGGTGGCTTCAACACGCTGGCCGCCGCCGTGAAGGCTGCGGGCCTGGACGAGGTCCTCTCGAACGATGGCCCGTTCACCGTGTTCGCCCCGACGGATGAGGCCTTCGCGAAACTGCCTGAGGGCACGGTCGAGAAGTTGCTGGCCAACCCCGAGCAGCTGAAGCAGATCCTGCTGTACCACGTCGCCAGCGGCGAGGTGTCCAGCGGTGATGTCGTGAAGCTGAAGAGCGCGAAGACCCTGAACGGTCAGAAAGTCGTGATTGATGCCAAGGACGGCGTGATGATCAACGACGCAACGGTCGTTGCCGTCGACGTGATGGCCGACAACGGCATCATCCACGTGATCGATACCGTGCTGATTCCCGAGACGATGTAGTGAAATGAACCACCGCGGGGGCCTGACCCGCCCCCGCGGGCTTTCCGAAGACCCGGGGCGCAAAGCCCTTCGAGATAGAGGAGAACGAGTCATGTTGAATTGGAAGAAGACCCGAAAGAGCAGTGGGATCCTGGTGATCCTGCTGGCGAGCCTGGCGATCTTCGCCATGGGCTGCAGTGACGACGATGACCCGATTGCCGGCCCGGGGAATTCGGACATGGGCGAAGGCGCCTCCCTCCGCGTCGTGCACGCCTCGCCGGATGCCCCGGCCGTCGATATTTACGCCGAGGGCGTCAGTGGTGCGCTGATCACGAACCTGGATTACACCGAGACGAGCGCCTACCTCGACCTCGAGGCCGGCGACTACAACATCCAGATCCGCGCGCACGGATCGCCCGAGTCGAGCTTGCCGGCGTTCGAAACCGGAATGCTGAGTGTTCCCGACGGCGCTCGGATTACCGCGATCGCCGCCGGTAAGCTGACCAGCATGGACGATGCGGACAAGTTCCGCGTTCTGGTCAAAGTCGAGAACTTCAGTGATCCCGGCACGGGTAACGCTGCCGTGCGCGTGATCCACGCTTCCGCTGACGCTCCGACCGTCGCCATCGATGTGGGCAATGACGCGACTGTCGACGTTCCTGATTTCGCCCGCTTCAGCGGTGACACGGGTGATGCCGGCGTTGCGCTGCCCGCCGGTGAAGCCCTGCAGATCGGTATCTGGGCCGGATCTCCCCTCGGTCGAGTCACTGCTTTCACCACTCCCGCGCTCCCCGACGGCGGCGAGCTGTTTGTGATCGCGACCGGTCTGCTGGGCGAACTCCCCCGCGACAAGGACGGATTCGGACTGCTGGCCGTTGGCCCCGAGGGTACGATCGGCCTGATTCGCCAGAACCCGGTCGTCTTCGCCCTGCACGCTTCGCCGGATGCCCCTCCGGTGGATATCTATGCCGGGGACGCAGCCCTGGCCACCGGGCTGGCCTTCGGCGAGCTGACCGAACCGATTCAGGTTCCCCCGGCCTCGTACTCGCTCAGCTTCCGCGGTGCTGGAAGCATGAACGAGGCCGCCGCGGCCACGACTCCGGACTTGATGTCGGGCGAACGCTATCTCGCCGTGGCCGCGGGTTTCCTGGGGGACCAGACCTTCACCGTGCTGCCCTACGGCGAGTCGTTCGACGAGATGGGAGAGGCCAGGCTGCGGGTGGTGCACGCCAGCCAGGACGCTCCTGCGGTTGACGTCGGACTGTGGGACGGCACGGACTTTACGGCTCTCGCTCCGTTCAGCGGCGTCGCTTTCGGGCAGGCCAGTGACGGTGCAGGCCTGGACGTCGGCACCGGGACTCTCGGACTGGGTGTCGCCGTGGCCGAGTCCGCCGATCCTGTCGCCACGTTCCAGGTGACCACCGCGCCCGGTCTTCGGGTCTTCGCCGTGGCTGCCGGTTCCCTCTTCGATGCATCGGCCGAGGGCTTCCGCCTTCTGCTGGTCGACACTCAGGCATACCCCTGGGTGGTCGCGGGCGAGGTGCTGCCCGACTAGCGTCGGACGAACTTCGTGGAACATGGAACAGGAAAGGCCGGCTCTCTGCAGAGAGTCGGCCTTGTCGCCGTCATCCACCCACTTCGACGGTCAGCCCTCCCTTACATTAGTGCCCGGTAGCGGTTCGCCTTGAACTTGCTCATCAGCCCGTCGATATTGCGGCCCATGTTGTAAAAGTTCACCTCGGAGTTGAATAGCGTACCGTCCGGGGCGACGAGGCGATGGTGGGTAGGGGAGCGCTGCTCTCTGCGGTGGAACTCTACCTGCTGAGCATCCAGGGCGGGACGGGCATCGCTAGCGTACGACCGTCACCTTCTGCACTGCCTCCCCGCTTTCGGCGACGACCCTCACCAGATATACGCCCGATGCTGCGGCACTTCCGTCATCGAGATCGCCCAACCAGCGCACGACCTGGGTTCCGGCGGAACGGGTTTCGCTCAGCAGGGTTCGGACCCGTCGTCCTGCCAGATCGTGGATCGTCACGATAACGTACTCATCCCGTTCGAGGCGGAAGCTGATTTCCGTGGTCGGGTTGGTTGGGTTCGGATACGGAGCCGCCAATTGCAGAGCCGGAGATGAAACCGCCGTGGCGTCGGGCACGGGGGATGGCCCATACCATGAACCCAATACGATGCGCAGATTGTCGCCGCCGATGATCCAGCCGCGCGGCGAGCTCGCCAACACTGTCTCGGTTGACGGAGAACAGCGTTCCGCCGGCCGCCTGCAGAATACCCGAGTACCAATTGGGGGTGTCGACGATCTCCCAACTCCAGGTACCGAGGTTGTAGCCCAGACGGACCAGTTCGTTGATCGACACGTCGTAATCGTACCACTCGAACACACCGAAGATGTTTGCGCCATCGCTGGCCAGTTGCGTGAAACGCCCCGGTTGATCGGCACCCGTGGCCGTCATCCGTCCACGCCGTGCCGACCAGGGTCTGGATGCGGCTCTCTTCCGACGGGACGAAGTCCGTCGTGGTTCTTCGGTAGATGTTGAAGTACCGAAAGTCCGCGTCCTGGGATTCCAGCCAGCTCAGATCATTGCCGGCCGCGACATGGGTCGTCTTGAAACCGGCCGGGACTGCGGGCGCCAGGTTGTCCACCGAGTAGCCGCTGTCGGCGAGGGTCGATGTGACGACTGCGTAGTGATCGTCGTTGCGGACGGGAACCGAGGTGACGAATTCCCCTCCCTTCGAAGATTTATCCAGAGCGTCAGCCCGAACCTCTGCCGCCAGATCGGCAGGCAGGCCGTTGGCCGTTGCGGCTCTGGCCGTGTACTCACGATAGATTGCGTACTGGGTGATGGGCTCGGTTTTCCCTATACTGAATCCGGCCCCACATCAATACGAGCTGACCGGGAAAGGACGCAGGTATGGCGTACCTTCGGGGGAACGGAACAGCAGTTCTTCTTCTGATCATCATCGTTTTTGTTTCGGGCGCAATCGCGCAGCCGGAAACGCCCATGACCACGGCGCACGTCGATTCGGCGACGATCGCCGCCCATCTCGAACTGCCGTCCAAACAGTTGAAGGAAGCGCGCAGGGCGACCGAGAAACTGCGCAAGAGAGCCGAAGAAGAAAAGGATGGCCTGCGCCGCCTGGCCCTGCTGGAAAAGGCCGCCCTGACCGATCCGGCCGGCGTGCAGAACTGGCACGCTCTAGCCAGGTTCCAAGCCGAAATGGGCAATGTCTACCATTGTGAGACATCGCTGAACAAGGCACGCCTGTGCATTGGTTTCCTGAAGGGCAACGAACGTAGGGAGGCCATCGCCGACTACTCGGTGATCCGCGCCTGGTGGCACTACCGTCGGGGAGAGTGGAAAAAGGGCGCGGACTGGGGACAGCACGCCATCAAGGCCGGCGCCGGACTGGAAGCGCACCTGGCGTACGAGCTGAACCGCTCGCGTATCTTGCGCTCGAACGAGCAGATCATCGAGGACTACTCTCCCTTCTATCCCAGTTTCGGCGACTGGCGCCGCGGTTCGTACAGCCGCTGGTGCCGCGTGGTCTATCACTGCTTCAACTACAACGACTTCGACGAACTCTGGATGGTCGACCTGCTGAGCACCAAGCGCGCCAACCACTACCTGCAGGAGTCGCTGCGCTGGAGCGACCACGGCATGTACTGCGAATTTTGGGAAGAAGGCGACTTCGCGCTGCGCTTCTACCAACTGGCTGGGCAGGGCATCCAGTCCCGCGGGGGAGGATGGCTGCAGCGCATCGAGCGCCGTATTCCGGTTGTCAAAACCGCAATGCCACCGATGCCCTTCTGGGCCAACCAGGGAGGCGAATATGTAGCCGGCTCGCGGCTCGCCTACCTGGGCTGGTTGCGCGATGAGATGGTCGCCGCCTCGGATCCGACCACCCAGGATGTGCTGGCCGAGCGCTTGTTGGCCTGGTTCGAGCCGGTTTTTGCCCGGTACGATCGGCACCCGTGGCCGATGCTGTGGCGCGCCGAAGCGCTACTCGAATTGGACCAGGTCAAGGAGGCGGCGAACGAAATCCGCACCGCCCGCGAGCAGTTCCGTCTACTGGAGATTGAAGACCCGGCGCTGGACCGCGTCCAAGGTCGAATCCTGGTCGTGCAGAAGAAGATGGGAAAGGCTGCACCGCTGTTGCGCCAGGCGGTGAAGTTCTTTCCCGAAGATGCGACCTGTTGGTCGGATCTGGCCATCGCCGAGGCAGTGATCGGTGCGCCGGCGATGGCGCGCGAGTTGCTGAACAAAGCGCTTTCACTCGATCCCGAGCTAGCTGCCGCGTGGTATAACCGCGGCCTGCTGAGTATCAAGGAAGGCGACCTGCAGTCGGCGCAATCGGACCTCGAGCAGGCCGCCACTCTGGTACCGGACAACGAGGAAGTGCAGGCCGACCTGGCGCGTCTGGTCCAGCGCATCCGGATGCACCGACGCGACCGTTGAGTCGTTGTTGCCGTGAACTCGGCGCACCGATGCGACTCATTGCGTTCATGCCGGATCCGCCGACGATGCCCGGGTCCGGTTGCTGATCCCTTGCTTTCTGTCGATTGGCCATGTAGCCAACAGGATTCATGAAGACATCATTGATGGGGTCTGGTTTTATCAGCCAGTCGGTGGTGCTGAAGGTCTGTGTGCTGAGGTGCCGATGGCAGGACTTGCACAGATCCCGGTCTGAAGAAGAATCCAGCCTACTGCGGGTCGCCGATGACCACCGGGCCGCCGGCTTCCACCTCCAGCAGCAGGTGTCCCCTGGTGACCACTCCGGTCCAGGGCGATGAAGTGCCTTGCTTGAACTTGACCTTGGTGTAGGCGGCAATATTTCCCAGGTCGTTCATGCCGTTGTAGGGCCGGTCATAGCTGCCGAGTTCTTCCCCCACGTGTTCGAAATCAATCCAGGAGCAATCTACAAGTTCGTGGGGCCAGGCAAAGTTGTTGGAGTTCAGCTGCTCCCAAACGATGTTGAGGATTTCCTTGGCGGAGTTGTCCAGAACGGTGTCGTAACGATTCGTCATGACCACGATATCGGTCCCATTGGCGCCCTGATACAGGATTGTTCTGGATCCGGGTAATGCTCCTCCATGCTCGTTCGCTGGATGACTGAGGCTGGTGATCCGTTGACCGCGGTCTTCCCCGTTGAGAACAAAATGATTGGCCTGGTGGAGCAACGGCACCGCCGAAGCCACCAAACGGCCGTAGTAATCTTTCAATTCATGATTCCAGCTACCGTAGGGTTTGCGAACATCGGGCCCCGAGGGGTCAAAAACGTTGGTTGCGTGGATCACGTTGTCGTAGAAGGGTTCCCGAGGGTCCTGGTCCTCGGCGAAAGTCCGCCCCATGAAAAGGTCGGTGGCGGGAAACCAGAGGTCATCCTGGAGCAGTCGGGTGCGCACGTAACTCAGCAGATCGGTCCCGCTGATCTGTTCGACCATCAAACCCAGGGCGAGATAGCCGATGTTGCTGTACTCGTACTTCGTGCCGGGGTCGAACTGCAGGGGCTGGCCCAGGATCCACCGCATGGTCTCTTCCTTGGTCGGCAATTCGGGCAAACCCATGCCGTTCTGGATGGTCAGCTCTTCCCCGGTCCAGTCCGGAACCCCGCTTTCCAACCTGTCCCAACCGGCGGTGTGATGCAACAGATGTAAGACCTTCACATCTGCCAGCCGCGAGTCCCCGGGTTCGGGTCCGGGAAAGGGCGCGAGGTCCAGGATGCCGCCTTCCGGCTGTCCCAAGTCGAAGGCGAAAGCGTCTAAATCGAGCATTCCTCTGGCCACCAGATCGATGATCACCGCGGCGGTGAAGGTCTTGGTCACGCTGGCAATCCTGAAGGTAGC
>JANTGJ010000112.1 GCA_024762975.1 Candidatus Krumholzibacteriia bacterium
ACCTGCTCAGCCGGGCGCATGATTCCCCACAGCGGGTGCGAAGCCAGTGCGAGGAAGCGGTGCAGTACATTCGTGAAGCGCCGGTCCACCCGCTCGGGAGGGGCGTGCCCGAGCAGCAGGGCCGCGACCCGGCGGCGATCCAAACCGCTGTCGCCATCGTGGTTCGATCCGGGCAGCATGCGATGGACCCACCTCGTGTACCCCTTCAGT
Organism: Candidatus Krumholzibacteriia bacterium; assembly: GCA_024762975.1. GTDB lineage: Bacteria > Krumholzibacteriota > Krumholzibacteriia > LZORAL124-64-63 > LZORAL124-64-63 > JANTGJ01. The sequence continues at coordinate 211 of JANTGJ010000112.1, forward strand.
ACCCACCGGAGCGGCGTCAGGACCCACTGAAAAAACGCGATCGGGCGGCTGGACGCAAGAGTCAACGATTCCGCGAATTCGCGATACAGCACCTTCGGCAGAATTTCGCCGAACGCGATCACCAGGGGCCCCCCGACGGCGACGGCGAGCCACTCGCCGCGTGCGCCGTATTTCTGGGTCAGGACCAGCGTCAGAACGGCACTGACGATCACATTGGCCAGATTGGTTCCGATGAGACAGGTCAGGATCGGGTCCTCGACGTGGCGCAACTGCCGGAGCAGTCCGCGGCCGGTGACAGTCCGGTCCTTGCCGCGGTGGCGCAGACGCGCCCGATCGACGCTCATATATCCGGTTTCGCTTCCGGAGAAGAACGCGGAAAATCCGAGCCCGAGCAGCAGTAGACTGATGATCACACCGGGAGCCAATTGTCCGGCGGAGTCGAACATCATTCGCCCCCTTCGCGGTCGGAATCGTCTCGGTCGGGAAGCGGTTTGATCTGCACGCGCTCGACACGATGCCCAGCCATCTCGAGGACCTCGAACTCATGTCCGTTCGTCGCGAATCGGTCTCCGGCAGCCAGGATTCGGCCCAGGCCGGCCATCAGGAATCCGGCAATCGTCACGTAATCCCGGCTCGGCGGCAGATCCACTCCACACACTTCCTGCAACTCGCGCAGATCGGTCCTGCCGCCCACGACCCAGACTCCATCGCCCAGCGAGGTCATCTCCGTGTCGTGCCGCGGGGTATCGCCCACCGAACCGAGTAGCGCCTGCAGGCAATCGGCCATGGTTACGATGCCGGTGAAATCGCCGTGCTCGTCGACCACCGCCGCCAGGTGGGCGCCGCCGGAAGCCATCTCGTCCAGAAGCGCGGCGACGTCCTTGCTCTCGGGGACAAACAACAGTTCCCGCAAGGACTCCCGCAATGGGCGGGCGGAGGCGGGGTTGCTCCCCAGCAGATCCTTCAAATGGAAAAGACCGACGGGACGCCCGTTGTCCTCGTCCAGCACCGGGAAACGGTTGAAGCCCGCTCGACGGGCAACACCGAGTATCTGACGCAACGACATGTCCCGGCGCAAACTGACCACCACCGTACGCGGCGTCATGATCTGCAGGACCTCGAGTTCCTCCAGTTGCAGCAGACGAGCCAATGACCGGCCTTCCGTCTCCGTCAGTTTTCCTTCCTCGACGGCCAGATCACAGGCGGCCTGCAGTTCGGCGGCATCCAGCGGACGCGAACCGGTGCCCTCGAAGGGCAAATAACGCAAAAACCCGTCCACCAGCGCACCGATCACCACCAGTACGGGACGGTTCAACCAGAGCCAGCCCTCCAGCGGGATTCGGACGAGTCGCGCCATCCCCAGCCGAAGGCGCAATGCCAGCATTTTCGGAGTGATTTCCCCCACCAACAACAAGGCCAGCGTTGCCAGGGGCACGGCCACTGCCAGACCCCGCGGACCAAACCACTGCAGACACAGGGAACTGGCCAACACGCTGAACGCCGTATTGACCAGGAGGTTGCCGATCAGCAAGGCGGAAAGAAGATCCGTCGAGCGTTTCAACATTCGCACGATCCGTCGCCCCGCTCCCTTGCCTTCGCTCGACAACCGGGCCCGTTCTCCCGAGTCCAACGAGAAATAGGCCGTCTCCGCCCCGGAGAACGCTGCCGAAAAAAAGAGCAGAACAAGGACCAGTACGAGTTCCAATGAAGCCTCCGGAACGAAACAAATCTATGAGGTGCCTAGCCGCGACCGGGATGTTACCTTTTCCCCCGGTACGGAGCAAGGCCGGTCGCAAAGGAACCGAGGCTGGCATCCAACCGATTTTCACCACCCATCCGACCCCGCGAGGCCAATGAGACAGATCCTGGTCATCCGTTTCAGTTCCCTGGGAGACTTGTGCCTCCTGGGTGCCGCACTTGCCCGGTGGAGCGATCTGCCCGGCGCCGGTGACCGCCGGATTACCTTGGTGACCAAAGCCGCGTTCGCCCCGCTGATGCGGCAGATGCGTGGCGTCGACGAGGTTCTCGAATTGGAGAATTCGAGTCGCGGTGAACTCCACCGCTTGGCCGGAGAGATTCAGAGCCGGCACTGGGATTCGGTGTTGGACGCCCATGGCACGCTGCGCAGTCTGCTTCTGCTGGCGCGTTGTGGCCTCCGGTCCGATGCCCGTCTGGCCAAGGATACGGTTGCCCGCCTGGCCTACCTCCGCTGGCACGGGGACTCGAACGCACTGCATCGCACGATGTCCGATCGATTTGACGCGCTTTTGGGCACATCCGGAATCGAATCCTCCCCGGCGCTGGATACGGACAACGCCGAACGGGAGATCCGGCTGGGGATCGCACCCGGTGCCCAGTGGGCCAGCAAGCAATGGCCCTCTGAGCGATTTGCGGCGCTGATCGAGCGCTTCGCTGCCACTTCTTCCGCACCGCTTTCCATTTTTCTGGGTCCGCGCGAAAGCGGATGGTATGCCGGCAGCCAACTCGAGCGGGTTGCGGCAGCCCTTCCAAAGTGCCAGATCTTCGAGAATCGCACTCTTCCTGAAGTGGCCCGGGAATTGGCCCGTTGCGCCCTGTTGGTCACCAACGATAGCGGTTTGATGCACGTGGCCGAGGCAACCGGGACCCCCGTCGTGGCACTCTTCGGTCCGACGGTACGCCAATGGGGGTTCTTTCCGCGGTTGCCGGGAAGCTCGGTACTCGAGAAGGTGCTGCCGTGCCGTCCCTGTTCCCGCAACGGAAAACGGTCCTGCCATCGCGGCGATCTGGCCTGCCTCAAGCAGATCGAGGTCGACGAGGTCTACTCCCGGATCCGGGAATCCCGATCGTGGCCGCCGCTTGCGGAGATGTCATGATGCGCTCACCCGGCACCCTGCTGCGCATGTATCGCTGCGTCAGTCCGGTAGCAGCCCGGGCCGCTTCCCTGGCCAGCCCCTGGTCCGCGAAACTCGCCGAGGGTTTGTCCGGGCGAGTCGGGCTTGAAAAACGCCTGCAGGACGCGGCCGGCGAATTGCAGAACTGCCTGTGGTTCCACGCCAGTTCCGTGGGAGAGTTCGAACAGGCGCGGCCCCTGATCGAGAAATTGCGCACGCTGCGACCCGGTCTGAAGATCGCGGCCACACATTTTTCGCCGTCGGGAATGCATTTCGCGCGACGGCGGCCTGCTGCCGATTTTCACGACTATCTGCCTCTCGATGATCCCCAAGCCATGAGGCGGCTGGTCGCGGCCTGGAATCCCCGCGCCCTGGTGATCGTCTCGGCGGATGTGTGGCCCAATCTGGTGCTCGCCGCGGAAGAGGCCGGTGTCGCAACAGCGTTACTGTCGGCCGGGCTCCCGCCCGAGAGCTCGCGACTGGGAAGGATCGGTCGCCTTTTCTATCGCGACCTGCTGTCCCGTCTGTCGCATATCGGGACCTGCACCGAGGCGGATCGCGAACGCTTCCAGCGCATCCTCCCGGACGCCTCGCACATTACCGTAACGGGGAACACCCGCACCGAGCAGGTGATCCGCCACTACGAGGAAACCGCGTCGGGTCCCACGGCGGCCGCCCTGAATTCGCTGGCGGGCAGACGCCTGGTCCTGGGCAGCACCTGGCCGCCGGACGAAGCGGTGTGGTTGCCGGTCCTGCCGCAACTGCTCCAGCGATTCTCCGACCTGAGTTGCGTTTTGACGCCCCACGAACCCCATGAGAAGCATCTGGCAGAGCTTGAAACCCGGCTGGCGCACGACGCGCTGCCCTCGGTTCGACTTTCCCGGCTCGAGGCGGATCCGGGGAGCCACCCGGCGGCCCGGGTCGTCGTCGTCGACTCCGTCGGCAAACTGGCCGAGATCTACCGCAGCGGTTGTCTGGCCTATGTCGGAGGCGCCTTCACCACCGGCGTACACAATACGATGGAGCCGGCCGTGGCCGGCTTGCCGGTCCTGTTCGGTCCTCGCATCGGGAACGCCGAGGAAGCCGGTGAATTGGTCCGGCAGGGTGGCGGCTGGATCATCACCCGGCCGGACGAGGCGCTGCGCCGGGCTTCGGAATTATTGGAAGACGAGGCTGCCCTGAAGACTGCCGCCGAGGCCGCGCGGCGGGTGGTCGAAGATCAGCGGGGCGCGACCGAACGCAGTCTCGCGGTCATTCTGCAGCTGCTCGACCGCGCCGATCAGAGGTAGGGGATCGGATCAGTACTGCCCGCCTCGGCAAAACCGCGCAGGCGCAGGCAGCAACTCTCGCACTCGCCGCAAGCAGCCTCCGACTCCGTGTAGCAGGACCAGGTCAACTCCAGCGGAGCCTTCAGTTGCAGGCCACGTTGTACGATATCGGCCTTCTTCAGATCAATCAACGGGGTCACGATCCGGAGACGGTCCCCCGCGCGCGTACCGGCCCGGGCGGCCGCTTCGAACGCGGTGTAAAACTCAGCGCGGCAGTCCGGATAGCCGCTTCCGTCCTCCTCCACGGCCCCCATGTAGATTCGCTCCGCTCCGATCACCTCGGCCCAGGAAACGGCCACGCACAACAGGTGCGCATTGCGGAAGGGAACGTAGGTCGAGGGGATCGCCGCTCCCTCCTCGGGCAAACCCTTTTCGACCGGTTGCGAATCATCCAGCAGCGAGGTTCCCCCGATCGCGCCGAGGGAACTGAGTTCAACGACCAGTCGATTCTCGATGCCGTAGTGGTCGGCCAACGCATGGAAGGCTCGCAGTTCCCGTTCCTCGGTACGCTGCCCGTAGTTGGCGTGCAATACCGCAACCTCACATTCGGTCACCGCCTCCGCCAGACAGACCGCCGAATCCAATCCACCGCTGACCGTCACAATGGCCAGCGGTCGCTTCCTTTGCCCACTCGACATCCTAGACCCCCCGGTCCTTGTGCGGCCACAGTATCCGGTGCAGTTGCACCTGCACGACGGCATCCAGTCGATCCTCCAACACCCACTCGCCCAGGCGCCCCGGGTCCAGTTCCCCGAAAACCGGCGAAAGCGAAACCCGCATTCCGGAGGGAAGTCGATCGGATCTGATCACCCCGCGCGCAAACTCATAGTCGGCGCGATCCCGGCAAACGATCTTGATCTCGTCCCGCTCACCCAGTGCGGCGATCGCCTGCCAGTCGATTTTTTCCGGTTCGATTCCCGAACCCGGCGCCTTGATGTCCACCACCCGGTGAACGCCGGCAGGAACTTCCCGCAGGGGCACGGCGTTGGCAGGACCGAGAGTGCCGCTGGTTTCCAGCAGGACCGTGTGGCCGGCCGCGAGAAGTCCCTGCATCAAGCCGACGACATCGCGTTGCAGGAGAGGCTCACCGCCGGTGACCAGCACCGTGCGCAATTCACGCTCGGCGACCGCGGCCAGCACCTCGTCCACCTCCATCCGGTCGCCGCCCTGGAACGAGTGTTCCGAGTCGCACCAATCGCAGCGCAGGTGGCAACCGGTCAGCCGGACCAGCACGCAGGTGCGGCCGATGAAGCGTGACTCGCCGCAGACGGCCGAGTATATTTCATTGATCAGAAGCATGATTCTCCATACTGATTCCCGGGAGTGAATTCGTTGCGAATGATAATCCAGACAGCGGCCGGCGACAAACCGGCTCTTCGATTCAACTGGAACCCGGTTCGCTGGAGGTCCGTTGCTGTTCTGCTCGTCGCGGGCTTGCTCATGTCCGGTTGCGGCGACGACCGAAGCGAATCAGCAGAGAAAACCGACGAACAGGACACCGTCGCTGTCCCCCTGCGGGTGGATGTACAGGGATGGCGGGACTTCGATGCCCTGACCACGCGAATCTTTGCCGGCGACCTTCCGACCCCCGGTGAGATCAACGATCTCGGACGAAGTGAGTCCTTTCGAGCGTGGTCCGATTGCCTGCCCGACCACCGGCCCGATGCGGTTCGGATCGGCAACTGGCTGACGAACGCCTTCGCCCCGGAGCTGGGACAACATTCACCGCGCAAGGTCAACTCCGATCGCCTCCGCATGCGGACAAGTTACCGCTACAGTCGCAGCCAGGCCGACAAGATCAACGCTCAACTGGACGACTGGCTGGATCCCCATCAACAGAAGCGCTTTCTGACCGAGGTCGAGCGGTGGATCGAGCCCGAAAGATTGCCGGCAACCCTGGTCGTGCATTTCCTGCCGACGATGCCGGAACTGCGCTACTGCGACGGATCGCTGGTTGCCGACACCGGGGTTCTGGCCGCCGGCGGCAACCGGCAGTTGCAGCGCCAGTTGATCGCAATGCTGTACCGCAACCTCCAGACGATGCCCCCGATCGAAGACCCGGAGCGGCCCGAAGCGATGATCGCCCAGGTCTGGCGCGATCTGGTCAACGAAGGCGTGGCCGCCTGGATCGAACGGGCGCCGTTCACGTTCTTCGCACCGTCACACCCCACGTTGAACGAAGTCGCCCTGGTTCCCGAGTATTTCTACAACAACGGCGTCCGTTCGGTCGAAACCATGGAGCGCCTGCTGAATGAATTTCTTGAGCAACCGCGAATATCGACTGAGGACGCAACCGAGTTCAGGATTCAGACCCCGGCTGGAGGAACGCTGACCCAGGCGGGGTACGCGATGGCAGCCACCATTGTTCACCACCTGGGCGAGAACCGGCTGATCGCCGTTCGCGGGTCGCTGGTCCAGTTTCTGGCCGCCTATCAGGAAGCCGCCCTGCGCAACCCGGACCCGCAGCCCACGCCGGGCCAGGACGATACGCCGTTGCCGCTGTCGCAGAAGCCGTTCTCCCCCACGGTCTATCAGGGCCTGATCGATCTCCTGAGCAAGTACGACGCACAGTAGACCCTTCCCGGAGATACGGAAGGCGCCCGTCACGAAACGGGCGCCTTCTTCAGATCTGATCCGTACCGTCCGCAGGATCTCAGCTCTCGAAACGCGGGAAGACCGGCTGGACATCCACGGGAATCCCCACCAGCTTCGTCAAGGCGTCGGCCAAAACCGGGCTCATCTGCCCATAGCGTTCGATGAAGGCCACCGAGGCCGCGTAGTCACCTTCGGCCTGGATCATCAGGATGTCGGCAACCAATTCACCAATCGCGTGTTCGAAGACGTCGGTATCGATCGAGAATCGACCGGTCTGTTCGGAATAGGACAGAGCGCCCTTCTCCATCAGGTAGTTGAATTGAATCGCGTTGGCGCGGCCGTGGGCCTCGCCGATTCCGAATCGCACCGAGCGGAACAGGCCGGCCAGGTAGGTCGCCGACTGCTGCCGGTAGATCTCGTCGGGGAAATAACCGCGACCCGCTCGCTGGAGTACGAAAATGTCCCACTCGCCCATGGCGTCGGCCTTGGCCTCTTCCAGGGTCGAGTAGGTTTCTTTCAGTTCCAGTCGGACTTCGGTATTCCGTCCGTCCTTGACGATCTTGCCCGGGCCCAGTCCGTGGCTCATCTCGTGCCACAGGGTGTGCAGGAAGAAAGACTCGGCGGTCAGGTCGCCCAGTTGATCCTCGGCCACCAGGACCTCGGCGATAGGCATCAGGATCTGATCGAACTTGGCCTGCATCACATTGCGCAGCAGCACCTTCTTGCTACCCTTGGCCTCACGGACACGCTCGTCGTTGGGCAGGTTGAAAGCGATCGTCTGCACAGCGGCGCGCGTATCGCCGGCGGAATAGACCTCGTCCACGACGCGGATCGGCGACTCGCTGCCGCGGTTCAGATTCTTGTGCTCGTCGGGGATGGGCAGGTTCTTCTCGAGCCAGGGCAGTTCATCCTTGAACTTGGCCAGGCGACGGGACTCGATCGGGTCGGTCACCGTAACGAAACTCTCGAAGGATGCCTTGTAACCGAAGAGATCGTCCTCATAGGTCTCGTAGGGACCGATGGTCACTTCGACCGTACTGTCCAGGTCCATCCACAGCATATCCGACTCGAAGTAGTCGTCGCTCAGGAACGCGTCGGCGCGGGAGGAAAGGAACCTGCGCAGGCTTTCGTTTTCGGTCAGCTCGGCCGCCTCGCGCAACAACTGCGCGGCTTCCTGCAGCTGTACGGCAAAAAACTCGGAGTACGGCTGTGCGACCAGCTTCCCGTTCGGATCCCGGCGTACCATGGTAAACAAACCGTCCAGACCATTGGCCGGGTCGGCAATCTCCGCCTTTTCTTCTTCGGTCAGATGCGCCGGGTAGTAGTTGGCACCTTCGGGATGCTCCCAGTTTCCAATGAAGGGCTGACGCTCGAAGCGGCGATCCCAGGGTCCCATGTTGATCTCGAAGTAGCGGCGCGCGTCCGCCCATTCCGAACCCGGCAAGGCCGCCAGAACGGCCTTCAGTTCCTGGTAGCACGGCGTCGCCTGGATCTCGAAAATCTCGGTCATGATCTTGCTGGCCTGCACCAGTTTTTCGAGCACCTGCCGCTGGGTGGAATCCAGATGGTTCAAGTCCGGGCGCAGCTCGGTCACGACATAGGCCTCGACGCGTTCGGACAGATCCTCGATGGGTTTCAGGTCACGGGTCTCCAACCAGTGACAGGGATCCTTGTCCGCATCGGTGTTCACGGGAACCTCCTTGCTCGCAGTGCAGCCGGTCAGGGCAACGCCAACCAACATCATCGTCAGGATCAGGGGGCGAAAACGCATGTCATCTCCTTGCGACCAGGGTGCCAAAAAAAACCGCGACCGAAGCCGCGGAATCTAGGTGGCGGGAGCGACGAGACTTGAACTCGCGACCTCCGGCTTGACAGGCCGGCGTTCTAACCAAACTGAACTACGCCCCCGCCAGGGAATCGTATTGAGAGGGGCAATATATGCGCACCCTCACGCTGTGTCAAATGATTGTTGCCGTTTCGAACTTCAACCAACGCAATCGATTGCCAACAGTTCAGATAGCGCAGATACATACCATCTCTTCCCCAGCCACGTCGGCAAATCTTCTGCCAACGAGGGATGGCCCATTACGAGGCACCGACCGTGACCCGTTCGCCCACTATCGAGCCACCGCCCGGGCAGCGCCTCCGTCCATTCGGAGGGCAAAGGGCGATGCGAAGTGACCAGTAGATGATTGCAGTCCGAGTACGAATCCACTCCAACAGGCGAGGCAGGATCCGTACGCAGCACGGTACGAAAACGCTCCCGCAAGCGCGCTTCCAGATCCCGCAAAACCCGGGACCCGCCGGTTCCCTGCCAACGATCCCCCGCGGTGGCGTCGACCCAGATCAGGTCCGAATGCGGTGACGAGAAATCTTCCCATCCCGCCTTCCCGGCCGCTCGGCGCAGTGCCTCACGGTAGGGCCCGTCATCGGAGCTGTCGCCGTCATCGGGCCACAGGCTCGGAGCAGGAGCCGCGACGACATCCGGGGTGGCCGCCAAGGGAAACGCGGCCCAGGGAATTCCACGAATCAGAAACCGGTCACACCCGCCGGCGGCCACCGACTCGAACCACCCGAGTTCCAGGGCACCTGGATCCACCATGCCGGTATCTGAAGGCGGGCCCGCCTCCGGGACTGCCCGGTCCGGGCCCAGGTACTCTCGCAGCGCGCCCATGGTAATGTCGTCGGCATAGATCAACGGCGCATTCCCGTACTGGGCAAACAAACTGCGCGCGCGTTCGATCGCGGCCGGATCCAGCGATGCGGGAATCGCTTCGGCAGGCGTTTGCGGCAGCAGGTGTCCGATCATCACGGCATCGGCGCCCGCCTGGGCTGCGGCACCGAATGGCCCGGACAGAGCCCCGTTGCCGACCCGGGCCAATTGCAGATGACTGTCCTGCCGACTGCCCCCATGCCCCGGCCAGTGTTTCGCACATCCGGTCATTCCCGCATCGCGCAGTCCGGCGACGGCGGCGGCCACATGTCGGGCAACCCGTTCCTCGTCGGCTCCGAAGGCCCGGCTGCCAATGACGGGATTGCGCAATTCGGTCAACACATCACAGCCCGGGCCCAACACGCGGTCGATCCCGGCGGCTCGGCACCTCAGTCCGGTCACCCGCCAACAGGCACGAGTCAAGGCTGGATCGTCCAGATCCCCCAGAGTCCAAGGGGCCGGAGGCCGACCGACCGCCGCCTCCAGCTGGCTGACGGGACCTCCTTCGTGGTCCGCTACGATTTCGAGATTCGGATCCAAACCGTGCAGGAAGGCGGTCAATTCCCTGAGCTGACGTCCATGCAGGACGTTTCGCGCGAAAAGGATTACACCGGCGGGTTTCCATTGGCGAATCCACGCCACTTCGTCCGCCGTCGGTTCGGCGCCCGACAAGCCGACGACCATCCGGCGGGCCCATGCTTTCACCGACCCAATCGTCACCGTCCGCCGCCAATCTTCCGCAGGACCGCACCGCGGTAATAGTGCCCCAGGATCTCTCGAAAGTCTTTTCCGCGTTCGGCCATGACCAGCGCACCGGCCTGGCACAGGCCGATGCCATGTCCGTAGCCCTTGCCGCGCGCCGCAACCCCGGTCAGCTTTCCGTCCCGGTAGCTCAACTCCACCTCGAAGAGCGCACTGCGCAGGATCGCCGGATTGCCGGACACCGGCGCCAATACCCATCGGACGCGATCTCCACGCACGGAGTATTCACCGGCCTCGGTACGGATCACCAGTCGGGCAACCCGGCCGCTCGTGGTCCTCTCCACGATCTCCAGGTCCTGCAGGCGCCCAGGAACCAACCCCGAGCCCCCCTTCTTCGCAGCCCGAAAAAGCGGCCCCGCCCACTGGACTCGGCTACCCTGCCCCATATAGTCCAGGTACACCGGCAACGTACGGGCCAGAATCTCCTCCAGTTGAGCGGCAGTCCATTCCTCGCGCCAGTTGTAGTAGCGGTAGTCGGCGCAATAGGGTGTTTTGCCTCGCGGGGCGTCGGGATGGGTCACCAGATACGGTTTTGGTTGCAAGGGCCAGACTTCGTGGATATTGGAAGCCACCCCACCGCAACAGGCGCTGTAGTAGGCCTCGATCTCTTCTCCACCCGAGCGCAGCACCAGACCGCGTGTCCGGTCGATCGCGCGATTGCAGAGCAGGTCCTCGTCCTTCGCTCCCCGGTAGACCTGATCCATCACCGTGTCGAAGACGTCGAACCCGCGGTCCGAGCGGGCGCCGAGATGTGAAATCGTATAGGTCCGCGCGGCCACGGCCTGGGCCGCCAGCGCTTCCAGTTTGTCCTCGCCGTGACGACCGATCTCCCACGGCACGACTCCGCGAAGGTAGTCTTCCAGATCCAGGTTGTTGACCAGGGTCAGTCCCGAGGATTTCGGGGATACGACAATCGCGAACTCGCCGCGGTACTCGCGGCCGTCGAAAACGACCCGCCCGGAGGGATCATTCGGTTGCAGGATGACCGCCCGTACGCGCCCGGACCTGCCGGATGCCGACCAGCGCACACTGCTGCCGTCGAGCCGACATCGCAACGCTCCGGCGGCTTCGATGCGGACCAGTCGGGAACCGCTCTTGCCATCCAACAGCACACAGCCACCGGTAGCGCTCAATTGCAGTTCGGACCGGCCTTCGGCCAGCCCGACACCCACCAGATGCGGCGCCTTCGACTGCGGACCCGTCGGTGCCGCCGGAATCGGTCGCCCCGCGACCGGAGGCAGTCGTTTGGGACCCGCGCAACCGGCCGTGCCGAGCCATCCGAAGAGGAACAGCCCCAGCCCTACAAGCAGTGCAATCCGTCGCACGCGGCCCGTCTCCTTTTGCATTCCGCTATTTCATGACGACCAGACGCTGCATATCGCTGTCAGCAGCTCCATCCGGCAACTGCATCTCGATCCGGTACAGATAGGTACCGTTCGCCAAACGATCGCCCTGGGCGTCCCGTCCGTTCCAGGGCACGCACCATCGTTCTCCGCCCTTGCGGTGACCGGGCCGTACGTCCAGATTCAGGACCTGGCGCCCCGAGACCGAGAAGACCCGGATCCGCCCACCTTCGGCTCCGGCGGCCGCTTCGAAAACGAAACTCGTGCCATCGATCATCGGATTCGGATAGTTGTAGACTCTCTCGACTCCTGAACTCGGCTGTGTGGGATCCACACTCTCGATGGTCAACGGGGTCCGCAAACCGTCGACAAGCAGGTCGACCGAGCGGGAAATATCCTCGTCATCCTCGGCCACTGCCGTAAAGTAAACCACGACCTCGTTGGACTTGGCCATCTCGAACAGCACGTTGGAGAGGGTCAAATTCCCGCTCTCGAGCGCCAGCGACATACCCGCATCCAGCCAGGCGCCGCTGGAAACGATC
>JANTGJ010000113.1 GCA_024762975.1 Candidatus Krumholzibacteriia bacterium
GACCCACCAATTTCGTGCGCAAGGTGGTCGTCCTGCCCGGGGGCCCGGAACCGGTCACCTCGCTGTCTGACCTGGCTGGCCTGACGCTGGTCCTGCCCGAGGGCGATCCGTTCCGTCGCGAGCTGGTCCGCCTGCGCGACGACTCCGATTCGGCTTTCTTCATCCACAGTCACCGGGGACGGATCCGCGCCGAGGAACTCCTGACCCGCGTAGCTCACGGAGAGATCGAGGCAGCCGTGGTCGACGACATCGTCGCGCGCGCCGCCATGGCCGCCGAGTCGAACCTCCAACTCGGACCCATCGTCAGCGAGCGCTTGCCCATCGTCTGGCTCCTCCGGCAAAACACTCCTGAGCTGAAAACGGCCCTGGACGAATATCTCAAGCGGCATGTGAGTGTGGCGCTGAACGGCCGCACGCGCCGCAGCCAGACCTATGGCATCATCTACGACCGCTACTATGAGAATCCGAAGACGATTCTGGGGTTTCGCGAGCCGCAACACCGCCCCGACAAGAGCGGCAAGATTTCCGAGTACGATGAGCTGATCCAAACCATGTCCGAGCCGCTGGGCCTGGACTGGCGCATGGTCGCAGCCTTGGTTTTCCAGGAGTCGCGCTTCTATCCGTTTGCCAGGAGCAAGGCCGATGCCCGCGGGCTGATGCAGGTACTGCCGAAATTCGCCGGTGACGATGCCGACAGTCTTTACTATGCCGAGCCCAATCTGCGGGCCGGACTGCGCCTGATGTCGGCTACCTACAACTCCTACGCCTATCTGGACTCTCTCGACCGGTGGAGATTCACTCTGGCCGAATATCATGCCGGAGTCGGACACCTGACCGATGCCCGGCGCATGGCGATGGACCATGGCCGGGACCCGAATCGCTGGGAAGGTTCGCTGGAAGAGATGCTGCCGCGTCTGGCACGCGGCAAGTACTTCAAAAGGACACGGCACGGCTACTACAACGGCAGCGAGACCGTAAAATACGTGAAGGAGATCCTGGACCGCTACCGCACCTACATGCGCCTGGTGCCCCGCTATCAGCCCGAGCCGCTCGAGGAGCCCGACCTGATCCTGCCCGCGATCCTGAACATCGGGTTGAAGACCCGCGCGGAACTCGGTCAGAAGATCCCGCCGCCGGCGGATTGACGAATCAGATCACCATCTTTACGGCATCGTGATCCGACAGGGCGCGAAAGATTTCGTTGCGTTCGTCTTCGCTGACCACCCGCAAATGCAGATTCCAGCTGACGTATTTGCCGCCCGCGCTGGCGCGCGACTCGTCCAGCGTCACTCCCCGCGAACCGACGGCGGCACCGAGCTGCAGGGCGAGGCACTCGCGAACGGCCTCGGTCACCGATTCACCGTCCCGGCCAATGACCTTGAAGCCCCAGCGCGTGGGGAACTGGATATCGGGTTTCTGCTGCTGCGCCATAACACATCCGTTTCATGGGGTCGTCGCGGAGGGCTCCGCACCAAGGTAGAAGCACAACCCGTTCTGCGGCAAGCAGGGATCGAGGTTCCCCCCCCGCCGCGACCGTGCTAGATTTCGCGCCGGGAAATCCAACCGAGGAAGTGTCATGAAACTGCGCTCGCTGCTCGCTATTCTACTCCTGGTTCCATGGGCGGCCCCGACGCCCGACGCCGGAGCCACTACGGCCCGTATCCAGGCTCTCGGAGGCGTGGGTGACTACCTCGAGGATGAAGCCAATGTCCTGCGGTGGTACGGCAGCCTGACCGACTATCCCGATGTCGTCGTCCTCGAATCGGGACACTTCCATTTGAATTCCGGGTACCACTTCGGGGCAGCGTCCCGGGTTTCTGGACCGGGTGTCGGGATCCACTCCCGCCTGGGCCGCTGGGGCACGGGAGCCTTCTATTGGCACGGCATGCATGTCGACTCCGACCCCGGAGAGCTGGTGCCGAGCGACCTCGAGAATGCCTTCACCGCCCTGTTCGCCCGCCGGATCGCGGGCGCGCAGTGGGGCCTGGTCTTTCGCTTCGGATCGCTGGACGAGGAGCTGACCGACGCGGATGCGCTGTTCTTCCTGCCGGAGATCCTGACCAGGAAGAACCGCCGCATCGATCTGGGTACCGGTCTGCGGTTCGACCTGAATGACCGCACCTACGTCGATCTGGCCGGCGAACTGCGGCTGACACACCTGGATGAGTTCTGGCGGACTCCGGCCGATCAGATCCATGACGATGAGCGCGAGTCCAGCGGCACCTATACGCTGCGTTCGCGTGCATTCACTCAACTGACGGAGAACTCGGCCCTCGTTTTTCATTCCGAATATCAGCAGATGGACATTCCCGTCCCGGTCTCTGACTTCGGCGAGATTCCGACCGCCAGCGGCGAGCAGTTTCGCCTCGGCACCGGCTGGAACTGGTTTCCTGATCCCGACCGGTTCCTGTTGGCACGCATCGAGTACCTGTACGGCGAAGGCTCGGTCGATTCCCGCAACCATTTCTCATGGCCCAACTCCCATGGCTGGGACGTGAAGTGGAGTTCGTATCGGGCCGGACTCGCTGCCGAGTCGCGGCTATTGCCCTGGTTGACTCTGCGAACTGCCTGGGATTGGCTGTACCGTTCACGCACCGAAACGTTCCTGCAACCCATCGGCGTGTGGTCGGGTATCGCCCCGGACGAAGCGGAAGGCGCATCGCATTTCCTGCACCTGGGTGTCGGAGCTCATCTGGGCCGCTACGACCTGGATCTGGCCGTCGGCGAGGGGCTGCCCACGGAACCGGGCGGCTACATGGGTACCTTCTGGAACTCCGAACCGAGCAACTGGATCACCCTCACGTTGCGCGCGGGGATTTGACGCTTCTTCGCCGGATCCGCAGGTTCAGGGAACCCGAGGCGGTCCCGGATCCTTCCAGCGATCGGGCTCCCGGCAAAGAAATCCGCCCGGCTCGTAAACGAAGCGGCCCTCGAAGGTCGTCTCCCTTCTCAGAGTGAGGAGGATTCTGATGAACACGGACCCAGCGACACGAGCAGAGCAGATGCAGAACGACCTGGAACTGGCCCGCGCCGCCGCCGTGGGTGATCGTATTGCCTGGCGCGCCGTCTACGACCGCACCTGCGATTCCCTGTTCAACTTCCTGTGCTATCAGACCGGCGACCGCGATGCGGCCTACGATCTGGTCCAGGAAACCTACATCACGGCACTCGACCGGCTCGGCGACTTTCGGGGCGAAGGCACGCTACTGGGTTGGCTACGTGCCATCGCCCTGCGCAAGTGCCTCGACTGGCGGCGGCGAATGAAAGCGCACCTGCGCAAGCTGACGGCCTTTGCCACCGAGCAATCCTCTCTCGCACACGCTCCTGCGCAGGAGCCGTTCCCCGGTCTGGGCGATGACTTTCAGGCGGCGCTGGATCGCCTGTCCCCCAGACAACGGGCCGCGCTGCTTCTGCGCGAACTCGAGGACCTGCCGTTTGCCGCGGTCGGCCTGCAGCTCGGCTGCAGCGAAGCGACCGCCCGGGTCCATCATCACCGCGCAGTCCGGCAATTGAAGAGCTGGTTGACCGAGGACCACGACCTGGCCCTGGGCGCGGATGCAGGAGGGATGCTCTCATGAAGCGCTACCTGAAGAAGAACCGCCACTCGTTGAGTTCCGGGCAGAAGCAGGAACTGTGGCTGGCCATCTCGCAAAACGATTCCCCGGCCCGGCGCAGTGCGCGCCCCGTCTGGGCGCTCAGTTCGGTCGCGGCCATGCTGGTCGTCCTCGTGGCCTGGTGGTACGGAACCGCCACCGAGAAGCCGCGCGGCATTGTCGGCCCCAACACCGGCGTCGTGGTTCTGCCGCCCGAGATGCAGACCGAAACGATCGAGGTTCGCGATCCGGCGGCCGATGCACGGGCCTCCACGGAACGGCGAAAAGCCGCACTCAGCACCGGGGACCCGCAAGACCAGGAAGCCGAGGTCGGTGAATTGCTCGCGACCCGGGAGATCGCCGCGGCACCCGCTCCCGTGGGCGGCGTCATCCGGGGGATCGTAACCGACGCCGAGACGGGTCAGGGACTGGACTACGCTACGGTCCTGGTGCGCGGCACACCCGAACGGATGATGACTCTCGGCGGAGGCCACTTCAAGTTCACGAAACTCGAGCCCGGTCAGTCCTACCAGCTGCAGGTCCAGCGTCTCGGCTACTCGAAACTGTTGATCGACGCCGTGGCCGGTGACGTCTCGGGTCCGGAACTGGTTGTGGCCCTGAACCCCGCTGTGGTCGACACGGTGCAGCCCCTGTTGGTTGAAAGCTCGCTGGACCAGCAACTGGTTATTCGGAAATACGCCCTCGATTCGGTCGAGGAAGCCCTCTCGAAGCAGGCCGGTGCCTCGGCCGGACCGGGAGCGAACGCAGCTCCGGCGCCCAGGGAAGGCACGATTGCCCTACGCGGCGGCAGATCGGGCGAAATCCGGTTCCAAAGCGGCCGCGCGATCGCGCTGAGCGATCCGGGCGGCGCCGGATCCATCACCGGAGGAACCAAGCCTCCCAACGGCAAACAGGTCGAGTTGATGTACTTCGAAGGCTACGGTGTGAACCCATTCGTCGCGACCGAGGATGACGCCCTGTCCACCTTCGCCGTCGATGTGGACAACGCGTCGTGGACCGTCACGCGCAACTACCTGCATCACGGGATGCTGCCTCCGAAGGACGCGATCCGCGTCGAGGAATTCGTCAATGCCTTCGATAGCGGCTGGCCTTCCCATACCGGAGAGACGTTCCGGATCCACGCCGACGGCGCTCCGTCGCGATTCGGGTCCGGATACCAACTGCTGCGCATCGGCCTGGTCGGGAAATCGATGGACGAGTCGCAGCGCAAACCCGCCAACCTGATTTTCGTGGTCGACATCTCCGGCTCGATGAACCGCGAAAACCGGCTCGGCCTGGTCAAGCGCTCGCTGCGAGTCCTGCTGGACGAGTTGGATGAGGGCGACCGGGTAGGCATCGTCGTCTACGGGTCGCACGGTCGCGTGCTACTCGAACCGACGGACCTTTCGCGCCGAGAGGTCATCGAAGCCGCCATTGCGAACCTGGGGCCCGGCGGCTCGACCAATGCATTCGAAGGTCTGGAACTGGCCTATTCGCTGGCCCGCCGCGAGTACGAGGCCCAGAAGATCAATCGACTGATCCTGTGCTCGGACGGAGTGGCCAACCAGGGTGCCAGCACCGAAGCCGAAACAATGTTGACGAAAATCCGGCGCGCCTCGGACGAGGGCATCACACTGTCGACCATCGGCTTCGGCATGGGCAACTACAATGACGTACTGATGGAAAAGCTCGCCGACCAGGGCGACGGAAACTACTACTACGTCGACCGCTTCGATGAGGCCGAGCGTGTCTTTCGCGAAAACCTGACCGGCCTGCTGCAAACCATCGCCCGCGAGGTGAAGGTCCAGGTCGAGTTCGACCCGAGCCGGGTCGCGCGATGGCGCCTGCTGGGTTACGAGAACCGGGACGTCGCCGATCGGGACTTCCGCAACGACGCGGTGGATGCGGGCGAGGTCGGCGTAGGCCACCAGGTCACCGCCTTGTACGAACTGAAGCTGATCGCGGCCGAAGACGGGTCCGTCCATCCGGATGACGGCGAGGGCGACGAAACCTCTCCCGTGCACGACAGCCGGTTGGGCACCATCCGTCTGCGTTACGAGGCCCCGGCGCACGATATCGCGCACGCCGGACAGGTCGAGGAAATCGATCGCGAAATCCGTACGACCGACCTGAGCGGCGCGTTCTGCCAGAGCTCGGTCTGGCTGCGGACCCAGGCCGTCGTTGCCGAATTCGCGGAAATCCTGCGCGGCAGCTACTGGGCCCGGGAAAGCCGTCTGGCCGATCTGGTCCCCGTGGCCGACGCCCTGGTTGCCGAGGTCCCCGGCGATGAGGACCTGCAGGAATTGGCCGAACTGATTCGCACGGCAGCACGGATCCAGGCCGATCAGCCCGTCCGTGAAGAGTCCGAGAAGGAGTAAACGATCCCGGGCCCGGTGCGCGGTACGCTGAGCCGCGCATCGGGCCCGCCGGGTCGCCGGCCGACCGTTTTGCAGTTGCTCAAGTTCGCTCCAGGCACGATCATCAACCCGCCACAGCAACCTCAGCCCCGGAGTGATTCTTGCCCGAGACCATCTTTTCGACCCCGCTGGAGTATGCCGCGACCTGCGCGATCCTGATCGTCGCGCAACTGGTCTACGTGTTGATGGGCTTTGGTTCGGGGCTGATCACCGTGGGCTCACTGGCATTGCTCTTTCCCGCAATCCACGATGTCGTGGTGCTGCAACTGCTGATCAACCTGCCCGCTGAAGTGCTGGTGGTCTGGAAGGGCTGGCGGGAAGTGCGCTGGCGGCCGATTGCGGCGTTGGGTGTGGGCATCGGGCTGGGGATTCCGGTCGGAACCCGGATCCTGAAGGTCGGTGATCCAAGCCTGGTGCTGGCGATCCTGGGCGGCTTTCTGGTGCTCGTGGGAATCGTTTTCCTGCGCCTGCCGGCGGGGGGGCGATGGCAACCGCCGGGCTGGTTGGCTGCGCCCTCGGGCCTGGTTTCCGGAGTCTTGACCGGACTCTTCGGTACGGGAGGCCCGCCCCTCATCATCTGGTACCATCTGAGCGCCGGGAACAAGGCCGCTTTTCGCTCGAATCTGATGACGATCTTCCTGCTGATGACCCTGGTACGTGTGCCCAACTACGTATTCGAGGGGCTGGTCACGACGCCACGATTGCTCTCGTCGGTTGCGGTTCTGCCGGCGGTCCTCCTGGGAGCCTGGCTCGGCAATCGTCTGCACCTGCGGATCTCGGAATCGCGATTCCGTCTCCTGGTCAGCGTCCTGCTGGTCGCCATCGGCTTGATGTTGCTGCTCCGCGGCTAGAAGCGATAGAACACCCCGGCGCTCCAATGCGAGATTTTCGCGCCGTCCTCGGCGGCATCCACACCGGGCAGTGGATCCACGGACTTTTCGCTGGGGAATTCGGTCTCGATTTCATTCAATTGATTGATCACACCGTGCGACCAGCGCAGGTCCAGGCCGACTCGCGCCAATGAAAAAGTCACACCGAACTGCAGACTCAGATCGTAGTCGTCATAGAAGAGCACCTCCTGGCCGTCCTCGACCGGGCGCGTCCAGGACTCGCTCAGTTTCAGGGCCATCGCGGCGCCCAGGTACAACCGGGGGGCCACCGGCAAGCGGGCCCAGGTGTATCCCAGCGAAACTGCGGGCTGCAGGTAGTGCAGGCGGATCTCCTCGTCGCCCACCGCCGGGGTGCCGTCGGAGGGATAGAACAGACGCGACTGGTTGCCTGCCTTCTGGACATACTCGCCGGCGAAACCCAGGTCCAGCGGCAGACCGGGCAATGACCATACGCGCCCGACGCCCACGGACAGACCCGGCCTCGATTCGTCCAGTCCCACATCCGCGCCCGTCACACCGATCCCGGCATACCAATCGTTGGCGGCAAAAGACGCCGAGGCGCAGCACAGCAACAGGGTCGACAGCGCCACGGACCGGCGCAGGAAAGCGGATCTCATCAACGTGTACCTCGCAGGGTAGTTCGCAGGATAGCTCATCGGCAACTCGGCAACTCGGCAACTCGGTACCGAGCGCCGAAACCGTCGAAGCGTGATCGTACAGAGAATCACGGCCGGGGGCCAGCCCGGATTGGAAAGCGGGATTGTGCCTGGATCAGGCCGTGCGTGAGACGCCGGCGCCTACGGGCACCCAGCGTTGCAGGACCTTGGTCAGCAACTTCCGATCGATCGGCTTGGTAACATAGTCGTTCATGCCCGCATCGAGGCAGAGATCGCGATCCTCGGCCATGGCAAACGCCGTCTGGGCGATGATCGGAAGCGATTCGTAGGCACCGCCGAGTTGACGGATCATCCGCGTGGCTTCGTAGCCGTCGATGTTGGGCATCTGGCAATCCATCAGGACGAGATCGAAATCCTCGGCCTGCACCAGATCCACGGCCTCGGCGCCATTGGACGCCACCTGTACCTCCATCCCCAGCATCATCAACAGCTTGCGGGCATAGACCTGGTTGATCGGGTTGTCCTCGGCCAGCAATACGCGGCAAACGTGGTCCAGCTGCTGCTCGGTCTCGGGCTCTTCTTCTTCATCCGGTACCACGTCCAGAACCGGTGCCGTTGCGATACCCAGAGGCAGATCGAACCAGAATTCGGAGCCCAGACCCTCGTCGCTGGTTACGCCGATCCGGCCGCCCATCAATTCCACAAGCTGCTTGCAGATCGCCAGCCCCAGACCGGTACCACCGAACGACCGGGTCGTCGACGAATCCGCCTGCGTGAAATGTTCAAAGATGGCCTGCTGCTTGTGGACGGGAATCCCCACACCCGTGTCCTGGACCGTGAAGGTCACACGACACCGGTCGGTCACTTCTTCCGAAAGTGCGGCCACGACATGAACGCGGCCCTGGCTGGTGAATTTCACGGCATTGCCGACCAGATTGATCAGCACTTGGCGGATGCGGAAGACATCGCCGACCAGGTCATCGGGGATGTCGCCGCGGACCTGGAAGTCGAAATCCAGTCCCTTGTCTCGCGCCAGGTTTCCGCTGATGATCTGGATCTCCTGGGCCATCTTGCGCAACCGGAAGGGCACCTTTTCGATGGCCATCTTGCCGGCCTCGATCTTCGAGAAGTCCAGGATGTCGTTGATCACGCTGAGCAGGTGGTCGGCCGAGGTGCTGATATAGTCCACCAGTTGTCGTTGCTCGCCCTGCAGTTCCGACCCCTTCAGCAGATCGGTCATACCGATCACGCCGTTCATCGGTGTCCGCAGTTCGTGGCTCATGTTGGCCAGGAACTCGCTCTTGGCCTTGCTGGCCTGGATCAATGCCTGTTCACGCTGCTCGACCTCGTCGAGCATCTCGTTGAAGGCCAGCACCAACTGCCCCACTTCGTCCTGCCCCTGTCCCTCGACACGGACCGAGTAGGTCTTTTCGCGGCGCACGGTCTGCGCCGCCCTCGCCAACTTGGAGATGGGGCCGGAAATGACTCCCTGCAACTTCTCGGAGAAGAGCATCGAGACCAGCATGGCGGCCAGGCTGAGCCCGCCGAAGAAGATCAGCATCGAGCGCTGATGCTGCGCTTCTTCCTGCAGACCGTAGGCCAGCACCAGTGAGCCCGCCGGCTCCCCCCCCCAGACCACGTCCTGGGACAGGATGATTGAACCATCCGTAAAGACGGGATCAGCCTGCTGGATCTGCTGTTCGAGCAGGTCGATGGTACTCGCAGTGTCACCCCACGACGCGAAGACCGAACCATCCAGTCGGTACAGGACGGCGCTCTTGAGCATCGGCAGGAACCCCAGATCAGCCAGTGTCTCCTGGGTGAACTCGTCGTCCTCGAAAATGACCGAGGAAGCACAGTTCGCCGCAACGATTCGATTGATGACGCCCAGCTCCCAGGACAAACGGCTGCGGTAGGTGGCCTTTTCGTGGCGCACCATCGCTCCGCCCAGCAGCACGACGATCATCACGTTCGAGATCGCAAGGATCCAACGCAATTTGATCCGGATGGGGAGATCCCGCGAGAAGGCCAACCTCATCCTCCTTCTACGATTTTCGCCATTTTCAACAGCTGCGAGCTGAGTTGCAGACGCGACTCGCTGGCGGCCTTGTTGTTGATGAAGAAGCGTAGCTTTCCCCGTCGTTCGACCAGCTGGATGATGCCGCCCTGAGAGCAGAAGCCATCGATCTCACTGATCGTCAGGATGGATTCAGCCTGTGCGGCCGCAAACGCTCCCTGCAGCTTCCCCTCCAGCCCTTTCGGAATGAACACCAACTGGCAGCCGGCCAGATCATCGCTGGAATCGACCTGACGTACCTTGATGTAGCTGTCCTGGACGGCCTTGCCCTGGATACTGGAGAAGTCCAGTGTCGCATCCGGAGCGGCCATCACGCCGAGCACCAACGTATCGAGGTCCGATTCGGGCCACTGCACGAACTTGCAGAAGTTGTAGACCATCGCCGATCGGATCAGGTCCTGGGCCTTGCCGGAGCTGTCACCGGCGTGCGCCTGGACGGGCATCCCCGCCACGAGACAGATCGCAAGCACCGCGGCTCCGACTCTCCACCCGGTACACGCGTTGCCGCGTCCCAGGAGGCGATTCATGATTGTCTTCAAAATATTCATCGTCCCATCCCCCGTTAGCGGCTCACGGTCAGGTACAGCCGATACGATCGTCCGTCCTGCCAGATGACTTGTTGCACTTCACCCCAGGTACCCGGGTGACCGTTGTCGGCATCCAGGAGATTGACTACGCTGGCGCGAATCTCCGGACCATCGAGCAGTTTCGTGTCGGCCAGGGTCACGTTGACCAGCGTGTACGGTTCCGACCACTCCCTCCGAACGGTCAAACGCTTGCTCACATGGCGCAACTCGATTCCGAGTCGAGTCTCGTTGCTGAGCAGCGGCAACAGGACATTGGCCTTGATCATGTGACGCGGCCCGCGAGGCTCACCCCTGCCGGGCGTCAGTTCCGAATCGGGAACCTCGACATCGTTGTAGCTCCAGCTCGTACGACCGACGATCCCACGCGGAAACTTACCGGCCAACTCGACCTCGACACCCTTGGAACGGATCGCCTCGTGATCCAGGAAATAGTCCGAAATGTTGGCCGGATCCACATCGCGAGGAATGTCCTTGTAGTCCCAGTCGTAGGCCGAGATCGTCGAATGGAGATCCCACGGCCACTTCTGTTCCCAGATGAGTTCGTAGGTCTCGATCTCGTTCGGGGATAGATCCACGTTGCCCGACTCGACCTGCTCGTCGGACAGGTCATAGCCCACCGGAGCACGGAACGCCTTGCCATAGGCAGCCTTGAAGACCGTGCCGTCGATCAATTCGGTCACCAACGCCAGACGCGGATTGGTCGAACTGGCAAAGCTCTTGTAGTGGTCGTGCCGGACACCCAGGTTCAGGATCACGTTGTCTCGCAGCCGGATGTCCGCCAGCGCGTAGGCACTGTAGTTCGTGGGATCCAGCTGCTGGTCGTTGTAGACGCGATAGAACGGTACGTGATCGTAGGTCAGGTTGTCCTGCCGGAACGTACGACGGTACTCGCCGCCAAAGGCCAGCATGTGGTGCCCGAGGTATTCGACCGGACGCGTGAAGTCCAACTCGGTGGTCAGACGCTCGCCCCACGAATCGCTTTCGTAGATCAGGCCCTCGGGATACGGAGCCCATGCCGTATCGGCCCAGACGTAATCGTAGGGGTAGCGAATCTCGGACTGGAAGTCCTGGTAGTAGGCCCGCAGGGCCATGTCGAAATCGGCGGGCAACCGGCGTTTGTAGGTGGCTGCGTAGGCCTGTTGGATGTCCACCGACGACGCGCGGTCGTCATTGAACATCATGCCCAGGCCACCCATCGGATAGCCCTTGAATCGCCACGAGTACAACGATTCCAGCGTCAGATTGTCATAGAGCACCTTGGCGTAGAACTGATCCCATTCTTCCCGATCCAATCCCACCGCCCGGCCGTTGTTGGTCGAAGGGTCGTCGAACTCCTCGAAATAGAAGTCCTGCCCATCCATCTTCCCCTTGGTGAGCGAAATCAGGTAGTCGACGCCACTTTCGGTTTCGTCCCCGTGCGTCATCCTGAATTCCTGGGTGCCATAGCTGGAGAAGCCGGCTTTCACTTCGGTGCCGTGCAACTGATAGCCCTCGCGCGTGACGACGTTCACGATGCCGACCATGGCGTTCGTGCCATACAGCGAGGAGGCCGGGCCACGGATGACCTCGATTCGCGAAACCAGATCCATGTCGACCAGGAAACCGCGCCCCATGAGCACGCCGCCGAGCGCCGTCTCGTTCACGCGGACGCCGTCGACGAGCACCAGCAGCCGGTTGCTCAAGTCACCCGGGTAGCCGATACCTCGGACTCCCATGTAGTAGTAGTCCCGGTCGTAGGTGGTGTAGAAGCCGCGCAGACTCTCGAGGGCTTCCCACAACGAACGCCAGCCGTAGGCGTGGATCTCCTCTGCCGTGATGATGGAGATCGAAGAGGGCGCTTCGCTGGCCTTCTGCATGTACTTGGACGCACCCGAGACCACGTTCATCTCCATCAAATCATCGAGGGAGAATGCAGTGTAGTCGATCGGCTCGTCCCCGGCGGCTGCC
>JANTGJ010000114.1 GCA_024762975.1 Candidatus Krumholzibacteriia bacterium
CTGTACCGGGAAATCCGTTCCGGTCGGCGCACCGGAGCACGACGATCCGGGACGCGGATCCATCCACACGCCCGCCGTCGCGAATCGTGCCTGCCGGTGATCCTCCGGCACGTCGCGCAGCAATTCCAACACGAGTTGCGCATTGGATTCGTAGGTCGCCTCCGGGCCCGAGAAACGAGCGGCAAAAACACCAGGCAAGCCGTTCAGGACCCGCACTTCCAGGGAGGTGTCGTCGGCGATGGAGATCTCACCGGTGTAGGCCGCGGTCACGATGGCCTTGCGTGTGGCATTGCCCAGTACCGTCGTGCCATCTTCGATCACGTCGGGCAGGCCGGGAAAGTCCTCGGCGCAGAGAATGCGGAAGGGCATTCCTTCGCACAGCTGCTTCAGCTCGCGCACCTTGTCGGCGTTGCGGCTGGCCAGTACGACATCGCGAATCGCGCTTCCACTCATCCTTCAAGCACCTGTTTCTGAAGTTCGTTGATTTTCGCAATCGCAGCACCGCCCAGATCGAGCATCTGGTCCAGCTGCTCCCGGGTGAAGGGGCGCTGCTCGGCGGTGCCCTGGATCTCGATCATGTTGCCGCCTTCGGCCATGACCAGATTCATGTCCGTCTCGGCGCTCGAGTCTTCCTTGTAGTCCAGGTCCATCAGCACCTCGCCCTGTACGACCCCCATGCTGATCGCGCCGACCAGTGAGCGCATCGGATGCTTGCGCAGGCGCAACCGGGACATCGCGTCATACAGCGCCACGGCGGCGCCGTTGATCGAGGCGCAGCGCGTGCCGCCATCGGCCCGGATCACGTCGCAATCGAGTGTAATCGTCAGGTCGCCCAGCGAGTACAGATCGGTGACCGAGCGCAGCGAACGGCCGATCAGCCGCTGGATTTCCATCGTACGGCCGCCCTGTCCGTTGCCGGCAGCTTCGCGTCGCATGCGATCGCCGGTCGAGCGCGGCAGCATGCCGTATTCAGCCGTCACCCAGCCCTGGCCCGACCCCTTCAACCAGCGCGGTGTGCCGTTGGCGATGCTCGCGGTACAAATGACGTGGGTATTGCCCATCTCGATCAGACAACTGCCTTCGGCATGCGGCAGGTAGTCGCGCGTGATGCGCGTCGGACGCAGTTGATGGAGTTCTCGTTCTTCCGCTCGTTCAATCACGATGTGCCTTTCGCTACGGTTCTGCCGGCCTGTTCCATTTCATCCAGGCCGACGATTTTCGCATCCGCGATCGGCCGGCCCAGAAAACGGGCGCCGATCTCGGCAAATTTCCAGGGGATATCGCTCAGATGGAAATCGAGCAATCCCTCGCGCTCGGATTCGGTGCGCAACAGGTCCGCTGCGACCAGGATCTGTTCCGCAGCCTCGGCCAACGTCGCGGCCGAGTCGACCAACTCCGTCTGGGGCCCCATGTACGCTGCAATTTCCTCTTTCAGCAAGGGGTAGTGCGTACAACCCAGGATGAGCGTATCGGCCCGGGCATTCCGCAGCGGTTCCAGGTACTCGCCCAGGACCAGGCGGGTGATCTCGGTGCCCATCATGCCTTCCTCGACCAACGGCACGAAAAGTGGGCATTCCCGGACCAGGATCCTCTCATCCGCGATGCCCCCAAACCCGGCGCGCCCTTCGCGGAGCCCTTGCTGGTATCGGTCCGATCGGATCGTGCCGCTGGTACCGATGACGCCGACCGGGCCGCCACGAGTGCGGCGCAGCGCTTCCTCGACCCCGGGTTCGATCACTCCGATCACCGGCACCGGCAGGGTCTCGCGCAGGTGGTCCAACGCGAATGCGCTCGCGGTGTTGCAGGCCACGATCACCATCTTGACGCCCAACCCGACCAACAACCCGGCGTCCTGGCTGGCGAAGTTGCGCACGGTCAATTCGCCCTTGGTGCCATAGGGTACACGCGCCGTATCCCCGAAGTAGATCAGATCCTCGCCGGGCAGACGTTCGTGTACGGCGCGCAGCACCGTCAGGCCGCCCAGCCCCGAATCGAAGATGCCGATGGGATGGTCGGCGGTGGCCACTAGAGAAACCTCCGCACGTCGAACGGTCGATCCATTTTCAGGTGCCCGGCCAACGTCTCGACCTGCGCACCGTCGACCAGAATGAGGCACGATCGCGTCTCAGGAAAATTCAGTCCCACCGTGCGCAGGATCGAAGTCAGCGTAGCGGCTTCGGCTGCGGTTCCTCCGGGATGCCCGATGACCAGTTCCTGGCTGAAGTCCAGTACCGCCGAACCGTTCTGCTCGTCATAGAATGCTCCCAGGCAGTGCGTCCCTTCCGGCAGGGCACTGACCGCTCCGCTGATCCGGGGCCCCGAGCAGAGCAGGGACATCAAACCGTGTAGATCCTCGTCGGTACGATCGCGACTGGGAATCAGGCGTTGTTCGGTCACATACCCGGCGGCGTCCCATTCGGGGAAAACAAGCACGACGGCGCGATCCCCCGACGGCTCAGCCGGATCCTCGACCACCGGGGCCACCGGCTCGGCCACCCCGTCGGTCCGATTGCGTTCGAGAATTTTCCACCCGAAGTAGCCGGCTCCGCCCAGGGACACGATCACGACCAGCCAGAACAGCAGGCGGATCCGCGACTGGCGGCGGGGCGGACGACGGCGGCGGGTCGAGGGAACGCGGCGTTCGCTCAT
Source organism: Candidatus Krumholzibacteriia bacterium (assembly GCA_024762975.1). Taxonomy (GTDB): domain Bacteria; phylum Krumholzibacteriota; class Krumholzibacteriia; order LZORAL124-64-63; family LZORAL124-64-63; genus JANTGJ01. The sequence goes on from JANTGJ010000114.1 coordinate 2,650, forward strand.
TCGCCGGCCCCTTTCATCGAATCAGCAACCGGCGGCTCGACGCTGCGCTGATAGCTGAGAATCGCTTCACCCAGTGCCCGGGCCAGCTTGCGCTGGTAGCCGTGGTCTCCGAGCTGGCGTTCTTCCTGGTCATGACTCAGAAAGCCCATTTCCACCAGTACGGCCGGCATATAGGCGCCCACCAGGACGCGGAATCCGGCTTGGCGCACGCCCCGGTCGGCCAGACCCAGGTCCGAGCAGACACTGCCCTGAATGGTTTCCGCCAATTTCGAACTGCTGGAAATGAACCGGTTCTGCACCAGCTCCCAAACGATGAACTCGACGTCTTCCTCGGGCTCGGCCGGCCCGTTGACGACCCCTTGATTCTCCGCGGCGGCAACGCTCTGCGACCAATCGGAATCCGCAGGCGAGAGGAAGTAGGTCTCCAGACCATGGGCACCGTCGTTGAACCAGCTATTGCAATGCAGCGACACGAAAAGATCGCCTTCGGCAGCATTGGCCGTTTCGGCGCGCTGCGTCAAATCCACATGGGAATCGTCGTCGCGGGTCAGTACGACCTTCAGGTCGCTCTCGCGTTCGAGATACCGCTTCAACTCGCGCGCAACGGCCAGATTCACATTCTTCTCCAGAATGCCGCGCCGTCCGACAGCGCCCACATCGTGGCCACCATGCCCGGGATCGACCACCACGGTGCGCACCTCGATCCGGTGCGTAACATCCACCAGGCCGTGCTCGATATTCATGTGTGCCCGACCGCGCGGAATCGGTTCCGGCAACGCCGAGACCTGCTCTTCCTCCAGCACCAGAACAATGCTCTTGCCCTCGTCGGTCGTATACGTGCGGTAGCGCCCGACCAGATCATCGACCTGGATCGTCACCACCGAGAAATCCCGGTTCTGGCGACTGCGCACACTGCGTACCAGCCCACGGCGTCCGGACTGTCCGACGGCCGAGACATTCACGTTGGCATTGTAGATTTTCAGTTCGATGATCCCCGGCGAGGGGCTGTCCGCGCGAAATCCGAGCGCCTCGGTGCATTGTAGATGTACGGCCGTCGAACGGCCCAGCACCTCGACCCGCAGGCCGGTGACGTTGAAGTCTGCGCTGCCGATCGTCAGGCGCATGCTGTCCGCGTTCCAGGCCACGCGTTCGCGCAGTTGCGGCCCGACGACCGTCTCGACCAGTACCATCGGCAACCACAACTCGCCGGCGTGATCCAGAACGGGCACCGGCAGCAGCAATTCGCCCTCGTCGGTGATCACCAGCCGGCTATCGCCCACGACGGTGAAGGATCGCGTCCCGACCTTGAACTCGAGGCGCCTCTGGGTCTCCTGCCAATAGCGACCGGCTTTCAGTACCGTGGCCACCGTAGCGGACGGCAGATACAGCTCCTGCGAACCGCGCAACAACCGCCTGCCGTTGATCAGCCGGGTCTCTCCGGTCGCGTCGAACTGGACGGTCAGTTGGACTTCCGTTGCCAGTTCATCGATGCGCTGGTAGGCCAGCGGATCGAGATAGGTATCGGCAGGCACGGCGTCCTGGGCGACAGCGAGTAGCGGCAGCCAGCACGCAGCCCCCAGCGCGAGCGCCACCAGGCGGCGACAGGATTTTCTCGGTGGTTCCATCCAGCCCATCGGCTCTTCTCTCCTCGCGGTTCCTATTCGCGCCGTCCGATTTCCTTGGCGATGCGTCGGTCCATATCTCGCTTGGCCTTGCTGTCGCGCTTGTCATGCAGTTTCTTGCCGCGCCCGAGCCCCATCTCCATCTTTACCAGCCCGTGCTTGAAATAGATCTTCATCGGAACCAGGGTCAGTCCCCGCTCCTCGATCCGAGGCCGGATCTTGCGGATCTCGCGCCGACTCAGCAGCAGCTTGCGGCGGCGAAAGGGATCATGGTTTTCCCGGTTGCCCATCTCGTACGGACCGATGTGCATCTTGCAGATCCAGGCCTCGCCCTCGCGAATCTCGCCGTAGGCGTCTCCCAGGTTGCAGCGGCCGTTGCGCAGCGCCTTGACCTCGGTGCCCAGCAACACGAGACCGGCCTCCCACGTGTCGACGATCTCGTACTCGTGGCGGGCCTTGCGATTCTTCGCAATGATCTTGATGTCGCTATTTACCTTTTTGGCCGCCATGGGCCACGATCCTTTCGCGTCGGGGATTCGTTGGGGAATATACCCTCCGACGGGCCTCGTGCAAACGAACCATTTTGCATCCGGTTCCGGATTCGGTCACGGGATTCGTCTCCATTCGGCCCGGAAGATTTTGCGACGAAAACCTTTCGTCAGGTTGACAGGCACGATTCCACCGGCTACTTTGTGCGCCGTCCCGCGAGCGGGCCCGAGGGCCTTGTTCGATGGACAACAACGCAATATTGATGTGCCCAGGTGGTGGAATTGGTAGACGCGCTACGTTCAGGTCGTAGTGGGAGTAATCCCGTGGGAGTTCGAGTCTCCCCCTGGGCACCATCAATGCGATCGAGCAGCTTCCCGTCCCCGGGAGGCTTTTTTTTGGCGCGTGTTGCCCCCTTGGAACCCCTCGATCCCCACCGAGTCCCCATCCGGCACGGTTTCTGCAATTTTACCCCTCGTGGCCGATGGTCCAGATTTGGACTCCGGCTTCCGCATTCGGCCGCGACGGCCGTAACGCACTGGGTATAAAAGAGTTGAACGCTTCGCCGGGATTCAGGACGGCGGAAATCGTGTGAGGGGCGGCTATGCGCTGGATCGATATCGACCTGTCCGAGAAGAGAATCACCCAGGAAGCAGCCATCCTGCTGAGCGAAGCCGAGCGTATCGCGAACGGGATTCCGGCCCTCCAGGAATCAGAAGGACTCGACGCGCGATCCGTCATCGACGAAATGCGGGCCGCCGGCCGACTGCTGTTCCAGACGGTGATGATCGTCGACCAGGAAGCCTTTTGTGATTCCGTCGAACGCGATGGCGCAACCACGCCGGGCGAAGACGGCACGCCGGAACCCGGCAACGTCGGTTTCCATCTGGTACTGGGAGCGCATCATCTTCACCTGCCCTGGTTCTGGCTACACAACGGCCTCGAATTCCTGGCCACGAAACATCCCCTGTGCTGGGCCGAGACCGGCTCATCCCCGGTTTCCGGAGCGCCGGAGCGCACCTGGATGGAACGCTTCACCCGAGCGAGCTTTGTTGTCGGCAGCGATGGCGACACCTCGCTGGCGGCCATCCTCAATGAATTGCAGGGCGACGCCCTGGGTCCTGAACTCCTGTTTGTCGCCGGCCACACCGAAGAGTCGATCCGACGCCTGATCTATCGCGAGGCCGAAGCGATCGAGCAGGCGCTGGCGGTCGGGCCGAATGCCGCACCGCTGGCCCGGTTGAAGATGCCTGCCGAAGCCGTCACCCCCGCGGCACTGCCCGCCCTGGGCTGGGCCTACCAGGCGATCCACTTCGCCGGTCCGACGAGCAAGCCGGCGCGGCCCGCCGACGTCGAGGGGGAGTACTGGATGAACCGGCTGCTGGAAGAATCCGCGATTCCGGAGGACGAGGACTACGAAACCGCGATCGGCGTCGAGGGCGAGGTGCTGGGCGTCGACCCGATCACGTCCCTGCTGGACGACGTCTGCGAGCGCTTCGAGGTGAACGGCGGGCCCTCCGAGTCCCTGAATCGGGTGGGCGAACACGCGGGCGGCGGCGATCACCACCAACAACGTAAAGAGTCGTCGGGGACTCGTTGGCTATTGCCCGACGGCCCGGTCGATCCCGAGGGTATCGGTCGCCAGGGAGCGATTCCTCCCCTGGTTTTCTCCAACAGTTACCGGGCGTTGCCGGAGTTGGGCCACCGCTTCACCGCGGCCGGCGCCTCGGCATTCGTCGGCCCCATGGTCCCCCTGTTCAGTCGGCCCGCGCGCCGGTTCGCCGGCCACTGCTACGCCGCACTGGGCAACGGTTGCTGCGTGGGGGCCGCGGTCTGGAAGGCCGCCGACGCCTGCCGACGGGAACTCGGCGAGGAGCATCCGGCCTGGCTCAGCTACGGGGTCCAGGGATACGGCGCGCTGGCGCTGCAATATCTCTAGCGATCGACGACCAGTCCGGTCAACTCCTTGCAAACCGCAGGATTGCCGGCAATCAGATCGGCACCGCCCAGCGGATACGGCCGCCCCCGGTGGTCACAGGTCACTCCCCCTGCCTCCCGGACCAACAGCAGTCCTGCCGCCACATCGTAGGGTTGGATGCCGTTCGGTACCGCCGCTGCCAAGGCGTCGAAGGCACCATCGGCCACACGAGCCAATTCCAGCGCGATCGCTCCGATCCGGCGCAACTTGTAGATTCGGGTGTGGAGATCCGTCGTCAATCCGGAATCCTGCACGTAGCGGCCGTCGGACTTGAACTGGACGCTGACGATCGCCTCGGCCAGGGAAGAACGTTCGCTCACGTGAATCGGCTCGCCGTTGCGCCAGGCCCCCTGACCGATTTCCGCCAGATAGGAATCCCCCCCGACCGGCACCTGGACACACGCAGCGATCACCCGGCCCTCATCGACCAGCGCCAGGCTGGTGCAGAATCCTGGCAGGCCCAGCGCGAAATTCAGCGTGCCGTCGATCGGATCGATCTGCCAGACGCGGCCACCGCTGCCGTCGTCGGCTCCGAACTCTTCGCCCACGATGCGGTCCCCGGGGAATTCGGCACGGATTCGCTCGCGCAGCAGGGTCTCGATCTCACGATCAGCGACCGTAACCGCTTCGCGGCCGGACTTGAACTGCAGTTGTCCGGTGCGCCGCCAATAACCCAGGGCGACTGCTTCCGCCTCCCGGGCCCAACTGTGCATTTGTTTGCAGATTTCGCTTTGCATGCAACCCTCCGCTCCTGCCAAACGTCTATGGATACGGCACCGAAACCGGGCTATATTGAAAAATGCGACCGCGCGGAACTTTTTTGGGGAAACGGTGGCTTGCCGTCCATCCCACGACAGGATCGAATCGACTCCGGCAACGCCTCGAAACGCGCTGTTGCGAGACGTCGGTTCAGTAAACGGAGAGTCATGCCGACCCAACGGGTTCAGCCCAATCCCCTGTCGGGGATCTTGAAGCTGCTCCTGTCCCGTCAGACCCACCTGATCCTGGGTGTGGTCACGGTGCTGGCTGCACTCTTTTGCGGATATGACGCCCTGAAAACCCGCCCCAGCGACGGCACGGTCTGGCTGCTCGGCCGACCCGATCTCGAAGTCCTCGATGTCCTGCCCCGCGCAATCGGCGAACCGACTCCGCTGCGTACGGGTGACAAGATCCTCGGCATCGGCCGGAGCATCGTGAACTCGCCGCAGGCCGCCGCCCGCGAACTCAGCCTCCATGAACCCGATTCGGATGTGATGTATCTGGTCGATCGGGAGGGTGACAACCTCACCCTCCGGGTTCCGCTCACCTCGACCCGGGTACGATTGTCAGAATACGCCTTGAACGCGGCGCTGGCCATGGTCTACCTGATCATCGGCTTCGCTGTCTTCCTCCGCAGCGGCAGCGATCGTGCCGCCGCGCTTTTCTTCGTCCTGTGCCTGCTGTTCACACTCTACTTCGTGACGAACCTGAATCAGGTCAGCTACTACCTGGGCGCGATCATTACCCAGAACATCGGAGCCTTCGCGCGCTTCATGCTTCCGGCCGTGTTCCTGAACTTTTTCCTTATTTTCCCGCGCAAGAAGATGACGCTGACGCGGCATCCGTTCCTGGTGCCATTGCTTTTCGTCCTGCCCATGATGTTCTATCTGCGCTTCACGCTGGATCAGTTCCTGGGCACCGAGGGCGCCAAGATCCACGCGGCGAGCTGGATGATGCTGGGCATGTACTACGTGCTCGGCCTGTCGGCGCTGATGCACGGTTATCTCAGCTACCGCGACCCGCTGATGCGCGAACGCGTGCGCATCCTGACGATCGGCACGATGGCCGGCGTGATTCCCTACCTGATTTTCAAGATCGGGATGGAAGAGCTCTCGCTGAACGCGGACCTGGCGCGGCTGGGAGTCATCCCGCTGGTGGCGATTCCGATCTCGTTCGGGTACTGCGTGGCTCGTTACCAGGTGTTGCACATCGACCTGCTGCTGAAGAAAAGGGTGACGTACGGCCTGTTGCTGGCGACGGTGTGGACCGGCTACCTGGGTGGGGCCTGGTGGATCGGCGGGAAGGTTCTCGGTTTGATTCCGGGCTCCAGTTCGCTGGTCGCCGCAGGCGTAACCCTGTGTGTCGCCGCTGCCCTGTGGCCCCTGCGCAGGCAGGTGCAGGGTGTGATCGACCGGCGTTTCTACCATTCACGAGACAACATGACCTCGCTGATCCAGGAATTCACTCGCGAGATTCCGCGTTTCATCCAGCGCGATGAATTGTTGCAAATGATCGGCGAACGTCTCTGCAGAGCCCTCCAGTTGCCGGGTATGGGCGCCTATGTCCCCGTTCCGGGCGAAGAGGGTTTCGAATTCGAGCTTCGCGGGCACGTTCAGGACCCTCGAGCAAACCTCCGGGACGATGAGGCAAGCGCTGCAGAGGCCCAACTGCTCGGTGGTTCCCTCCAACGCCGGGGCACCTACCCGCGCACATTGTACCTCCAGTCCCTGGCCCGAACTCTCGAGAGAGTCGGCGAGCCGTTGTGGATCGAGTCCGAGAATTCCGTCGAACAGGACCACACCGAGGCGATCACCCGCGAGCAGAGCGAATTACGCGCACGACAACGGGAGCAGAATGATCTCGCCCGGCACGCGATCCAATTGCTGGTCCCATTGGTGGCGCAGAACCGGTTGATGGGCGTGATCGCGTTGCCGCACCGCGCCGGCGACGAGGGGTATCAGGTCCACGAACTGCAACTGCTGAACATCGTCGCCGGACAGGTCGCCCTGCAACTGGAGAACAGCCGGCTGTACGAGGAAGAGGTCGCCAAGGAAAAGCTGGAAGAAGAGATGGCCATGGCGCGGCGAATCCAGTCGCGACTGCTGCCCGGGAAGGTCCCCGCCCTGGACGGAGTCGAGATCCAGGCCGTGAACATTTCCAGCAAGCAGGTTTCGGGTGACTACTATGACCTGATCGAACGCGAGGACGGCCGTCTGGGCATCATCATCGCCGACGTCAGCGGCAAGGGCATGCCCGCTTCACTGCTGGCTTCCAATCTCCAGGCCGCCATGCGCGCCCAATGCGACACCTGCGAATCACCTGCCGATGTGCTGGAGCGCATCAATCGGCAGATCCACGCCAGCACCGACCCGCAGCATTTCGCTACGCTCTTTCTGGCCTTGTTCGATCCTGCCGAACGCAAGCTGCTGTACAGCTCGGGCGGACACAACGCGCCCGTGGTCGTACGCGCCGATGGCGCCATCGAATTGCTCGAGGCCGGCGGCCTGCCACTGGGTGCGTTCGACTTCGGCACCTACGAAGAGGACGAGATCTCGCTGGCTGAAGGTGACCTCGTGTTCCTCTACACCGACGGTCTGACCGAAACGAAAGATCGCGACGACGAGGATGATTTCGGGGAGGAGCGCCTGAACCGCCTGCTATGCGACCATCAGGAGCAGAGCGTGGACGAGATTTTCGACGAAGTGCGCGAGCACCTCAATGCCTTCAGCGGCCGCAAGGATGCTGACGACGATATTACCATGATCGGCCTGAAGATCTGCGCCTCGACCGGCGTGGCCCTGGCCGAGGGAAGCCTCTAGCGGGCCACCCGATAGAAAGGATCGCGCCGTGAAGTGGATCGTTTGGGTACTGGCCATCGCCGCTGTGTTGATCGGACTGGAATTCGTATTCGGCGACAGTGATCGGAATCAGCCGATCTCGCACGACCCGTTGGCTGTCTCGTTGTACGAAGATGGACTGCAGGATCTGTTCGCTCTCCGGTTCAACGACGCCGTCACCAAGCTCGAGCGGGCATTGGAACTGGATCCCGGCTTCGCCGAGGCCGGAATCGCCCTGGCCGGCGCCTATAGCCGTCTGGGCATGACCCAGGAGACGAAAGCAGCCATGGCGCTGGCCGACAGCCTGACCGAGAGCATTCCCGGTGACCGCCGGCGAATGCTGGCGCAGGTGCGAATCTGCCGAAACAGCGCGGCAACGTCGTTTCCGATTCGCGATTCCCTGATGACGCGTCTGGCCCGGGAAGAACCCGAGAATATTTTCGTACTCGAGGCCCTGGCCATGGACGCCCGATCGAGATCCGACATGGACGAGGCCGAGCGGATCTGGAAGCGCATCCTCGAATTCGATCCGAACTATGCCAACAGCTACAACCAGCTCGGCTACCTGGAACTCGGGCGCGGCAACTACGAATCCGCCATCAACCACATGCAGAAGTATGCCTTCCTCTCGCCGGGCATGGCCAACACCCATGACTCGCTGGGAGATGTCTACATGGCCATGGGCCGTTATGACGAGGCCGAATCCGAGTACAAGCTCGCGCTCAGCAAACAACCGGATTTTTTCTACGCATTGATCCACCTCGGCCAGACCTATATCGCCCGCGGACAACTGAAGTCGGGACTGGACCTGCTGCATCAGGTGAGTAGCAAAATGGCCGGCACGGAATTCGAGATGGAGATCGATCAGGGGATCCTGATGTCCTACCTGAATGCGGGTCTGCTGGACGAGTTGCAGGAGGCGAACTCGAAGTTCATCGCCAAGTACCCGGATTCCGGTCGAACCGTGATCAACCGGGCCGTACAACTGGTCTATCGGGGTCGCAGCGCCGAGAGTCGGGCACTGATGGATTCGGTGTTGACGGTACGGCGCACGAGCCTGAAGTACAGGACCAGCCCCCGTACACGATTGCGCACCGAGAGTGAAAGCATGTTGTACGAGGCGATCGCGGCCGACGTGTTGCTCGATGCGCCGGCGCGGGTGAAGGCCTGGCAGAAGATCGTCGACTTCGTCGAGGACAAGTTTCCGTTCCAGGAGCAGTGGTACTATCGGCGCCACCTGGCCCAAGCACTCCTGGATGCGGGACGACCGGACGATGCGCTGTCTGCGCTGCAGCCGATGCTTTCGGTGAACTCGAATCTGTTCTACTGCCTTGAGATTGCCGTTCACAGCAGCCTCGCGTTGCGCGATGCCACCGGGGCCCGGCAGTTCATGGATCAACTGCGCTGGAGTCTGCGAGATGCCGACCGCGACCTGCCGATCGTAAAAAGGGCCTCCGCGTTGGAGGCCCTGGTCACCGAACTGGAAAGCCGTTCCTAGACCGCCAAGCTAGACCTCATGGAAGAAATACGGCTTGAGGCACTGCACAATCTTGTCGTAGGTCTCCGGGTAGAGTCCCCAGATCGTGGCAGCGACCGAGCTGAGCAGACTGTTCCCG
>JANTGJ010000115.1 GCA_024762975.1 Candidatus Krumholzibacteriia bacterium
AGAAGACGGAGGGCACTTCCTGAACCGGACCCGGCGAGATGATTCGGCACTTGGATCACGGTACGGAAGTGCTGTTCGGTGCGCAACGGGTTGTGATCACCGCGTCGAGCGCCTGGACGGCAATTTCTATTCTCCCAGGTGTCCCGGTTCCGTGCGGGCCAACCCACGATACACGACCGATCCAGCCGTTCCACATTCTCCAGACGCCGCAACTGAAGACCAAGCAAACGGCCGCCGCTCCACCCCGGAGCGACGGCCGTATTCTCTACGAGACGTAAGGCGCTACTTCGCCAACAACATCCTCTTCGTCTGCACCTCACCATCCGTCTGCAAACGATAGAAGTACACGCCCGAGGCCACCGAGCGGCCCTGCTGGTCGCGGCCCAGCCAGGTCTTCTGTTGCACGCCGGCGGCTTCGACGCCGTTGAACAGCGTGCGGATCAGGCGGCCGGAGAGATCGAATACGCGCAGCTCGACCGGGCCATTGGTGCCCAGCTCGTAGCGGATCGTGGTGCTCGGGTTGAACGGGTTCGGGGCATTCTGATACAGCACCGATGCGGCGGCCGGCAGCACAACATCCTCGACCGGGCTGATCCACGGCTGATAGATCGCCAGCAGGAAGTCCGGGCGATCGATGAACGGGTTGCGATTGCCCTGGATGGCATACGCAGCCTCGTTGCGGTCGATCTCCTTGGTGCTGACCGGATCGTTGGCGGCCCATTCCAGCAGCATCGCCTCGGCCCAGGGCAGCAATTGCGAGCCGTCGACCATGCCGTTGGCCGACCAGCTGCTGTCCTCGGTGTAGTAGCGTGTCGCGACGTAGAAGTAGGCGCGCGCGAAATCACCCTTGTATTCGTCGATGGGCTCGAACACCACGCCCGTATAGCCGGGGTAGGAGCACGGACCACGCTTGCTGCCGTTCAACGAGGTCCAGGTCGGAGCGTCCGTCTCGCCGTACGGGTAGCTTCCGCGCATGTTGTTCACGCGGTTGTCCGTCGGGACCAGCAAAAACACATCGGTGTAGGGAACGCCGCTGCCGCCGTACCAGCTGCTGGGCCAGGAGTGCTCGCGATTGTAGCCGGTGCCCTCGGCTGAAGGATCGCCGCCCTCGTCCACTCCGAAGGTATATTCGTAGGGCGGGGTGCCACCCGGCACGTCCGAGTACATGTCCCAGACCTTGCCGTTGGGCTTGTCGTCCGTCGTGTAGAAAGCGTCGTAGACACCCGCGTAGCTGATCACCGTATGGTTGTCGATGATGTTGTGCAGGGCGCCGCGCAGAATCTCGCCTGTCAGGCCTTCGGCGGTGTCGTAGTAGCCTGCGGGGATATTTCCACCGGAGTAGTTGAAGCCGAACGAGACGTTGCTCAACGCGTTTCCGTAGGCATCCTCGACCGCATCGACGATCAGAGTCTTGGCGCCAGGCGCCATCGTCGAAACCGTCAAGCGAACCTGGTTGTCGGTGCCGGCGATCATCGCCGCGGCGCTGACCGTGCTGCCGCTGACGGAGTAGTTACCAACGACCTGGGCCGTTACCGCGGTCACGGGCTCTGAGAAAGTCACCTCGACCACGGTGGGCCCGGTGGCGACCACCGAAGCCACGGCCGGAGCCGCCGGATCGGATTCCAGAACGAAATCGGTCACGATGCGCGGAACCAGACCGGCCTGCGCTCCGGAGAATCCGCTCATCACACCGTAGATGGTGTAGATCGAACCGAGGTTCAGCGCCGGTTCCACGACGGCGTCGTCGACGACCAGCGAGCCGCTTCCGTCATTGACCAGCCAGCTCTGGCCCGGCTCATTGTCCAGGGTGCAGGTGGCGTTCTGGACCTGGACGAACACGCCTTCCCAGTCCTCGTCGCCGGCCATGGCGGTGCTCAGCGCTTCCGGAGTCGGCAAAGAGGCTGTTCCGGTCACATTCAACGTGCCGACCAGAACCGTGTTGCCGTCGGTCTCGGTCACGGTGGCGAAACCCTCGACCACGTGTCCCAGGCCCGCGCTGGCGGAGTTTTCCACCCACACGCCGCTCCGCGCGCCCGTACCGTCCTGGATCACGTCGTAGATTCCCATCGTCGCCGTCACGACCCCCGAGGTGTAGACGGTCTGTCCGACGTAGGGCGAGCTTGCGCCCGTGCCCTGGATCTGCTGAATGGTCAGCACGATCGGCAGTTCGTAGGAAAGCTCGTCCGAAACCGTATCGGCCGGAACGTCGTTGCTCGCGGTGATCTGGTAGTAGACCACGGTGCCGCCGGACTGCGCGGGAATCGGCGTGACTGTTTCCCAGGTGTCGCCCCCGGTATTCGTCATGGCGATCGTCGTGCCCAGCGAACCGGAGACCGTACCCCAGTCCAGAGAAACACCGGTGATCGTCGCGGTCCCGTCCGTAACAACGGCCTGCACATCGACAACCTGGCCGGCCTCGGGCGAGGCAGGAATCGTGACGATCGTTCCGATGACCGGGCCGTCACCAGCGGTGGTCCAGTGTACGCCGGGGGTCGCTTCGCTCGGCGTGTAGACCGGCGTAGCGGTCCACTCGGCGGCATTGAAGCTTGCCGTCGGGGTGGTCACGCCCTCGTTGCGAACCAGCGTCTGGTTCTCGAAGAGCGTACCGGCCGCGTAGACCTCATCGATCACCGTACCGGATCCATTCCTGAGGCGCGCGCCATCTCCGATCTTGCCATTCCAGGTCGAATCGTTGTCCGACCAGAGTCCCGCCGCAAAATCCACCGGAAAGGAATCGACGGTGTTGTCATCACCGGCCACCAGGGCCTGCCCCGGTGCGATCGTGCCCGACAGATTCCAGGTGAAGATCTCGTTCGTGTTGCCCAGGGCCACGATCTGCCAGCCGGTCAGATCCACGGTCGCGGGACCGGAATTCCAGATCTCGATGTAGCGATCGGTCAAGTAGTCGTTGCGAGGATCGCAGAGTTCGGACAACAGCACATCGGCGCTGGCCAGCGGGGCCACGAAAAGAACGAGCAGCACCGCAAAAATCGCCGGTGCGTATCGGGTAGAACGGGACGACAGGAACATGCAGAACTCCTTGATGCCGAGGGTCGCCGAACGGTGAAATTTCAGGATTCTTTCGCCCCCAATTCTACCACAACCGTAGTAAAAATCAAATAATTGCGTCATCGTGAGAACTTCGGGATCTTCCCGGGCCCCCGAGTTTCCCATGACAGAGCGTCGAACCGGGACTATGCTCGGCGAAACCACGGCTCGACATCACATTTCGGAGAATCACATGCTCAACCGGATTTGGACTTTCTTCTTCCTGGGCGGCTTTGTGGCAGCCATTGCCCGCCACGCCGCCGGCCACCCGGAGGTATGGCAGGAGATGGTCGCCTCCACCTTCGACATGGCCGAAACCGCATTCAAGATCGCGCTGGGTCTGACCGGCGTGATGTGTCTGTGGCTGGGCATCATGCGCATCGGGGAGCAGGGCGGTGCGGTCGATGGACTGGCGCGCGCCTTCGGCCCGCTGCTGAGGCGACTCTTTCCCTCGATTCCGAACAACCATCCGGCCACCGGCAGCATCGTGATGAACATGGCCGCCAACATGCTGGGCCTGGACAACGCCGCCACCCCGCTGGGTCTCAAGGCGATGCGCGAACTGCAGACGCTGAACCCCGAGCCGGAAAAGGCCAGCGACGATCAGATCCTCTTTCTGGTGATCAACACCTCGGCCGTGACCATCCTGCCGGTGACGATCTTTACGTACCGCGCCCAGATGGGCGCTGTCGATCCGACGGATATCTTCCTGCCGGTGCTGATCGCGACCTACTGCAGCACGATGATCGGGCTGTTGGTGACTTCGCTCTTCCAGCGGATTCGCCTGTGGGATCCGATCGTGCTGGCCTACCTCGGCGGAATGACGGCGCTGATCGCCGGACTGGTTTTCTACTTCGGCCGACTCGACCAGGCGGCGCTGGAAGCACAATCGGCGTTGCTGGCGAACTTCCTGATTTTTGCCGTGATCGTCGCCTTCATGATTGGCGCGGTACGCAGGCGCATCGACCTGTACGAGACCTTTGTCGGCGGAGCGAAGGACGGTTTCCAGGTCGCGGTCGGTATCATCCCCTACCTGGTGGCGATGCTGGTGGCGATCGGGGTCTTCCGGGCCAGCGGCGCACTGGACCTGCTGCTCGATGGGATCCGAGCGGGAGTCGGCGCCGCCGGAGTGGATACCGCCTGGATCGACGGCCTACCTACCGCGCTGATGAAGCCGCTATCCGGCAGCGGCGCCCGCGGCATGATGGTCGAGGCGATGCAAACGTACGGTGCCGATAGCTTCGCCGGCCGCCTGGCGAGCGTGATCCAGGGCAGCACCGAGACCACCTTCTACGTGCTCGCCGTCTACTTCGGATCCGTCGGGATCCGGCGCACGCGACACGCGGTGGTATGTGGCCTGGCGGCGGATCTGGCGGGAATCACGGCAGCGATCCTGGTCACCTATCTGTTCTTCGGGTAGCAAAACCACGACCGGCAACTGAAACGGGCGCCCATCCAGGACGCCCGCTTCCCCTATGAATTTGCTTAGCCCTCGCCGTGGCCGGCGTCGTGCTCCGCTTGGGCCTTTTTCGCGCAGCCGGCACAGTAGTACTTGCCGTTCACCTCGGTCAGCTTGTCCATCGGCATGTTCGTCATGCCGCAACCGCCGTCACAATCGTGGGTCTGGACGGTCTCGACGGCATCGGTCGCTTTCTGGGTCGCCGTTTCGTTCGCCGCTTCCTTTTGCCCACAGCCGGCCAGCGCCCATGCCATCAGGAGCACCGTGGCAATCAACAGGGACTTTTTCATCGCGTACCTCCTGGGTAAGTGATGGCTGAGGATCAGCCACATTCGACGATCTCTCCGGTCGCTATCGTGTAGTACCAGCCTCCGAGCGCCAATTCGCCACGGGTCAGACGTTCGGCGATCATCGGGTAGCCGCGCAGACGGTCCAACTGGCGATGAACATTCGCCTTTTCGATCTCTTCGGGCGTCGAACCCTCCAGCCCTCGCTGGTCGGCGCACCACGCCCTCAAATTGGGGAGATCGGCGAAATCGGTCTCGGGGGCGGACAACGCGGCACACCCGCCGCATCCTGCATGCCCCATCACGACAATGCGCGCGACCCGGAGTACCAGCACCGCAAACTCGATGGCGGCACGATCACCGGTCTGGTCGCCTCCCTCCGCCCACTCCGGGACGGTATTGGCGACGTTGCGCACGACGAATATTTCACCCGGTTCGGATCCGACGATTCGTGCAGGATCCAATCGTGAATCGGAGCAACAGATGAACATCGTGTGCGGCTGTTGACTCGTCTCCAGGTCCCGGTACAATTCGGCCCGTTCGAGGAATCCTTCTTTTCGAAACCGGCGAGCCCTCTGCAACAATTCGTCCATGTCCCCTCCTGGTCAGCTTCCTGAAGAGATCCTATGTCGACTTGTTCGCGTGGGCAACCACTTCCGCTTCGGAAGTACTGGGAATTCTCCCGATCCTACCGTATACTCGGTGCAATCACCCCCTGACCGATATTCTTTCCATGTCACGGATGTATATGCGAAAGGGTGGACCCATGAAAAATTTCCTACTGTCGTTCTTATTTTTGTTGGCGCTGTTTATTTTGATTCCCGCCTGCAGCAGTGACGATCCCGCCACTCCTGATGTTGTCCCCGGACTGACCGGAACCGTGTCCGATGCGAACGGCCAGCCTCTGTCCGATGTAGCGATCGGAGTCATCTACGACATCCCGGGCGCGGTCCAGGGCGGCAAAGATGTGATCGTGGCCCCTCCGCGAGAAAAGTCCGCGACAATGATCCGGTTCGACCTGCCCGAACCCACCGATTTCAAACTGTGGATCACGGACTATGCGGGCGATCACGTGATTACTCTGGTCGATGAGAGCCGCCCTGCGGGCGCGGGTGCAATCACCTGGAATGGTCGGGACGAGGAAGGCGTTCCGGTACCCTCCGGGATGTACTACGCACACACCGAAAACGACGGCGAGCCCGGCGAAACCTACGAAGTCTTTCTTCTCTACCTCGACCCGGCCGACTTCCTGACTGCCCCCAACGCGCGTACCGATGCACAGGGTCGATTTCACATTCCGGACAGCCTGATTCCGGTGGGCGAAGTCATCGAGGTCCACAACGAGTTGAACGAACTCGTCGACTCGGTCGCCATCTCGGACACGGTGCGCGTGCTGGCCGTCCGGGCCGGTGACCCCGATCCGGTGTGGACCCAGGTCAGCGTGGTCTATGAGCGGGGCACGGAAAACTCGACCGCCGATTTGACATTGCAATAGTTCCCATCCGCTTCCGGTGCCCCACCCGCTCAATTGAACGGGTTGGGCACCGGGGGCAGGAAAGAACCCCGCGAGCCTCCGCCGTGAACTACCGGGCCCGCCACCTGGCGGACGTGCGGCCGGGGGGAGTTCCGGAACCCCGTTTCGGAGTCGTGCATTGCGCAGAAACGAATTCGTGGGATACTGTAGAGCCGAATCCGCAATCGTCCCCGGTCCTGCCGCTGGAGGGAACCTTGATCCCCATCGCCTTCGTCTTCTGGCTCAGCATCGCCGTTCTGGTCTATGTCTACGCCGGCTACCCGCTCGTGGCCAAGCTCCTGGGCCAGACTCGTGAACCGGCCGACTGGCCGCTGCTGCCCGATGCACAACTGCCGACCGTCACGGTCCTGATCGCCGCCTACAACGAGGCCGAACACATCGCCGAGACGGTCCGCAACAAGCTGGAGCTGGACTATCCGCGCGAGAAACTGGACGTGATCGTCGTCTCGGACGAATCGGAGGACGGCACGGACGAGATCGTGCAGGGCATCATCGCCGAGTATCCGGATCGCGTGAAGCTGATCCGGCAGGTACCGCGCGCGGGCAAGACCAGCGGCCTGAACCTGATCATGCCCGAGGCCACCGGCGAGATCATCGTATTCAGTGACGCGAATTCCCTGTACGGGCGTGAGACCCTGCGCGAACTGGTCGCGCCGCTGGCCGATCCTGCCGTCGGCTACGTGACCGGTCGAATGGTATACAAGGCGGCCGACGGATCCCTGACCGGCGAAGGTTGCTCGGCCTACATGCGGTACGAGAACCAGCTGCGCGAGTGGGAAACCCGGCTGGGCTCGATCGTGGGCGTGGACGGCGGCGTGGATGCCATGCGGCGCGAGATCTACACCCCCATGCGCGCCGATCAACTGCCCGACTTCGTCCAACCCTTGACCGTGCGCGAAAAGGGCTATCGCGTGGTCTACGCAAAGAAGGCTCTGTTGTATGAAGACGCCCTGTCCGAGGTATCGGACGAGTTCCGCATGCGCGTGCGCGTTTCGCTGCGCGCCTTCCACGCCTTGAAGGACAAAGCCGCTTTGCTGGATCCGTTCCGCTATGGACTTTTCGCCTGGCAGTTGTTCTCGCACAAGGTACTGCGCTACCTGGCCTTCCTGTTCCAGCTGACGGCGCTGATCAGCAACCTGATCGCAGTCTCGGCACTGCCCAACAATCCGATCTGGAGCCTGTTGTTGGTCGGCCAGATCATCTTCTACACGATGGCCCAGTACGGCAGCCTGATGAACAAGCAGAAACAGACGCCTCCGAAGCTGGTCAGCATGGCCTACTACCTCTGCGTCCTGAATCTGGCCAGCGGCCTGGCCTTCTGGCAGTTCCTGCAGGGCAAAAAGCAGGTGACATGGAATCCGAGGACCTAGTTCGCGACCGCAGCCCCCGCCCTCTGGTCGATGCTCCGGCATTCCTTTGGCAGTGGCGGTGGCGCCTGTTGCTGGGCATGGTGCTCATCATCCCATTCTTCGTGCCCATCCCCCGCGCGCTGCAAAACCATCCGGTATGGGCCGGGTTCGGCGATCGCCTGCACGTCATCCTGCTGGGTGGAGTGGCGCTGTTCCTGTACTGGTTCGGCCCCCTGCGCGGCCGCCTGCTGCGGGCGCTGATCGGCGCGGCGATCGTGGGTGGCTCGATCGAGATACTGCAGCTCTTTGTCGGCCGGCACGCGCTGTGGCATGACTTTTTCCAGGACCTGATCGGCATCGGAATCGTACTGGGGTTCGTGACCTGGCGAGGGGCCGGATCACGCGCCGGCCTGGTCCTGATGTGTGCGCTGGCAATGCTCGTCCCCTGGCAAATGCGCCAGATTCCCCACGTCGTCGGCGCAATGAAACTGGCCGGCGAACGT
This sequence comes from Candidatus Krumholzibacteriia bacterium, assembly GCA_024762975.1. Lineage (GTDB taxonomy): Bacteria > Krumholzibacteriota > Krumholzibacteriia > LZORAL124-64-63 > LZORAL124-64-63 > JANTGJ01. The sequence goes on from JANTGJ010000115.1 coordinate 8,181, forward strand.
TTCCCGTTGCTCGCTGATTTCGAAACCAAATCCGAACGCTGGATCTGGGGCGAGGACTACGATGCCCAACTTTCCTTTGCCCGCGTCGAAGCTCCGCACGGCGTCGTGATGCGCATCCGGGCGCGCCCCGAGGGAGTATTTCCGGCAGCGGTCCAGCGGCGCTTCCCGGCCGATTGGAGCGGGTACCGGGAACTGGCCGTCGATGTCCGCGTCCATGCCGCGCCCGGCGATACGGTACGCGGAAATATCAGCATCACGGACTACGAGGGCTATGGCTCCGGCTATCGGATTCGGCAGGGATTTCTCGCCTCGCGAGAATGGCGAACGATCGTCGTGCCGTTGCGCAGCCCTACAACCCCTCCGGGTCACGAGGTCGACCTGACCGACGTATTCACCTGGCGTTTGAATATACCGTGGCCCACGGGAGAAACGATACTGGAAGTGGACAATGCCCGACTGCGTTCGCCGCGACTCAAGCCCTGAATTTCTTCACGATGTCGGCCACGGCTTCGATCACATCATTCACGTCTTCGTTCGAAAGACCGGGATGCAGCGGGATGGTCACCACGCGCTCGGACTCCCGGTGCGCGATCGGGAAATCATTCGGCACGAAGCCGTACTTCCGGCGATAGTAGCTGAAGGTGTGGATCGCGATGAAGTGTACGCTGGTGCCGATGTTGCGAGCGCGCAATTCCTCGATGAACTCGTCGCGCGTCAGCTTCAGGGCCCCGTCCCGCAAGCGCAGCGGATACAGATGCCAGGCACTTTCGCAACCTTCCCGCTCGACCGGAAGGTCGAAGGCATCCAGCGGCGCAAGCCCCTGATCGTACCGGGCGACGATCGCTCGCCGCCTCGCCAGCATGTGCTCCAGTTTCGCCAGTTGGGCCAGCCCCAGCGCCGCCTGCAGATCGGTCATGTTGTACTTGAATCCCGGCATGGCGATGTCGTAGCGCCAGCTGCCTGATTTCGTTCCGCGCTTCCAGGCGTCCCGGTTCATGCCATGCAGGTGGGCGACGATCGCTTCGTCGATCATTTCGGGGGCACCGGTCAGCATGCCGCCCTCGGCCGTCGTCAGGTTTTTCGTGGCGTAGAACGAGAAGGCGACCGGGTTGGAACCGCTGCCGATCAGCCGGCCCCGGTACCGCGCCGGAATCGCATGTGCGGCATCTTCGACCAACAGCAAATCGTGCTCGTCACAGATCGCCTGCAGGTCATCCATCTCGCAGGGATGCCCTCCGTAGTGGACACAGATGACAGCCTTCGTGCGATCCGTCACCGCGGCACGCACCGCAGCCGGGTCGATGTTCATGGTGTCGGGTTCGATATCCACCAGCACGGGTGTCGCTCCGGCGTGCTCGATCACACCTACGGTGGCGGCAAAGGTCAGCGGAGTGGTGATGACTTCGTCACCGGGACCGATACCGTTGCAGATCAGACCCAGATGCAGGGCGGCGGTACACGAGTTGACGGCCAACGCGGCGGGAGCTCCCAGGTAGGCTGCGAAATCGGCCTCGAAGCGCTTGGTCTTCGGTCCGGTGGTAATCCAGCCCGAGCGCAGACTGTCCACGACGCCTTCGATTTCTTCCTCGCCGATGTAGGGCGGGGAGAAGGGGAGGAAGTTTTCCCGCATGTCCGTTCCGATTCCTTCGCGTTGGGTCCGGCGGGCTGGGCACACCCGTTGAGCAGTACTGTAGATCCGGAGGCCGGTTTTTGCCAGCCCCCGGATTCAGGATATCATCGGCAGGAATCCCAGGGGGTTGAATGTGGTTCGCCGCGACTACTTCGCCCGGTAGTAGACGACTTCCATCGGCTCCGCTTCGCCATCGTCGTCCTCGCCCAGAGCGCCCTGACTTTGCAGCGCCATCGCCGCATCCTGGAAGCCGGTGACCATGACAGCGTCACCCTCCGGCGTCCAGATCAGGATGTCGTTGCGTCCCTTGCCTGGACAACGGGCGCTGACGGTCTTGAGGAAATCGCCATCGGGCGTGAACACGTCCCAGGTGGTCATGATGCCCTCGGGTTCGTCTCGACCGGCACCGCTGTTGCCCACCCACAGGTTGCCGTCATAGCCGAAGAAAAGCCCTGCAATGTCAGGGTTGTACTCGCAAACGACGATCTTGGCATTGGGAATCGGGGCCAGCTGGGTTTCGAGCACCGTCTTGAGTCGATTGTATTCCACTTCAGAGCGTTTGACGTGCTCGTATTCCCGCTCGATCACACGATCCGGCGAGCCGTCCGGACGATAAACGTCGATCCGGTAGTCGTCAAAACGCGTCACCACATAGACCCGGCCGTCGGGGCCGACCGCGGCTTTGCGGAAATCGACCCGGTTCAGGGCCAGGTCGTCATACGTGTAGTTCAGGAAATCCCAGTGGTACGTGTTCGAATAGAATTCGACAACCTCGGTGCCGTCGGTCTCGAAGGCCGTCACAAAATTGGTTCGGTCCTGCTCGGTTTGGCTTTGGGGATTGATTTTCTCGGCCGTCACGATCAGACGCTGGCCGTCCGAGACACAGTCGAACATCTGCAGGAATCCGCCGGTAGCGGGGTCCGAGAAGGTAATCACGTCGCCGGGGGTCCCGTCGGTCGCGATCGTCGTCACGCGCCCGGGAAACACCTGCACGATGCCCAGTTTTCCATCGGGCATGAACAGCAGGTTCGAGGGGGTGCGCGTCTCGCCGGGGCCGTCGCCTTCCCGGCTGAGCGTCGTCAGGCGCTCGCCGTCGCGCGAATAGACCGGGATCTCACTCATGCGTGTATCCAGCAGGTAGATATTCCCGTCCTCGCCCACGAGACACTGGCTGATCATCCCGAAGAAATCCTCGTCGTCCTCGCCGCCGTGGCGCCAGACTTCTTCCAATTCGATGACTTCGTTTCCGCCGGGAGGGGTGGCCGCATTCATGATATGCAGGACGCCGTCCTTTTCGATCTGCTCGCCGGCGGCCGCAGGAAGGGCCAGGGCCAGGGCCAACAAGGTCATCAGGCTTACGTTCAAAACTCGTCGCATCTCTCTTTTCCTTTCCCGACGCGGCCGGTCCAAGGCAGCGGCAGCTGGATGGTGGAGGTCGGATGTACGGAATTGCCGGCGGCTTGTTACAGCAATTCGGATACCCGGCGGCGCCAAGTCCTATTCGCGGTACGATCCCTGGCCCCGGCCACTGCGATGGCCACGCCATCGCGGCCCGGGACACGAACTCGGAACCGGCATCCACGAAAGAGAGGGCGGACCGAAGTCCGCCCTCTCTGCAATGGAAGCGGTGAATCGTTACCGGCGGCCCCCACGCCCCTGCATCGGCGTCGTCTTGGAGCCGGACTCCTCGCCGTCCAGGCAATCGCCGGTGCCCGGTCCGAAGCCGGTGCCATCGGCCGGCCCGACGCCGGTACCGGTGCCGTCACCGATTCCGTAGTGGTTGCCGGCGCCGCTGCCGCCGAATCCGGATCCGAGACCGTTCAATGCGGAGTTTTCACCCTGACCGAAGCGAAACTGGCTGCCCGTTCCGTCCTCGGGCCGGACGAAATCCTCGTCCATACCGTTGGGGATGCCGTCGCCATCGGCGTCGGGGGCCAGATCGTTGAAGCCATCGCCATTCTCGTCGATGAATCCACCGACTCCGTAGCCCGCGCCGGGCATGACCAGGTCATCCCCGACGTCGTCCTGGGCAAAGGCTGAAACAGCCAGCA
>JANTGJ010000116.1 GCA_024762975.1 Candidatus Krumholzibacteriia bacterium
GTCTCGCGCAGTAACGGACGAGACGTTCGAGCCCCTGGCGGTCCCAGCCCGGTACCGTGACCGAGGCGTCGACGGACCAGCCGCCGGCGTGGTCGGGGGTGTCGAGAACGTGAACGGCATCATCATCGAGGTGCCCGTGGCGCAGCAGCCAGCGCAGGCCGCGGCGGCGCATCTTGGCCTGAACCGCTGCAAAGTCGGCCTGATCAAGATCCAGCGCGGGATAGAAGACCGCCTCGCCGTCCTCACCCGCCGCAAACACCCCGTCGGTCGCCAACACGTGGAAATGGACATGGCTGTTGAGGTAGCTGCCGAAGCGGTGGATGAAGGCCACGGCACCGAACCTCGCCCTCGGTGGAGCATCGGGGCTGTTCTGGCGTAGCGTTGTTTCCATCGCGCGCAGGAACACGCCCAGCAGGCCGCTGACGACTTCCGGCCTGTGACGCAGATGCCACCTCACCCGCTTCGGCACCGACAGCACCCACTGGCGCATCGGTACCCGGGGCAGCACGTCGTCCACCAGGTGGGCGGCCGTCTCCACCATGCGCCGCGTCGCGCACGACGGACAGATATCGCGGCCTTTGCAGCTAAACGCGATCAGGAAGTCATGGCCGCAGCCGGAGCAGTAGGCGCGGCAGAACCCGTGCGCCAGAACTCCGCAACGCAGATAGCTGCGGAACGCGGCCTCGATGTGGAACGGGACCGGAGCGATCTCGCCGCCGTCTCGATCGCCGCCTGCCAGGTAGGTCTCGAGGTTCTCGCGGGTGACGCGGTGCAACAGTGTCCGAGCCGGTCGGCGGGGACGATAGATCGCTGGTGCCTTCGCAACTGACGTCTGCGCGGCGGAGAGACCGGCCATGACACCTCCCGATCGCCCGAAGGCCGCGGGAGGATGTGGATCTGGATGTTGCGAGTCCGGATTGCCGGCATGACGACGGCGGTTTACGGTCGATCATCGAAGTGTCCATCCGGAAACTCTCGGCCGGAACGCCGGAAGGAGCCGCACCATGTAGTCTCCAACTATGGTGCCGGGTCATACGGCAATGACGCCGTCGAGTCCGTTACGAGAAATCCGCCGGCCTGGTCTCGTCGATGGGTGAAGGCGAGGGGCCTTCTGCGCGGTCCCACAGCGCTGTCGCAAGCTTCCGGCCGCCCGAACAGATACCCCTTGCGGGAACCTTGGCACCGGAGGGCTACGCTCCGCTGGCCGCGCGCAATGAGGCCCCGGGCCTTGCTGGATACTGAGGGGCCGACAGTCAAATTAGGAGCCAGGTGGAAGAAGTGTCTCGTGCGCCCATAGTCACTTCGACGGCAGCAGGCTATCCAGCGGCGTCTACCTCGCCCGACTGCGCCCGCAGGCGCAGCCGGGGATGGCATTCGATAAAAACTTTCAGGTGAACGGTTGGGACCACCAGCCGAGGTTGGCACTGATCGTGTTGGTGTCGCTGATGAAGTTCAAACGACCTTCCAGAGACAAGCTTGGCTTCAGCTTGGTGCCCGCACCCAGAATGCTGCCAAGCTCGGTACTCGAATCCGAGCCACTGGCACTGCCGAATGTAGTCGAATTGAATTCGACCGACCAGGTTGGTACCGCCCCAGAGCCATGATGGGGATCAGACTGGCTGCAACGTCGGCCGTCTCCCCAAATGCCAAAAAGTCGTCGGTCGTGAAGTAGATATAGGAAAACACGCCGCGAAAGCTGAGCTTCTGGTGTATGCGGTACGAACAGGCCCACGCCGGCACCGAGACCAAAATTGGCAAAGTCGCCGAAGTTGCCTGTCGGTAGAGCAACGATTCCCTGGCCATACCACTGCTTGGCCTGAAAATCGAGGGCCGAAGCAGGGGCTCCGGCAAGGACGGCAGTCAACGTGGTCAGCAGGATCGTTCTCTTGAATATGTCTCTCTCCCTCAAAGAGTTATATAGACGCAGCCCAGTCTGAAGACCGGGCCGACTTGCGAATTTCGAGTCACGTCCCACACAGGCGGCGAAGCTCGGGCCGCAAACTATCATTTTGTTGGACTCGCGTCAGGCATTTGATGGTGGGTCCGGAAAACCCGGCGGGATCCGGCCTGCGGTGAGGGCACCCGATGCGGCAGAAGTAATATTCTCCTACGTGGCCACATGAAGCCCAACGTCACACCTTCAACCCAGCGCTCGCCCCTCGACCCAACGACCTGCCCTGCGCCTGTGATCCCCCCAGAGGAGCCTCCCCCGTCAACGATAGAGAGCTTTGACCGCACTCCAGGCTCGCGCATCGTTCCTCACGGGAATTTCGGCGGTGACAATCAACCGAGGCGGGGTCGCGGAGGAGGGTCCTCCAGCAAAAACAAGAGTCTCATAACCCACTTCGGATGTCACCCCGCAGAGGAACAGGGCGCAAGCGGAGTCCCCATTGGTGTACAACCCCTGAACCAGGGACGTCACATCGAAACTCATGTCCGTATTGGCCACGGGAGCCTGCTGGATAGCCTGCGCCGTGGTGGGTGATAGAACCGAACGCAGCAGGGAGACAGGTCGCACGGCAGGATCATATGAAAAAACGCCAAGGTACGGCAATCCGGGGGCGTTGTCACTATGCCCCATCTTGCGCACGCGAAATTCCGCAGCGGTCACAGTGGCACCCGAACCGAGCACAGGCAGCAGAAACTCGGCAAAAGCGCCCCACTCGTGGTCGCAGCCAGCTGTATCACCAGCGATCAGCAGTTGGGTGCCAGAGCCGCCAGCGTCAAAAACAAAAGCCTGCTCATTCGCGCAAAACCCGCCAGCGTCCTCCCGACTCACATCGTTTGAAGCTGCAAGAGTCGCGTCCATATCGACGGCTGAGGCCACGCTGGCCAACAACAGGAACGAAAGGGCAACAACCATGGATTTCATGCAAAAACCTCCGCTGAATTTGAAACTGTGCGCTTTTTTCATTATATCAGATTGGACACATCTTGTATAGCGCGGGTATTGTCAAGAGCAGGGAATACAACCGCATGGTTCGCTCTCCCGGACTAGAGGCTCTCCAGCTCGCCGAGATAGAATTCTTCCATGTCCTGGTCATAGGTGACAAAGGTCACCATCTCGATACCGAGGCATTCAGGCAACGTGGACGCCACCGTCTGCACGGCTATACGCGCGGCCTCTTCATGGGGATAGCCATAGATACCGCAGCTGATCGAGGGGAAGGCCATGGTGGTGATTTCCTCATCCTCCGCCAGATAAAGGGCTTCACGATAGCAGGAGGCGAGCAGTTCCGCTTCGTTGTTGTCGCCGCCCTCCCAGACCGGACCCACGGCATGAATGATATAGTCGGACGACATCTTGAACCCGGAAGTCAGCCGCACCCCGCCCACCGGGCACCCGCCCAGAGCACGGCAGGCGTCATAGAGTTCCGCGCCGACGGCCCGATGGATCGCACCGTCCACGCCACCGCCGCCGGCCAGGGCAGAGTTGGCGGCGTTGACGACCGTGCCGACTGTCAGGATAGTTATGTCGTCCCAGACTACGGTCACAATTCACGACCCGGCAGCAAGCCCAGCCTGGACCCGCTCCCGGGTCACGTTCGCCACCTGTTCACAGAGACCGGGATTCTGTCTGGCCGCTCCCGTTCCAGTGGGCCACAATTCCCGGGACGGCGCGACAGATTCTACTTTGCGTCCCGGTCGTGCGGCGTCCAGGCGAACGGCGCAAACGCCTCGTCTACCTCTACGCCAACCAGGTGCCCCGCATAGTTCGACAGCACCTTCTGCGATATGATCAGGACCACATCAAGCGCGTTTGCCTTGGAGTAGCCGGCATCGATGAAGCGCTTTAGATCGTCGGAAGTGACTGACCCTTTGCTCTTCAATGCTGCCTTTGAGAACTCCAGGAGCGCGTCGAGCTTCGGGTCCGGGAGAGAAAGACCGGCGCGCAACGGATCCGTGACGTCCTCGGTGACTCCGAGCATCTGCGCCAGACCCGTGTGGCCCGACACACAATAGCTGCATTCATTCTCGTAGCTGACTGCGATCGAAACGACCTGCTGCTCAGCGTCCGTAAGCGTCGTCTTGGACACCTGCTCGGCGATGGTCATCAGACCAGCCAAAGCCGGTGGAGACTCCGCCAGGATTCCGTAGAGATTGGGAACGAATCCGTACTGCCCTGAGACCCCCTCGAGCAGCATCCGCGAGGATGCCGGTGCACTCTCAATGTCGTACTTTTCAAAGACGATATTTATCTCCTGTTCCGTTAGTGTCAGATGTGTCGGCCAGGCGAAGGGTTCCCCGATCTGGCCGGCGCGATGCACGCGGAGGACGTCGTCCACGCTCATCGAATCGGCGGCGTGGCGGTAGCAAGCCTCATCATGCTTCCCCTCCTTGCCTGGCCGCGCCCGACTTGGGTCCACTCCAGGCGAACGGACTGAACTGCTCATCCATGGGCACTCCGGCAACGCGGTCGGCGTAGCTGGCCATTGTTTCGGTGGCGACCCCGAGAATCACGGCGAAGACTTGGCTCGGGGAATAGCCGGCAGCGAGAAAGCGTCCTGTCGTGGCCGCTGAGACACGGCCCCGCTCTCGCACCATCTCGGCGGCGAATGCCCGCAGTGCCTCGAGTTTCGGTTCCGAAAGCGGCTTTCCGTCGCGCAAGTCGTTGATGATCTCCGGCCTGACCTTGGCGAAGCTGGCAACAGTCGAGTTGGCGGCGACGCAATAGCCGGAGCTGTTCTCGTAGGCCGCGGTGAGCAGGACGATCCACTGCTCCTCCAGTTCCAGGGTCGACGAGTCCAGTAGCCCGAGCAGTTGCACGTTCGCGTTTAGCGCCGCCGGCTCAGCCGCCATCTGGGCCAAAACGTTGGGAATGAATCCAAATCGCTCCTCCACTATGGCGAGCGTCTCTTGGGATCCTTCTGGGGCCGTTTCTTTGCTGTGAAGTGAGAACTTGAGCATTTTAAAACCTCCGATGATGACTTGGTTTGCGGTTGGCTCCGCAGGCTTCTCTTAACGACGGTCACAATATCGGAAGTTTTTTTGGACTTACAATGACAATTAGTCTATATTTTCTACCATATCGTCTAAATCGGTGGACTAAAGGTCCACACACCAAAAGGAGACGACATGGATGTCCTGGGCGATGTTCTCGCGATGACACGTATCGGCAGCACAGTCATCTGTGCCATCGATCTCGTGGCGCCCTGGGGCGTCCGCGTTGAACCGGAGAGCCAGGTTTCGTTCATCATCGTGCGTCGGGGAACTTGTTGGCTGACCTCGAAGACCATGGCCGAACCAGTCGAGCTCATTCAAGGGGACGTCGTGTTACTCATGCCCGGCGGCAGTCACACGATGACGAGCCCACGCGGGGCGGCCATCAGACCACGCGATGAAATCCTCGCCGAACGTGTGATCGACCCCGGTCGGGTGGATCTGGCTGACGGCAGTGTCACCGCGATCTACCACGGCATCTATCATTTCGACCACGACGGTCCTCACCCTCTGCTTTCGCTCCTTCCAAGCGTCCTGCACATCCCGGCCGATGAAGTTCAAACGGACGATGCGCTCAGGCCGGCGATTCAGATTCTCCTCGGTGAGCTCGGTCGCAATGCTCCGGGTACGGACACCGCAATCTCGCGAATGCAGGACGCTTTGTTTGTATTCGTGGTCCGCAAATGGCTTGAGCGTGGTACAGAGTCCAGAGGATGGCTCCGCGGTCTCAGTGACGACTCGATCGGCAAGGCGATTGCCGAGATGCATGCCGCACCAGAGAAGCCCTGGAAGGTAGAATCCCTGGCCGCGGCGGTCTCAATGTCTCGTGCAGCATTCGCGAAGCGATTCAAGGAACTGGTGGGAGAGCCGCCAATGGCGTATCTGACCCGCTGGCGGATGGACTCGGCCGCGCGGCTTCTGCGCGAAAGCGACTGGTCGATCGCGAGAATCGCGGCCCGCGTCGGCTACGAGGGGGAGACGTCATTCAGCCGCGCGTTCCGCCGTCATCGGCAAGTCGCGCCGGGAGCCTACCGCAGGCAGTCCCGCACCGCGCCGACAGAGCCAGATACGGACAATGCCGTCGATCGAAATGGTTTGGCCTGACACCGTCTGCATGTGCGCCGAGCGTGCAGCCTGATCAGGGGATGGCCGGTGGCGCTACGGAGGTGTCAGGGTGAAGGTGAATTCGACGGTCTGGTTGGCCGAAACGCTGAGCGGATCCGGGTTGCGGGCCGTGCCGCTGCCCGAGCAGGTCACGGAGATGGTGTAGATTCCGGGCAGCAGGAAACCGGATTCATCCACGGAAGCTTCCGGTGTACCGGGCCCGTGCCCCGCCCATTCCCCGGCCCCGTAGGTCTGGTGGATCCCATCCCCCGAGAGGGTCACGTAGGCGGTGGATCGGCTGTCGTACCCCGTCGCCCCCCCCGTCATGGAACCGGTGAGGGTGAAGCTGTAGCCGGCATCCTTGGCGAAATAATCGTTGGGATCGACGATCTCGAAAGTCATGAAAACCGAACTTCTGGCGTAGCCCCTTCCATAGGCCTGGGTGTCGGTCCCGAAGGTCGAGCCGGCAATATTGCTGGCGAAGGAGCCGGAAAGGACCACCACCCCTGATCCGCTGTCGATGGACAGGTTGCCCGACAGGTTGGCATCGCTCTGCCCCGAACCACCGGAGGTCCCATCCGGGCAGGTGCCCGTGGAACTGGCCTCGCCGCTCTGGGAGAACGGCCCGGAGGTGGTGATCTCGACATCCTCCGCATCCCCATCGGATTCTCCACCGCCGCATCCGCCAGCGCCCCCACTGGTTTGGATCCCCGTCCCCCCCGCGATCAGCCCGAAGACCGCGCCGCCGCTGGCCAGATCCGCCTGCATGGTCTGCACCAGCTGGTTCAGCGCCGCGTCCGAGACCGTCACCGTGATGATGATGCGCTCGGATCCCTGGTCCAGTTGGGCAAGGGTGATGAAGCTGCCATCGGCATCGGTAACGCCGCTGGTCTCCTGGACGCTGCCGCCGTCGACGATCAGGTCCACCTGGATACCCGGCACCGGCAGGGGCTGGTGTTGATCGTCGTAGTAACCGGCGACGACCTCCAGGACGTTGGATCCGTCCTGGGCGATGATCGGGGCGAAATCCACCGCGAGGTAGAGGTCGCTGGTCACCTGCACGCTTACCGTCTCAGTCGAGATGACACTCTCGCCGAAGGCGCCGCCGGTATAGGTGAAGCCAGGAAGAGGATCGATGAGCAGGCTGCCCTCTCCCGTGGCGGTGCGGGCGTAGATGCGGCCCTCGCCGATGGAGGGACCGCCGGCGCGCCAGTTGGCCTCGCCCTCCAGTCCGGTGATGATGTTCGGGGTGAAGGTCTGCAATTCCACCAGGCGCGTGTCGTGGATCACGGCGTGCCAGGTCATTTCCGGGACCACCGCAAAGGAAACGTCCATGTTCAGTTCGGGGTGGGCGTTGGAGTAGGCGGACAGCAGGCCCTGGATGGTGGACAGGAAGTAGGCCGCCGTGTTCTCCAGGATGTCGCGAAAGCTGGCCGAGGACGAAGGCCCGAGGCCCAGCAGGTTCAAGGTCAACCCCACGAAATCCTGAATGCCCACGCCTGGCGGGGTGTTGCGCGCCACCAGGTCCAGCCGGGCGGTTGTGGTTTCCCCCAGTTGCAGGTCCGCATCCTCAAGGGTCAGGGTGAAATCCGTGACCTCCGAAGGGAAGAGCCCCACTAGCACCTTGTTCACCGCGAAATCCGCCACCGAGATGATGGCCGAGATGACCGCCGTGCCCGGGACGCCGTGCCCGATCCCGATGGCTCCGGAGACCAGACCCACGTACAGGGCATACTCCTCGGCCGTCTCGTTGATGACGGTCTCGCCGAAGAGCTTCAAGAGGACCTGGAACTGCATCTTGCGGGCCAGCAGGACATCATTGATGGGGATGGTGTCGGTTGTCGTGGCCAGGAAGGGGTGTTCGGAAGGGCCGGAATCATCCTTTGTCGCCCTGCCAACCAACCGTGATCCGTAGGCCACCTGCGCAAGGGACCCGGCCAGGTCCTGGGTCGCTTCGAGGATTCCCGTGGAGGCGATGAAAGCATCGACCAGTTCCTTGCTTTCCGGGTCGGTAGCCGCCAGGTCCTGCAGGGTGGCGGTGAGTGAGCCGGTCCCCTCCCCGTTGAAAAGGGAATCGCAGGCGGCCAGGACCGATAGGGCGTAGCCGGCAGTCGGGGAAGGCTCGGGCTCCAGGGCCGTGACGATGGTCCGCAAGGAGGTGTTCACCGATGCCAGCGACGCGGCCAGGGAGTCCGTTGCGGCGGGAGCCGGCGTCAGGGACCCGATGGTGAAAGCAGCCTCCGAACGGGCGATGACCTCACCGTCCAGCAGGAGGGTGATGGCGACGGGATCGGCGGGAGGGGTCACCCCCGCCGGTCCGGCTGCGGCCAACGGAACAATGGCCACCGCCTGGCCGGTTGCGGACAGGGAGACCGGGGCCTGGAGCGTATCGATCAGAGCGGTCAAAACTCCCCCCGCGGGGAGATTGCCCAGGGCGGGTGAGTCAAGCCCGAGGATGGTGCCGGGAGCGCCACTGAGGGGGGCCGGGGTGATGGCCGCCGGCTCCTGGACTTCCGGTTGGGATGTGCTGCCACTGCAAGCGGCCAGCCCCAGAGCAAGCAAGGCTAAGAAGAGATAGATGGATTTGTTCATTTCAATCCCTACTGAAATTATCCTGTTTTGATCGGGCCCGCGTATGATAGGGAATCGAGTTGCAAAAATGCAAGGGTTTTGCTCGGATTATTCATGAAGGCCCGTAGCGAGGTTGAGCTAAAATCAATCCAGACAAGGTGCACGGAGGCTCTCGGGAGGACGGATAGGCATCAACCGACAGTCCGCCCTCCAAGCCGGCCAAAACCTCGAATTCCGGCCTCTGGAGCCCCGTCGAGGACAGACCGCCGCACCGACCGCTCTGTTCGGGCGACGGTGCCTCCGGGTGTCATGGGCCGAAGACATTCCGCTCCGGAATGCGAAAAGAACCGCGAATCGAGAGAGTTCAGCGCAACCGGTGTGGAAAAACGCACCTGAAAGAGGGGATCGAGGGCGAATTGAGGCGCTGGGAATTGGAATCCGCCACGAGCAAGAAACCGGTCGCCGAACCTCCTGGGCTTGGCGACCGGAATGAAAAAACTTTAAAGAGACTCGGTCACTTAATCAGCAACAGCTTCTGAGTTTGTACCCCATCTGCCGTTCTGACCTGGGCGAAATAGGTACCCGTCGCAACGGCGCTGCCACGACTGTCCTTTCCGTTCCATACCATTGCCTGAGGCCCTGCATCGAGAACACCCGAGTGCAGCGTTCGTACCGCCCTGCCCGCCACATCGAAAACCACGAGCGAGACATCCTGCGAACGGTCCAGAGCGAATCGGATCGTCGTTTGCGGATTGAATGGATTCGGACCGGCGGTCAGCTGCAGGCTGTGATGAGTTGCGGGAACAACGCCATCCAGTCCATGATTGGGCATTGCGGTCAGCCAAGGATCGTAGTCGACAGAGTAGCCGCTGATTATCGGGTCGGGCTCACCCAGGGACATCGGGTACCAGAAGCAGTTCTCCGCCATGATCTCAATACCGGAATTGTTGGCGATATCGATACTCAGTGGATCAGTGCGGATGATGGAGTTGTTGCCAGACCCGTTCTCACCCAGAACGATTCCAGCCTCGTAATCGACTGTGCGATGGTTGCATTCGATATTTGTTCCGTGTCCGGTAATCACCGAATCGTACACGAAGACCTGACCACGGGAATTGGTAGTCGTCATGATGCCAATATTGCCGGCTGATCCAAGAACCATGGAATCGTGGATCTCAGCCACCGGGGCGTAATCGGGCCGAAGTCCCGAAACATCGATCTTGATGTTCACAATAGCGCTACCGTGGGCTCTGATCCCATAGCAATTGACGGATTGCCGGAGAAAGAAGCCAGTGTCACATCGGGTCGCCTCGCAATTCGTCAGAGTTGTCCCCACTGGTCCAACATCCACGATAGATCCCTGGATGTTATAGCCGGTCGTGCAACCTGAAGCCGCGCTATCGACGAATTCGCCCCATCCCATGAAACCCACATCGCATCCATAGGCCATGCTGGATTCGATCTTTCCGCCACCGATTTTGAGGCTGCATTCATACAGTTCGCAATCGGTCGCAAGTCCGTCGCCGAGAATGCCACTTCCAGACCACGGCCCCCACCGGTTGTCCAATTTGCAGCGAGTAAGCCTGAGGTAGGCTTCCCCGTCCGATGCTTTGGAACAGGGGTGGTAGCATCCGAAGAATGACGAGTTTTCAGCGATCGCGAATGAACCAACTCCTGCAGGAGCGAGCCCGAACAATGCATTCCGCACATTCGCCCCTTTCAGTAGAACGCCTGCCTGCGAGCTGTCCGCATTGATCAGCATTCCCCACCACAGCTCAGCGACTTCACTTGGATCGACATCAAACTCGACGGGCTGGGTGGTTGTGCCCTGAACCCACACGAAACCATCGACCACTTCGATGTAGCTATCCAGAGCCTGAGCCGTGACGACTGCACCCGCCGCAATTGTCAGCGTCGCACCGTTGTCGACACGAACCCGTCCCAGGCTGACATTGCCGGACCAGGCGGTATCCACGGTGATGATCTGTGTTGGTGGCGGGAGTACCGATTTCCCGGCCAGATGGTCGGTAGCCAGTTGATCGACGGACGCCTGACTCGCGGAATACCCTGCAGCGGCAAAGAGGGATAGGAAAACCAGAACAAGCGTACTTTGGATCGTTCTAACGCATCTCATCATCAATCCTTTCAGTATGGACTGCAGCCTTGGTCCGATGGTGGACCAGCAATCAGTCACTGAACGGAGTGGAATGAATTCTTCAGGAAACTGGCTAGAGTAATCGACTCGAATGGATAGAACACGCATCTCACGCCCCTGGCGCACCTCGAGCACCGCTTTGTTGCAGGCCAGACAAACGGCTGCGTAGAAGTCCATCTCCGAGTCTGTGTCGCAGGCGCTGCAGTGACCCACGCCAGGCACTTCGCGAATGATCAACTCGGCCTGCTCGCCGATCGTCTGGGCGCGCGCGGCCTGGAAACAGAACTCCAGCGCTGGAATCTCGATGCCTGCCGGGGCGCCGACCTCGACCTCGATCGCCTGGATGACCTGGGCATGGACCTGAGCCGCTTGGTCACGGGCAATATTCAGAATGCTGGTAACGATCGACATCTCGTGCGTTGCGGAACTCCTGCGCGGCGACGACGGTAATTGGCTGTGCCAAGAAGGACGATCCTTTGTATCGGCACTATCAGCAACTGCTCGATGGTGGCACGAAACCCAATCTGGCGAAGCTGACGGTCTCGCGTCAGATCGCCTCGATCGTTCTCTCGGTGTGGCGCTCTCAGGAGGTTTACGATCCGAAGAAACTGAGTCAGAAAACGTAGTATGTTTCAGGGTTGAAAAATCTGTCGGTCGGCAGGTCGCCAACCGCTGGTCCAAACTCCGGAGACAAGATGGTTACAGGGGAGTGCATCCATTGAATTTCTGGTCCCGGCGGTCGATGCCGGAGTCCCCACGGATAGGCTATGCCCCCTTGGAGAGCCGAACGAAGCGATGGGCCATTGAGAGGTGGACCCCACTTCCTGGACAGTTCGGCAGCGGATTGAAGGTGGACTCCCTGTGCTTGATCATGCTGCCATCCTCTGAGTATAGACCTCCATCGGTGTCTTGTCGCGAATAGGCAATCCAACCGCATAGTCCACCCTCCCAGGCCCGGTCCCCCGCTTTTTCTCCGTCCGATCCTAGCACGCTGATCACCCTCTGTCGATT
>JANTGJ010000117.1 GCA_024762975.1 Candidatus Krumholzibacteriia bacterium
TGGACGGAGAACTGTGTGCCCGCACTTTCGAATTCTGCCTGCGGGAACGCGATCTGTGCCACGAACTGGACGAGGCGAATGCCCGTTTCGATCTGCTGATGCATACCGACCCCTTGACCGGCCTGCTGAATCGCAAGGGCCTGGAACGGGTCGTGAACGAAGAGCTGACCCGCTGTCGTGAGCAGAATGAGGCGTTGCCGGTCCTTTTGATCGACCTCGACGATTTTTCGCGCGTCAGTGCGACGCTCGGGCACGGCGTCGGTGACCTGGTCCTGGTGTCCGCGGCCCGTCGCATCGGTGAGACGATCGGAACCCGACATCCGGTCGGACGCTGCGGGATCGATCGTTTCGTCGTCATCCTGCCCGGCGTGACCATCGACGAGGGCGAAACCATGGCCGAGCAGATCCGGCTGGCGATCAGTCGCGACGTGATCCAGGCCGGCGAGCACTACCTGACGACAACGGCCAGCCTGGGACTGATTCCGGTGGCCGCCGATACGATCTCCTTCGACGAGGTCCTCTCGAAGGCACACTTCGTGCTGCAGTGCAGCAAGCTGGAGGGGAAGAACCGCGTTACGCGGGCGGCGACGGTCGAGGAAGTGGGCATGATTCGCCCCGTGGACGAAGGGCCGGACATGGTGCAGGCCCTGCTGCGCGGCGACGTCTTTTGCATCCACAGCCAGCCCATCGTCAACCTCGTCGATGGCCGCATCGCTTCGCGCGAGATGCTTGTGCGCGGACCCGACGGACCGCTCAGGTCGCCCGATGCGCTGTTCCGCTACTGCATGGAGAAGGACATCCTGGCGGCCGTCGACCTGCGCTGTCTGAAGAAGTGCTCGGCTGCGGCCGCGGCCATGCCCGGCGTGGACGACTACCACGTGAACATCATGCCGGCGACCCTGCTGCAGACGCCGGCCGAGGAACTGATCCGCGTGCTGCGCTTCGGTGAGGGTGCCCGGGCCTGTTTGGAGATCAGCGAACAGCAGCTGCTGGGCGACCCGGAAGTTTTCCTGGCGCCCGTGCGCATCCTGCAAAAGGCGGGTGTGCGCATCGCGATCGACGACGTGGGCTTCGGCAACTCCTGCCTCGAGAGTCTGATCATGCTGCGCCCGCAGGTGATGAAGATCGACAAGAAAATGATCCAGGGACTCGCCGGCGACCGCGAGCAACGCCACGCCCTGTGCCGCCTGCTGAAGGTGGCCGAGGTGCTGGGCGCCGAGGTCGTGGCCGAGGGCATCGAGGAGGGCGACGACTATCAGGCCCTGCTCGAGCTGGGCGTCAAGTACGGGCAGGGGTATCTGTTCGGGCGGCCGGAAGCTTGCGACAGCGCTGTGGGGCCACGTAGAAGAGAGGCGGCTGCGAACGACCGCCCCTCGCCTTCACGCATCGACGAGGCCAGGCAGGCGGATTTCTCGTAACGGCCTCGACGGCGTCATCGCCGTATGATCCGGCACCATAGCTGGGACTACCTGGTGCGGCTCCTTCCGGCGCTCCGGCCGAGAGTTGCCGGATGGACAGTTCGTTGATCGGCCGTCAACCGCCTTTGTCATGCCGGCAATCCGGACCCGCAACATCCCAATCCACATCCTCCCGCGGCCTTTGGGCGATCGGGAGGATTCATGGCCGGTCTCTCCGCCGCGCGGACGTCAGTTGCGACGGCACCATCGATCTATCGTCCCCGCCGACCAGCTCGGACACTGTTGCATCGCGTCGCCCGCGAGAACCTCGAGACCTACCTGGCAGGCGGCGATTGCGACGGCGACGAGATCGCTCCGGTCCCGTTCCACATCGAAGCCGCGTTCCGCAGCTATCTGCGCTGCGGAGTTCTGGCGCACGGATTCTGCCGCGCCTACTGCTCCGGCTGCGGACACGACTTCCTGATCGCGTTCAGTTGCAAGGGCCGCGATATCTGTCCGTCGTGCGCCACACGCAGGATGGTGGAGACGGCGGCCCACCTGGTGGACGATGTCCTGCCGCGGGTGCAGATGCGTCAGTGGGTGCTTTCGGTGCCGAAGCGGGTCAGATGGCACCTTCGACATAAGCCGGAGGTCGTCGGTGGGCTGCTGGGCGTCTTCCTGCGCGCGATGGAGACGACCCTGCGCCAGAACAGCCCCGAGGCCCCGCCGGGTGCCCGGTACGGCGCCGTGGCCTTCATCCACCGGTTCGGCAGCTACCTCAACAGTCATGTCCATTTCCATGTGCTGGCGACCGACGGCGTGTTCGCCGCCGGCGAGGACGGCGAAGCGGTCTTCCATCCGGCGCTGGACCTGGACCGGGCCGACTTCCGGGCCGTCCAGGCAAAGATGCGTCAACGCGGTCTGCGATGGCTGCTGCGCCACGGCCACCTCGATGACGATGCAGTCCATGTCCTGGATACGCCCGACCACGCCGGCGGCTGGTCGGTCGACGCTTCGGTCACGGTGCCGGGCTGGGACCGGCAGGGGCTCGAGCGGCTGGTTCGCTACTGCGCCCGGCCGCCGCTGAGCCAGGAGCGACTCGGGAGGCTGAACCAGGACCAGCTCGTCTATCATTTGCGGAAACCGACGGCCGATGGCCGCACCGAACTGGTCCTCACGCCGCTCGAGCTGCTGGACCACCTGGCCCAGCTGGTCACGCCGCCCCGGGTACACAAACACCGCTACTGCGGCGTGTTGGCTCCGAACGCCAAGTTGCGTCGCGCGGTCATCGAGACGGCCGGCCCGGCCGGAGCGACCTTACAGTTGCTGCAGGAAGCCAGCGAGAAGATGGGCCTGGAGGAGGTCGACCTGCCGGACGACCGGCCCACCAGCCGCCTCGGCCGCGCGGCCGCCCGTTGCTGGGCGCTGCTGCTGACCCGTATCTATGAATGCCTCCCCCTGCAGTGCCCGCACTGCGGCACTCCCATGCGGATCATCGCCTTCGTGCTGGATCCGCCGACCATTGAGCGCATCTTGCGTCACATCGACGAACCGATCGAGCCGCCGGCGATTCTGCCGGCGCGGTCGCCGCCGCAGGCGGAGTTTGCGTTCAACCAGGATGCCGGCGCGGCGGATTGGCCGGAGATGGACCAGACGGCAGGGCCGCTGGGCGATCGCTGGGATTGAATTCATGGTGCAGGACGGAAGACCAGGTTGCCGACGCATAGAGCGGCCGCTGGATCGGTGTGCCGGGAGCCGGGCCGAACAGGGCTCTGGAGGCTCGAAATCGGGGTGTGGGGGCGCGTTGGGGCCGAATCCCGGTGACATCGGTCGGTCGGTGTGGTAGAATCGGGCGGACAAATCGAGGAGATCCGGGCTCGGGAGGGCGGACTATGCGGTTGAAATTCCTATCCGCCCCAACACTCCGCCTACAGCGCCGGCTATGGCGGCGACGTCGAGTGGGGGGACTACGACAACGACGGCGATCTCGACTTTCTCGCCACGGGCTTCTCCGGAGCTACCCTGCTGGGCGTCAACGAGGGCGGGACCTTCACCGAGAGCAGCATCGGCATCTCCTCCCTCGCCGGCAGTTCCATCGCCTGGGGCGACTACGACAATGACGGCGACCTGGACCTGTTGCTGATCGGTGCCGAGTACATCGGAGGTGACTTCGTGCCGCGGGCCTGGGTCCTGCGCAACAATGGCGGTTCGTTCTCCAGCACCGGTGCGGGCCTGCCCGGTGTCGAGAACGGAGCAGCCGTGTGGGGCGACTACGACAATGACGGTGACCTGGACATCCTGCTCAGCGGCGACACCGGGTCCGGCATCATCAGCGAGATCTATCGCAACGATCCCGGAGGGTTCACCGACATCAACGCCGGGCTGCCTGGGGTCCGCTACTCCTCGGCCGACTGGGGTGATTACGACAACGACGGCGACCTGGATCTTCTGCTAGCCGGTTACGACAACTCCGCCGCACTCTCACGCATCTATGAGAACAACTCGGGCATCTTCACGGATATCGGTGCGGGCCTGGTTGGAATGTTTGGCGGTTTCGCCGAGTGGGGCGACTACGATGCTGACGGCGACCTGGACATCCTGCTGGGCGGCGCCTATGCGGGGTCCAGCGTGGATCACCGGATCTACGAGAATTCGGCCGGCGTTTTCACCGATTCGGGCGCCTGGCTCCTGACGGCGGTGCTGCACGGGGATGGAGCCTGGGGCGATTATGACAACGACGGAGAGCTCGAGATTCTGGTCTCGGGCGAAACCAGCAGTCACACCCGCGTCACCCGGGTCCTGGATCGCAACCACCTGGGCGATTGGGGCGCCATCGGCGCCGGGCTGGTGGGGATGGACTACTCGGCGGTGGCCTGGGGCGATTTCGACAACGACGGCGATCTGGACATCATCACCTGTGGCCGGCAGACGGTGAATCCCGTCACGGTGGTCTATACCAACGACTCGGCCACGGCCAACACCCCGCCTGCGGCTCCGACGAACCTGCAGTTGAGTCGCTGGGGCAACACGGCCACCTTCAGCTGGAACGCGGCGGCCGACGCCGAAACGCCGACCGCGGGACTGACCTACAACCTGCGTGTCGGAACGACCCTCTACGGCGACGAGGCCATGAGCGCGATGTCCGATGCGACCACGGGATTTCGCAGGAATCCGGACCAGGGCAACGTGGGGCACAATCTGAGCTGGCGACTTACCGTACCGTCGGGTGATCCGGTCTACTGGAGCGTTCAGGCGATCGACGCGGCGTACGTCGGTTCACCGTTCGGTACCTACGGTTCCCCTCCGCAGGTCTTGTCGGTCGTTCCGGGCGCGAACAGTCAGGGCTTCGCCGCCGATCGAAACATCGATGTGTCCTTCTCCCTGAATGTGGCCGATGACACTTTCACCGGCGGCAACCTGGTCGTCCACGGCAGCCGGTCGGGGCTGCACGAAGGCAGTATCGGTTCGACCCAAACCTCCGGCCGGATCCTGGCCAACATCGATCCGTTCGACGACTTCTTGCCCGGCGAACTCGTGACGGGGGTCGTGACGACGGGGATCTGCGCCACCGGGGGCATGCACCTGGAGTCGAGCTACTCGTGGTCGTACACCATCGGTGCCGGGGGGGCTTCCGGATTCTTCGACTCCCAGGTCGTGCACGGCGCCGGTCTCGAGCCCGAAGCGGTCCGTGCCGCCGATCTGGACGGCGATGGCGATGTGGATCTGTTGGTGGCTAATGGGGAATCCAACAACGTGTCCGTGCTGATGAACGAGGGCGGTGGCTCCTTCACCGCCGCGACCGATTACAGCATCGGATTCGAGCCCGAGGACCTGGTCGTCGCGGACCTGGACGGCGACGGGGACATGGACCTGGCCGTGGCCAAGGGCTATGGCGACGAGGTGTCGACCCGGCTGAACAACGGGTCGGGCGGATTCACGACTCTCCGGGATTGGCCCACCGGTGATGTGCCGCTGTCGGTCGAAGCAGCCGATCTGGACGGCGACGGGGACATGGATCTGATCGCCGGCAACGCCGGCGGCGCCAGCGTCTCCGTATTGATGAACCATGGCGACGCCACCTTCGCCGATCACGTGGTCTACGCGACGGACCGCCTGGTCTACGACGTGGCCGCCGCCGATCTGGACCGTGACGGGGACATGGATCTGGCCGTGGTCAGCAATGTCGACGACTGCGTCTCGATCCTGCTCAATGAGGGCGATGGAACCTTTGCCCCCTTTACATCCGTCGGCATGGACGATGGGCCGGTCCGTGTGGCGCTGGCCGACGTCAACGGTGATCGCCAGGTGGATCTGGTGACGGCCAATTCCTACGCGGAAAACGTCACGGTCCGGTTGAATCAGGGCAATGCGGTCTTCGGTGCCATGACGGTCTACGCTTCCGATTCGCCCTGGGATCTCTGCTGCTCTGACCTGAACGGCGATGGCTACCTCGATCTCGTCGTTACCTACTACTATGGTTTCAGGATCTACTGCCGGTTGAACCTGGGTGACGGCACCTTCGGTTCGCCGGCGACGAACTACGTCGGACAGTACCCCCGCTGCGTCGTCTCGGCCGACCTGGACGGCGACGGCGACATGGATCTGGCCACCGCCAACCGGAACACCGACAACGTCTCGGTGCTCTTGAACCAGGGCCCGACTCCGGTGTCAGACGAAGGAGAGTTGCCGACGGTGACGCGATTGCTGGCGAGCTATCCGAACCCGTTCAATCCGCAGACGCTGATCGCGTTCGAATTACCGCGCAGGGAGGCGGTCAGCCTGCGGGTTTATGATGTGAGCGGGCGGTTGGTGCGGACGCTGATCGATGGGGAGTATCGTGATCCCGGTCGCCATGAGGCGCTGTGGGAGGGGTGTGACTTCGTGGGACGGCAGTGCGCTTCCGGCACCTATGTGTATCGCCTCGAGGCCGGGCCATTCAGCGAATCCAGGAGGATGATGCTTCTGAAATAATGAAACGACAAGCTGACCACGAGTCATTTTTTCCTTGGCCCCGGGCGAAGCCCGGGGCCCATTCATACCGAGAGATAGAGCCGCAGGCCGGCCTTGGTACGAGTGAGCCCTGCGCCACATCGGCCCCACGCAAAAAAGAGGCGGCCGCGAACGACCGCCCCTCCGCTTCCACTGCCGAATCGATCAGGCCAGCAGATCTCCGGTGACCTTCTCCACGGCCTCGAGCACCTCGCCCGACTTCACCAGCGCCTGCATTGCGGTGTGATCCGGCGCCAGCGAGCGATCCACATCCAGGAAATCGACCGTCTCGCGGACCCGCTTGCGGGCCGCGGAAACGCCTTCGCCCGTCTTGAAATCACGCAGGTCCAGCGCCTGGGCCGCGCCCATCATCTCGATGCCCAGAATGCCGTTGGCGTTGTCGATGATCTGTCCGTTCTTGATGGCCGTGTTCATGCCCATCGAAACGAAATCCTCCTGATCGGCCGCCGCGGGAATCGAGGCAATGGCCGCCGGAGTGGAAAGGATGCGCTGCTCGACGATCAGACTATCGGCCGTGTACTGCGACAGCATCATGCCGCTGAACATGCCCGCGCCCTTGGTCAGGAATGGGGGCAGGCCGGCGCTCAGGGCCGGATTCAGCAGGCGATTCAGGCGCCGCTCGCTCAGCACGCTGACCATGGTGATCGCCTGGCCGGCCATTTCCATGGGCAGGGCCACGGGCGAGCCCTGGAAATTCGCACCGGTCAGGAAACGGTCTTCCGCGGGGAAGAAGATCGGGTTGTCGCCGACACCGTTCAGCTCGATCTCGACCTGGCTGCGGGCGTAGGCCACGGCATCGCGCGCGGCGCCGATCACCTGTGGCGTCGAACGCATCGAATAGGCATCCTGAACCTTGGTCTTGACCTTGCCGGTCAGCAGGTCACTACCTTCGAGGCAATGGCGGATCACTTTCGCGCTGGTGACGGCGCCGCCGAACCCGCGCACTTCGTGCAGGCGGCTCTCGTAGGGCTTCATGTTTGCCAGCAGGGCCTCAAGCGACATCGCGGCCGTGATCTCGGCCTGCTTGATCCAACGCTCCATGTCGTGGATGTGCAGGGCGCTCATCGCCGTCAATACGTTCGAGCCATTGATCGTTGCCAGCCCGTCCCGCGCATGCAGACCCGGGACTTCGATGCCGGCGCGCGCGAGAGCCTCGCCCCCGGGTAGCAGATCGCCTTGGTAGTAGGCCTGGCCTTCGCCCAACATCAACAGGGCTACCTGCGACATGGGGGCCAGATCGCCGCTCGCACCCACGGAGCCCTTTTGGCAGACGTAGGGCGTTACACCCTGGTTCAACATCTCGACCAGGGTCAGGGTGATCTCGGGTCGGCAACCCGAATGGCCGTGCGCATGCACGTTGATTCGTCCGGCCATCGCACCGCGGACGTACTCGATCGGAGCAGGGTCTCCGATTCCGGCAGCGTGGTTGTAGATCAGGTACTTCTGGAACTCGCGCACCTGATCGTCGTCGAGCACGATCTCGGAGAATTCGCCGATGCCGGTGTTGACGCCGTACATGATTTCGCGGGCTTCGATTTTCTTTTCCAGCAGAGTGCGGCAGGTACGGATCCGCTCCAGCGCATCGGTCGCCAGTTCCACTTTTTCGCCCTGCCGCGCGATGCGCACGACCTTTTCGATCGTCAGTCCGGATCCATCGAGAATGATGGCCATGAGAACGCCTCCTGGTGCGGGATGCGATGGTTCGTGAAAGGTCAAAAGTGACGATTCGCAGGGAACTTGTCCAGATCCTTATTCCTATGCTATGTTTGGATTTCCCGATGCGGCAACCCGAGCGATCCCTCGCCCGGTGGCGCCTCCGAATTTTTGTCCGACCGGCTGAATCGAATGGGAGTGGCTCGATGGCCAAGAAAGCGCTGATTACCGGCATCACGGGCCAGGACGGGTCGTACCTGGCGGAATTGTTGCTGGAAAAGGACTACGAAGTCTACGGGATGGTGCGCCGTTCCAGTACCGAGACCCGTTTCCGCATCGAGCACCTCGGTGACCGGATCCATTTCGTGGAGGCCGACCTGCTGGATCCCGCTTCCATGGTCAAGGCGCTCGACCAGGTACAGCCGGATGAGATCTACAACCTGGCTGCGCAATCGTTCGTGCCGACCAGTTGGAGCCAGCCGGTGCTGACCGGCGAGTTCACCGCCCTGGGTGTCGTGAGGCTGCTCGAGGCCGTGCGGCAGGTGGCGCCCGAAGCCCGTTTCTACCAGGCATCATCCAGCGAGATGTTCGGCAAGGTGCGCGAGGTGCCCCAGAACGAGAATACTCCCTTTCACCCGCGCAGTCCGTATGCCGCAGCGAAGGCCTACGGGCATCATATCACGGTGAATTACCGCGAGAGTTACGGCGTGTTCGGGGTCTCGGGAATTCTCTTCAACCACGAAAGTCCGCGGCGCGGCAAGGAATTCGTCACCCGCAAGATTACCGATGGTGTCGCTCGCATCAAGCTGGGCCTGGCGGATGAACTGCTACTGGGAAATCTGGAATCCCAACGGGATTGGGGTTTTGCCGGCGACTACGTGCGCGCGATGTACCTGATGCTGCAGCAGGACACACCGGACGACTACGTCGTGGCGACGGGCGAGACCCATTCGGTGCGGCAATTCCTCGAGGTCGCCTTCGACCATGTGGGCCTGAAGTGGCAGGATCACGTGAAACAGGATCCCCGTTTCCTGCGCCCGGCCGAAGTGGACCAGTTGATCGGGGACAGTTCGAAGGCGCGCAGGGTGTTGGGCTGGGAGCCCACCGTGAACTTCGAACAACTGGTCGTGATGATGGTCGACAACGACCTGGCGCTGCTCGCGCGTTGACGGAGTTTCGTCAATCCACCTGGAAAATCTTGTCGCCGGTCAGGCCGTAGGCCACGATCACGCTGGCCAGATAGACCGGCTGTTCGAGCATCATGAAGTGACCCGTGCGGGCCATGCGCTTGAAACTCAGCGAAGGGGCGCTGGCGAATCCGATGGCGTCCAGTACGGCCCGGCTCCGCTCCGCGGTCGGGAACATCATATCCGAACCGATCACCAGCGTGGGGACCGAGAGTCCGCGAAGACGGGGCGTCTCGTCGTAGTCGAAACTGCTCATCAGCAGCGAGATGAAGCTGGCACTGTCGGTGCGCAGGGCCTGATCGACGATCTCGTCGGTCACTTCCTTGTCGGGGCTCATGGCCAGGTAACGGGACGCGACGAAGCGATCGTAGTCGTCCAGCATTTCCTGGGTGATTTTCGCTTTCATCTCCTGGCTGACCAGCTGCCTCGGCGCCGTGTCCATCAATACCAGGCGCTTGACGTCCGCGGGGTGGTCCAGCGCATAGGTCAGGGCGATCATGCCGCCCATCCCGTGTCCGACCAGAATCGGCAGAATGATGTCGCCGTCATTCAGGAACTCGTCCAGCCGCTCCACCTCGTCCGCGATCGTCGCCTGCGGCACGGTGGGCGTGTTGCCATGTCCGGACAATTCGAAACGATGGACCCGAAAACTGCCCTGGAGGAACGGCTCAATGCGATCCCACACGGTGGCCGAACTGCCGAGGCCGTGAATCAGGACCAGCTCCATTTCGCCACGGCCTTCGATTTCCTGGGGCGGGGCCGGTTGGGCGCAGACGACACCGGCGCCGATCAGGCACAGAACGAGCGCGAGAATGGGGACACGCCGGCTGGGAATCAAGCTGCGGAACATGGCTACTCCTGGCCGGGATCCCGGCGAATCGGGTTCTTTTCCTTCGGTACGACAAAGATGTCACCATCGCGCGCCTGGTGGACCGGGCCGTCCCAGTCACGCGCGATGATCGCCTCCAGATCCGTGGCGGCTGCGGCCGGATACAGGTGGGTCAGAACGGTCTGCTTCGGCTGGGCGCTCCGGCACAGGTCGGCCACGGCCGCCGGAGTCATGTGTCCCGACGTGGCCAGGTGGTCGGGTGTCGAGCACTCGACCACCAGCAGGTCGGCTCCCCGGGACGCCTGCTCCAACCCCGGACAGGCCTCGGTGTCCCCGGAAAAAACGGCAACGGAACCCTGCGTGTCCAAAAATCGGTACCCCAAAGGCTGTCGCGAGAACGAGTCCTTCGGATGGTGGGCGGCAAAGGACTCGCATCGACCCCCCGAGGGCAGTTCGACGGTCTCGCCCGGGATCAGTTCGCGGACCGCCAATTCCCGACGCCGGGGTTCCAGCCAGGTTCCATACAGCCCGCGCAGGCTCTCGAGATACGCCGCCAGCCCGACGGGGCCGATCAGGTGCAGCGTATCGGTCCTTTGCAGAACCACCGAATGCGCCGCGAAAAGCAACGGCACCAGATCGGCACAGTGGTCCGGGTGCAGGTGTGTCATCAGCACGTACTGCAGGTCGTCGACTCCGTGGGGAGCCTCGCCACAGCGTACGTGGCGCACCAGGGCTCCCGGGCCGGGGTCCACCAGCACCGGATCACCGTCGACCGTCACCAGGTAGGCGGCGGGCGTATGCGTAGGGGTGGGCACGGCTCCGCCGGCACCCAGGATGTGGAAACGAATCATGCCTCTAATAACAACGAAGAAGGGGGCGAAGGTCAAGGGCCGCCGGAAACCGGCGACCCCGTTGGATCCGATCCTTTGCACGCGGGCGGATCAGCGGTACCATGCCTTGATCGCGCTCCAGTCCAGTGGATCGCTCGGCAGCGCCGCCAGACAGTCCACGATGACCGTGACCGAGCTGACCGTGAGCGGATCCGAACCGGAGTAGTAGCAGCCGGAGTTGCTGTCCAGGTCGGGCACGAGCAGATTTAGGCGAAGCGTGGCTTGGCCATCCTCGAACGAGGAGAAGTCTTCGAAGGCGCGCATCCAGGCGTCGGAAAAGGGAACGGCCGGGAGTTCGGGCATTTCCCAGCCCCATCCGTCCAGGTCGACGTCCAGGCCATACGGCAATTCCAGCTCGTAGTAGTCGCCGCCATCGGGGCAGGTCGCGTACTGCAAACCACCGCGGCCTTCGATGGAGATCCGCACCTTCCAGACGTCGCTCAACTCGGCGTTGAGGTGAACGGGAATGTCCACCGACAAGGGTGCATCCTCCATTGTCCAGATGAATTGCTCGTCAGCGATGGCAGGTGTGGCGATCAGGATCAATAGTAGCAGCAATAGCCCCATACGATACATGTCATGTCCCCCTTTGTGACACCGTTGCGATTCAACGATCCATCACGGTAGCGAAATGCAGGGGGTTGCGTCAAGAGGTGCGGACAACGGGTGCCCACAGGCAGGAGAGAACATGGAGATGCGCGAACGGATCGAGTCGATCTACTCCGGATATCAGGAAGCCCTGCTGTTGCTGTCCGCGGTCAA
>JANTGJ010000118.1 GCA_024762975.1 Candidatus Krumholzibacteriia bacterium
TCCGGGCCCCTCGCCCGGACGGTCTTTCTGCAAGCTAGTGCATCGCCAGAACCCGGACGCGGGCCTCTTCATCCCCGGCTTGGATCTGCAGAATGTAGACACCGGCGGCCGCGCGCGCCCCGCCGTCCGAGAGTCCGTCCCAGGTCACCTGATTCGCTCCGCGCAATCCCTGGCGGGTCCCCAGATCACGCACCTGACGTCCGCGCAGATCCCACACGCGAGCGCGGTAGGGCAGGCTCGTGCCCAGGTTGAAGCCCAATTCGACATAGCTCGAAAATGGATTCGGCGCCGCATCCTGGACGATCAACTGGGCCGCCCCTCCCACCCGCAACAGGATCTCGTAATCGCGGCGTTGGCCGCTGACGGTCTCCTCGACAGTGATTGTCGCGGCGTGATCTCCGCTGGGCAGATCCACAGCCAGATTCTCGAGAGCCAACTCGAGATCCGTCGAACCACCAGCTGGGATCGGCACCGGACCGGCCGGCACCTCCAGCCAACGCACATCCGTGGTGATTACCGCACTCCGTGAATCGGTGGACGGATTCGATACCCGGATCATCGCGGCATCCGGACGGAACGGCCCGCCGACCGGTCCACTGGGAGCCCAATCGTCGAGCCCGTCCACCTCGAGGGGAAACACGATCGGGAAAACCTGCAGACCGGTACCCAGCGGATCCAGGTGATCCGCAAGACGGCTCTGCTGCGTGCCCCCGCCGTCCCAGGAAGCGGCCAACCTTCCGTACCAGTCAGGGCGGTCATTGCCGCAGGCGGCCCAACCACCGTGCAGTTGACCGACGATGCGGTGTTTCGTATTGAACAGGGCGCTGCCCGAAGATCCGCCTTCGGTCGTGCCGAGATCCCAGTCCTCGACCATCAGGTGCGTTGCGTCGCCAGGTGTGACTTCGCTGTTCCAGCTCGTGCGGCGCGTGGCGTCGAAATCGAAGCTGATGCTTTTCTCTTCCACCTGGGGATGGTGGATGCAAACCACGCTGTCGGGATCGGCATCCGATCGGTCCCAGCCAGCATACCGGACTCCCAGCGCCGCATCGGGGATCTCATCCAGTTCGATCAGGCTGAAGTCCGTAGGGGAATAGTCGGCCAACAGCGTCGAACCGCTCTGGAACGACGCCAGGCTACCGCCGCCCTGCTGTCCGCAGGTCG
Organism: Candidatus Krumholzibacteriia bacterium; assembly: GCA_024762975.1. Taxonomy (GTDB): domain Bacteria; phylum Krumholzibacteriota; class Krumholzibacteriia; order LZORAL124-64-63; family LZORAL124-64-63; genus JANTGJ01. The sequence continues at coordinate 1,162 of JANTGJ010000118.1, forward strand.
GGCTCTGATAGTTCCAGTACACGACCACCGACGCGGCGTTGTCCGTGTCGATATCGCAATGGTGGGCCGTCAGGAACAGAGGCCGGCCGTCGTCGCGGGTATTGGCCACCAGCGTGCCGGTGCATTTCCAGATGCCGCTGACGGTGTAGACACCGACGGCGTCGATCTCGTCGCGCCACTCGTCACCCTCGGAACACACGACGTCGATCTCGCACCAGTCCCCCTTCTCGTCGCGGGGTTCGTGGAATCCGCGATAGCCGGAGGCGATCGTCCCCAATTCCAGGTCGATATTCTCCCGCCCGCCCCGAGGGACCGCCAACTCCAGCACGATCTGCGGACCCGGCAGGATCGGCGTCCACAATTGGCCGTGGCTCTTGTTGTCACCGGCATCGAAGGCAAAAGTCTCTACACCATCGGGAGAATGAATAGCCAGCCGCATTCCCTGCGAAAGACGGCATCGAACGAAACCCAGATTCATCGAGAGAGCACCGGGACTATCGATTCGCAGGCGCCAGAGTTCGGTACCATCGGCGGCACGCACCCAGGAGCCGGAATTTTCCGTCGTCAGTTGCACGCGGGTCGGCTCCGCGAAACGGTAGGGCAATCCCAGTTGATCGCGCTGGAGATCCTCGGCTTTCAACCGTTCGAAATTCAGGGCGGGCACCGTCCAGACGGCGCTCTGGTCCAGGGGAGCAACGTCCAGTTCCCGGGTCAGCGTGCGGGGTACCATCTCGACCGAGACCGCCAGCGGCGGCAGGGCCAACCAGGCGATCAATCCAAGCAGGGATGCGAGACGCAGTGGATCAGTTGTCTTGCCTGGTCGAATCATGAACCATCTCTTTCTCGTCGCCGCTGGCGCGGTCGGTGTCGTCGGTGTCGTCGGTGCGAACGCGGGTCGCCTCGACCGCGTTCCAGGCAATGGTCCAGCCCAGGAGAATCTGGCCCGGATAGTGTTTCCGGTCATTCAGGCGCGACCAACCGCTCAGCGTCGAGGCCGCTCGTGCAGCCCAACGGGCAGGAGCACCACCCCGAACGCGATGGGCCAGGTGCAGCAGCGGAACCGCACCGATGAAAGTGTGGCCGGAGGCCGAGTTGTCCGCCGCCATCGGTCGCCAGCGTGGGCTCGCGTCGTCCGAGGTCGGACGGTTGGCGCCGAGCGTACGCTGCAACGTCCACAATGTCGGCAAACCGACGACCATCGCCTCGAAATTCTGCCGCCCCCACCGGCTCAGGGCACTGGTGCGCAGCCAGGCATCGGTGACGCCCAGCGTCGCCCAGGCCAGGAACCAGAACCGCTCACCGCCGAATTTGGCGAGGTGCGCCATCCGGTCGCTGAGCGAAGAACGAACGCGATCCCGGTGCCAGCTCTCGATGGCCTCGTCCGCGCCCGAATAGGCAAGCACCCCCGACGCCGCCGTGGCCGCACCCAGGCGCAAAAAGGCGCGGCGCCCATAGTTGCGCTTCCAGTGCCGGCCCGTCCGAACAAACAGCGGGGCGCGATCGGTCCGGCTGCGCCGGCGGCCCGGCAAAATCAGCCAGGCACATACACAGAGCAGTCCGATGACGATCCACATTCTCTTCTCCTACAGCAATTCCACGGCCCGGTCGGCGACCATCTCGGCCAACGCCGGTGCGCTGGTCAGCCCCGGCGAATCAATACCCAGCAGTTGGATCAGCCCCTGCCGATCACCGATTTCGCTTTCGATCACGAAGTCGCGAAACTCCGTGCTCGAAAGTTTGGGCCGGATACCACACTGATCCGGGCCCAGATCGTCTGCCTCCAGCCAGGGCAGGAAACTCCTCGCGGATTTTAGAAACGCGGCGGCCCGCCCCGGATCGACTCGATAATCCCACGCCTCTTCCAACAGCTTCGGCGGCTCCGGTGGCGCCGGGATCCGCTCGAAATCCGGGCCCAGCCGCATTTGGCCGGCCAGATCCAGGCACACGTGCGTGCCCAGGCTCGATCCATCCGCCGGCGGCACCGGATAGACCAGATGCCTGATACGGCCGGCATGCCGCGGATCAATGCGAAAGTAGTTCCCCTTGCTCGGAATCTGCCGCCAGCCCCGCTCGTCCACCCGGGCCCCGGAAAGTTCGGCGATCCGGTCGGCAAACAGACCGGCGGCGTTGATCACGATCCGCGAGCGATGTGTCCAGCCCGCCCGGCGCCCGTCCGTCGCCGCCACGGTCACCCGCCAACCGTCGGAGTCCTTCTCCAACCCGGTCACCGCCGATCCCGTCAGGACCTGGGCGCCGTTTCCCTCAGCACGGGTGGCATAGGCGCGAGTAGCGCCTTCGGCATCGAGAATTCCCGTCCGGGGCGAATACAGAGCGGTCGTGGCCCGAATCTCGGGTTCGAGCCGAGTCAGTTCGTCCTGCTCGATCAGGCGCAGGTCCTCGACCCCGTTGGCGTTGCCCAATTCGAAGAGTTCCTCGATGCGCGGGCGCTCGGTCTCATCCACCGCGACGATCAGTTTGCCGCACTCGCGATAGGCTACACCGGCGTCCGCGCAGAACTCCGCCAGCAGATGCCGCCCCCGCACGCAGCAGCGGGCTTTCCGACTGCCGGTCGGATAGTACATCCCCCCGTGCGAGACTTCACTGTTGCGGGAGGTCGTACCGCGCGCCAACGCGTTTTCTTTCTCCAGGAGAACGGTCTCGATCCCGCGCCGCTGCAACTGGTCGGCAATGCAGCAGCCCACGATGCCACCGCCGATGATCGTGGCCCGGATCTCCAGCATCAGCTTCCCCGTTTCTCAAGCCAGGGCCAATCTCCCGGCACCGGAGCGGTAAACTCGATCGGGACGGCACCGATCGGATGGGCCAACGCCAATCGCTCCGCGTGCAGGCCGATCCGATGATCGGGCAACCCGCGTGCCGCACCATATTTCACATCACCCCGCAACGGGCATCCGATCAGAGCCAGCTGCGCCCGGATCTGGTGCCGGCGTCCGGTCCGAGGTTGCACACGCAACAGACTCGCGCCGCGATTCCGGTCGAGCACCTCGTAGTTCAGCACACTTTCGCGCGCCCCTTCGAACGGGGTGAGCTCGGCCCGGGTCACACCGTGCGCATCGCCCTGGACGGTCAAATAGGCCTTCAGCTCCTGGCGATCGGCGGGCGGCTTTCCCTCGACTACGGCCAGATAGAACTTGCCGGGCGTACCCTTGCGAAATTGCTCGGACAATCGGGCTGCCGCCTTGCTCGTTCTTGCGAGCACGACCACCCCGGAGACATTCCGGTCCAGCCGATGTACCAGCCCCAGGTAGACGTTGCCGGGCTTGTCGTATCTGCGGCGAATGTACTCGCGTGCCCGTTCCAACAGGGTCTCGTCGCCGCTGCGATCGCCCTGCACGAGCAACCCGGCCGGCTTGTCGACCACCAGCAGGTGATTGTCTTCGTGAATTGCCGTGATTCCGTCGGTCATTCCCAGTCCGTCCCGTTCGCGCCGCACGGTGCGCCGATGCTCCGGCCGCGAATCGAGTCCGCAATCTAACAGCACCCACCAGCGCATGACAACCACGACCGCATCGGGCCGGTGTCCGCTACCGCGCAGCGCGCCCGCGGACCATCCACAATGCTACGGCCACGGCAACCAACCCCGGCAACACGCGCACCGGATCCGCCGCCTCCCGGAACACCAGCCACGAGACCAGTACCGCCAACGGAATCTTCAGATCGTTGGCTGCCGCCAGAAACGCGGTCCCCGTTCGTGCGGCGCCCTTGTTCCAGAAGGCAAACCCCAGCGCAGTGGGGATCAACCCCAGGTACAGCAGCACCAGCACCTGCCTCGATTCCCAGCCGGCCGATACGCTGTCCAGGTGCGGAATCGCCGCCAGGGCGGCAAGAAAAAAGGCCCCGACGTACATCCAGGCCAGCGCCCCGGACTCGTTCCCTCCACAACGTTTCACGAGGGGACGGAACCGAACCTGGCCCAAGGCGAAACAGAGATTCGCTCCCTGCAGCAACAGGATTCCCGGCCACTCGTTGAACGTCCATCCACCTGGGGATCCATTCGTCGTACCGGCTTGCACCCAAACCGCACCGGCAACCGCGATGGCAGCGGCCACCAGACCACGACGGTCCAGACGCCGGTCTCCCAGATCCTGCGCTGCGATCACGAAAAAGGGAGTGAAAACGGTCAACAGTGCGACCTTCCACGCAGCCAACCACTGGAACGAAGCGATGTACAACACGTACATCAGACCGAACTGCACAGCCCCCAGAGCGGCGGCCGCCAGGGCAGCCCGGCGCTGCAGCCTCGCCCGCAGCAACCAGGGCAGAAAAGCCAATGCTGCCAGAAGCAGACGACCGGCCGCCACCGTCGCCGGATCCAGCCCGACGAGGTACCCCTTGATCAGCCCGAACGAAAAGGCCCACAGCAACGAGGCTGCGATCAGCCACAGCATGGCCAGACCTCGGCAGGAGCAAGGAGATGAAAAAGGGCGCGGAAAAATTCCCGCGCCCCTCGCTTCGTCGAAGCGGTCAAGATCAACCGACCTCGGCCAGCAGGTTCAGCAGATCGCAGACGCGGCTGGAATAGCCCATCTCGTTGTCGTACCAGCTGACGGACTTCAGCATGTTGCCATCGATGACCGCCGTACAACCCGGGTCGAAGACCGACGAGTGCGTGTCGCCCACGATGTCGCCACTGACGATGAAGTCCTCGTTGTAGGACAGGATCCCGCGGAACCGGTCGGATTCGGCGGCAGCCTTCATAGCGGCGTTTACGTCCTCGACCGTCACCGTCCGGGACATCTTGGTGACCAGATCGACCACCGAGCCACAGGGCACCGGCACACGCATGGCCATCCCGTCCAGCTTGCCGTTCAGTTGCGGCAGCACCTTGCCCACGGCACGGGCGGCGCCCGTCGTGGTCGGGATGATGTTCTCGGCAGCGGCACGGGCCCGACGCAGATCACTATGCGGCGCATCGATCAATTTCTGATCGTTGGTGTAGGCATGGGTCGTGGTCATCAGACCGGACTCGATCCCGAATTCCTTGTCCAACACGTAGGCCAGCGGCGCCAGGCAGTTGGTGGTGCACGAAGCGTTGGAGACGATCTTGTGTTCCGGCTTCAATTCTTCGTTGTTCACACCCAGAACGATCGTGGCGTCGATCTCATCCTTGGACGGGACGGTCAGAATGACCTTCTTCGCACCCGCCTGAAGGTGCTGGGCGATCTGGTCACGCTGGCGGAAAATGCCAGTCGACTCGATCGTGAAATCCACGCCCAGTTCGGTCCAGGGCAATTCGCTCGGATTGCGGATGGCCGTCATCTTGACCGAGCCCCTGTCCGTGACCAGCATGTCGCCCTGAATCTCAGCCTTGCCGCCGAAATTGCCGAACACGCTGTCGTGGCGCAGCAGGTAGGCCAGCGCCTCCGGGTCGGTGATGTCATTGATTCCGACCACCTCGACGCCCTCGCGCTGCTGCAGCAGCCGGAAAACCGTGCGCCCGATCCGACCGAATCCATTGATCGCTACCTTCATTGCGAACCTTCCTTTTTGCTATCGCGGCCCGGGGCCGTTCCTGGCGCCGCCGATCGTCGGGCTGGCGCCGCTGCCATCACATTGCCATATTAAGCCGTCCACGTATCACCCGATACAGGATACAGTGCCGGCATGCCGAATTGGAGATGGCTGAGATGCCCACCTACGAATACGAATGCACCCGTTGCGGGGCCGTGACCGAAGAGTTCAAGCCCATGTCCGCCAAACCGCGACAACGCTGCCCGAAATGCCGGGGCAAGGTCAATCGCTTGATCAGCGGTGGCCTGGGAATCGTCTTCAAGGGCTCTGGTTTCTACCAGAACGATTCCCGCCCAAGGCGTCCCGAAACCGGGAACGAAGCCATGGCGGCGGGTGGAGACTCCTCTCAGTCGCCATCTGCAGGAAATGATAACAGCACCGCCGGGAAGAACAAGGGTTAGCTTTTACCTGCCCCCCTCCCGGTCCGAATGTCGTCCCCCGCGGACGGCCTCGTACAGGGAGAATACGCATGGCTGTGGAAATGACCTGGGCCGAGATCGACGGGGCTCGCATCGAATTGCCCGTCGGCACTCCCCTGCTGAACTATCTTCAGGACCTGGGCGAGGCGGATCCCGATCAGGACAATCCAGTCGTCATGGCCTCGATCAACGGCCGGCGCACGACCCTGCGCGAGCCCATCCTGGGCGAAGAGCGCATTCGCCTGATCCGCCTTCAGGAGCGCGAAGCCAGCGCCACCCTGCAGCGCACCGTGCTGTTCCTGCTCGCGGTCGCTGCCGACGAGCTCTTTCCCGAAAACAAATTGAGCGTGGATTTCAGCTACGGCGGAGGCATGTACTGTGCCCTGCAGCACGGCGCGGTCCTGACGACGGATCAGACGATGGTGCTGGAGAAGCGGATGCGAGAACTGGTCGAGCAGGATCTGGCGATCACGCCCCAGAACCTGGGATTGCGCGCGGTACTGAAGATCCACAAGCGCCGAGGCGATGCGCAGAGCTACCAGACTGCACGGTATCTGCGACGGGACGCGATGACCCTCTACCGGATGGAGGGATTTCAGCCCCTGTACTACGGGCGACAGTTGCCCTCGACCGGCTTCGTGCGCGAATTCCGTCTGGTACACGAAGACCCGGGCTTCGTGCTGCTCGTCGGTTCGCCCCACGCACCGGACCGGCTCGCCACAATCTCGCCCCAACCGAAGTTGTTGCACACATTGCGCGAATATTCCCACTGGGCCGATGATCTGGGCGTCCAGGACACGGGCCACATGAACGAATATATCGTGCAGGGCCGTACCGCCGAATTGATCCAGGTCTCGGAAGCACGTCACACCAAGTTCTTCGTCGATACCGCGCAGCAGGTTGCCGACATGCCCGAAGGCGGGCGATTGATCCTGTTGGCCGGCCCCTCCAGCTCGGGCAAGACCAGCTGCGCCAAACGACTGTCGGTGCAGCTGCGCGTCCTGGGACTGCGTCCCTATGCGCTTTCCCTCGACGACTATTTCGTCGATCGAGAGGAAACCCCGTTGGATGAAGATGGTGACTACGACTACGAGGCTCTCGACGCACTGAAAGTGGACCTGTTCAACGAGCATCTGAAGCATCTGATGGCCGGCGAACCGGTGAATCTGCCGCGCTACGATTTCATCACCGGGACCAGTTCACCGGCGGCCGAGCCCACGCGCATCGGGCCCGAACAACCCCTGATCGTCGAGGGCATCCACGCTCTGAATCCGCAACTGACGCCCGCGATCTCCGAAGAGGACAAGCTGCGCATCTACGTCTCGGCTCTCTGCCACATGAACATCGACGACTTCAGCTACATCAAGACGACCCACTCGCGCCTGTTCCGGCGCATCGTGCGCGACGCGCAGTTTCGCGGGTATACCGCCAGCGAGACCCTGGCGCGTTGGCCCAAGGTCCGTCGCGGTGAGGACCGGCACATCTTCCCCTTCCAGAACCACGCGGATCTGTTCTTCAATTCGGGGCTGACCTACGAGATGGCGGTACTGAAACTGTGGGCAGAGCCGCGGTTGGCGGCGGTTGAATCGAACGACCCATTCTACGGTTTGGCTCGTTCCCTGATCGACCGTCTCTCTCTCCTGCTGCCGATCGACGCCAGCCAGGTGCCCCCGACCTCACTGTTGCGCGAGTTCATCGGCGGCTCAGGCTTCAACTATTGATCCGGGCTCGGGAGATCAGGGGACCAGGAATTCTTCCCTCAGGTGATCGATCGCCACGGTGGCCTGGTCCGTGTAGGTCAGGAATGAGACGGTCGAGAACGAGGTACTGATCATCAGGATCTCCACCTTCGCATTGGACATCGTCTCGAAAACAGTGCCGGCAATCGCAGGGCGCTCGGAAAAGTGCGGACCATAGACTGAAATCGAAGTACAGCCTCGTTCATAGTCGACCTTCCCGGCCTGGATTTCGTCCTGCAGCGACTGCAGGATACCCAGCGTCTGATCCAGGTCGTCGGCGTGAATGGCGAAAGAAAGATTGTTCGCGCCTTCACTGTCGGTGAAGGACGTCACGCAATTCAGGTTGATGCCCTTCAGGCCCAGCGAAGAAAGCGTCCTTCCGGCCAAGCCATGGCCGGCGGCCGCACCCAGCACCCGAACCTTGACCAACCCGTCGACCCGGGTGATTCCTCCCACCGCGATCTTGCCTGTCATGCGTTGCCTTTCCGGTAAGGAGCGCGAAGGGATCGCCGCGCCCGCGAGACGTCCAAACTAGCCCTCACGAATGCAGGATTCAAATTTTCGGATTGGTTTTTCGCTCCCGGGGCAAGCCGCCGCCGGACCGGTTGACACGGCGCGGCCGATCCGGTACACCCAGAGGATCCGAACAGGCGAGATCCCTACCCTGCGGAGGTTCGAAATGAAGAAGGTCGGAGTGATTCTCAGCGGTTGCGGAGTCTTCGACGGCTCGGAGATTCAAGAGGCCTGCGCTGCTCTGCTGGCCCTGGCCCGCGAGGGTGCCGAGGCGATCGTTTGCGCGCCGTCCGGCCCCCAGATGCACGTCGTCGACCACTTGGCAGGTCAACCCGCCGAGGGGGAAGCGCGGACGATCCTGACCGAATCGGCGCGAATATCGCGCGGCGAGATCCGTCCCCTGGCCGAGGTCGGCGTTCACGAGATCGATGCCGTCCTGTTGCCCGGCGGATTTGGCGCCGCCAAGAATCTGTGTACCTTCGCCGTCGACGGCGCCGACTGCACGGTCCACCCCGAAGTCGAGACCTTCCTGCGCACAGCCAAAGCGGAGAACCGACCGATCGGAGCCATGTGCATCGCTCCTGTCATCCTGGCCCGGGTCTTTGGTGCCGACCTGAGCCCCCAGGTTACGATCGGAACCGATCCGGACACTGCCGCGGCCATTCACGCGATGGGCGCCCAGCACGTCCATTGCAACGCTACCGGCATCGTGGTCGACGAGACCCACCGAATGGTCACGACACCCGCCTACATGTTGGCCGGCGGAATTGCCGAGGTCTTCGACGGGGCGGAGGCCCTTGTCAGGAAATTGTTGGCACTCTAGAATTTTTGCAGTTGAAGTCGGCCGGAACGGTGAGTAGAATTCCCGGGTCCCCGCTCGATCGTCGCCCGATCCCCAGTGCGGAGACCACTCCCGAAAACGCCGGCGTTCGTGCCGGATTGTACGAGGTTTGCCTGGCTCCCCGGAGTCCGGTTCCGTGTTTTGTTGCGCCCGATCACAATCGGGCAAGGAGCATCCAGATGGACAACGAGCGCGATCCGATCGAAGAGTCCCCCACCGCCGCGAGTGAAAAATCCGATTGCGAGACTGCCGAGCCCCGACGCCGCACCCCCTGGGATACCGTGGATGGCCGCGTCATCAGTCTCGTCAGCCGGAAAGGAGGCGTCGGAAAAACCACTTCGGCAGTGAATATCGGCGCCGCTCTCGCGCTGTCGGGACATACCGTTTTGATCGTCGGCGTCGATCCACAGTGCGGAGTCTGCCGCAGTCTGGGCGTCGAACCGACGGACCTGAGCACCGGTCTCGCCGAGATTTTCACCGGACCCAAGGCACTGACAGATCTCGCACAGGCGTCGCCCCTGCGTGACCTCTTCTTCGTTTCACCTCGCATCGACAGCCTGGATGACGAGGAAGCATTCCTCGAGATGCTCGAAGCGCATGCCGACGATTTCGTACGCGAGATCGACCAGGCCCGTTTCCTCTATGACACGATCCTGGTCGATTGTCCGCCGAACCTCGGTTCGGCCACGCGCGCAGCGCTCATGTCCAGCGACAGTTATCTGGTTCCGGTGCAAGCGGAGGAGCTTTGCCGCGGCACGGTCGATCCGTTGCTCGAGTTCGTCGGCGACTTTCACCGCCGCGCCTTTGTCGGGCAACCGGCCCCGGACGGCAATACCGCCGGTGCGGATGCGGAACGTCCGTTGCGTCTGGAAGGTCTGTTTTTGACCATGGCCAACGAACGCACGAGGATGGGACGCCATGTCGCTGCCCGCCTGGCCGAGGATTTCGGCGAAGAACTTTTCGACACCGGAATCCCCCGGACTACTCGCCTTTCCGAGATGGCCCTGCGCGGCAAACCGGCGGTGATCTACGATCGTCGCTCGCCGGGCAGCCGCGCATACTTTGATCTGGCCGACGAATTGGTTTATCGTTTCCATCTGGAAAGCGAGGCTGCCGAGGCCGCCGAAGCCGACGCCGCGCGGGAACAGCAGGTCAAGCTGCCCGCCTCCGGCGGAGGCGGACTGGACCGTTTCCTGGCCGAATTGGGCGGATCACGCGAAGTGTCCTCCCAGATTCCGGCCTTCGAGGAACCTTCCTCGCCGGAGATGGTCTCGTTGGACGATCTACTGGCCGAGGAAGAAGGAAAAAGTGGTGAATCCGAGGAATGGGGCGATGACCCCTGGTCGGGTTCGCGTCCGCACTAGTCCTCCCTCCTTGCTCTTTCCCCGAATCGAGCCGGCCGCCCGAGGG